>NZ_JBVVPS010000028.1:0-99723 GCF_055811355.1 Bradyrhizobium sp. WSM4873 | reverse complement strand
GAATCCCCAGATGCCGCTCTGAGTCAATCCGCCGCACCAGATATGTGCATGCCCTAGGGCGAAGGCCGGGACCCATACCGCGTGATCTATCAGAGAGTGGCGGTCTTCGTCCCAAAGGCCTCATGACTACCAACCTTCGCCAAACCTCTTCCTGGGGCTACGGGTCCCGGCCTTCGCCGGGACGACCTTGGGGAGATGCATTGCGCTCGTAACAGCAATGCGTTCCTCACGCACTCCGCGCCAGCGCGCCGTCGATCATATTCACCGCGTTCTGCACGCCATACACCGCGACAAAGGAGCCGAAGCGCGGGCCCTTTTCCTGGCCGAGCAGCACCTGGTAGAGCATGTTGAACCAGTCGAGTGTCACGCCGGGACGGCCGTCCTTGCCCTTCTTGACTGGATCGAGGAACGGCTCGCGGCGGCCGATCTCGTAGACGACGTTCTGGATGTCCTCGGCCGAGGCGTCCTGCGGAAGCTGCGATAATGCATCCCGCAAATCCTGCAGCGCCGCGCGCTCGGTCTCGGTCGGTTCGCGGAACGTCTTCGTCGGCGCGACGAAGTCGCGATAATAATTGATGGCATAGCCGACCATCGCGTCGAGCTTGGGATGCGTCTGCGGGCTCACGCCGGGCCGGTAGCGGCCAATGAAACCCCACAGCGTCTCGGCATTCTCCGCATTCGACGACGACACCAGCGTCAGCAAGAGCTGGAACGTGACGGGCATGTCGAACTTCGGCGGATGGCCGCTGTGGACATGCCAGACCGGATTGCCGAGCTGCTGCTTGGCGTCCTGCTTGGCAAAGCCGTCAATGAACTGCTGGTAGTCGTCGACGTTGCGCGGGATGACGTCGAAATACAGCCGCTTGGCCGCCTTCGGCTCGCGATACATGAACAGCGACAGCGATTCCGGCGAGGCGTAGCGCAGCCATTCGTCGATGGTGAGGCCGTTGCCCTTCGACTTCGATATCTTCTGGCCCTTGTCGTCGAGGAAGAGCTCGTAGTTGAAGCCCTCCGGCGGCGTGGCGCCGAGCGCCCTCGCGATCGCGCCGGAGAGTTTGACCGAGTCGATCAGATCCTTGCCGGCCATCTCGTAATCGACGCCGAGCGCGACCCAGCGCATCGCCCAGTCGGCCTTCCATTGGCACTTGACGTTACCGCCGGTGACCGGCGTCTCGACTTCCTGGTTGGTATCGGGATCGAGATAGGTCACCGTGCCGGCCGCAACGTCGCGGCGGATCATCGGCACCTGCAGCACGACACCCGTGGTCTTGCTGATGGGGAGGAACGGCGAATAGGTCGCGCGGCGGTCGGGTCCGAGCGTCGGCAGGATGATCGCCATCACCTTGTCGTAGGCAGCTAACATCTTGAGCAGCGTCGCGTCGAAACGGCCGGACGTATAATAGTCGGTCGAGCTCGCGAATTCGTAGTCGAAGCCGAAATGATCGAGGAAGGCGCGCAGCCGTGCATTGTTGTGGTGCCCGAACGACGGGTACTCGTTGGAGAACGGATCCGGCACGCGGGTCAGCGGCTTGCCGAGATGCGCGGCCAGCATCTCCTTGTTGGGGACGTTGTCGGGCACTTTCCGAAACCCGTCCATGTCGTCGGAGAACGCGAGCAGGCGCGTCTTGATCTTGTTCTCGGTCAGCACATGAAAAGCGTGCCGCACCATCGAGGTGCGCGCGACCTCGCCGAAGGTGCCGATATGCGGCAGGCCTGATGGCCCGTAGCCGGTCTCGAACAGCACCTCGTCCTTCGGGCTTTTCTTCAGCCGCGCGACAATGGCCTTCGCCTGCTCGAACGGCCAGGCGTTGGATTGTTCGGCGAGCGCACGCAGATCGCTCGGGTTCGCGGCAAGATCGATAACGGACATCTAAGGGGCCTCCGGGGCGCGGAAAATAGCGATTTCCGGGCAGAATGCAATTTTGTGAGACCCTCATCCTCAGAGCTTGTGACGCTTTTGCTCGTTCGGAGCGGAGTGGGGCTGCTTTATCGCGGTAAATGGCGGGTCTGAGTTCGTCGATGAGCTCTCGCTTCTGCGCTGCGGAGGCGGTTACCTTGCAGGATGTTGTTGGTGAGGGCGCACCAGAGCACGACGGCGTGGACTTTTTCAATCCCGCGCACGGTCAATTGCCGTAGGTTCCAGCTGCGCCAGCGGGCATGGATGCACTCGCATATCTAGCGCCTCACGTCCCGCGCGGCTTGACCCGCCGGGTCGGAAGCGCATTCGCCGGATCTTCGGGCCAGGGATGGCGCGGGTAGCGGCCGCGCAAATCGGAGCGCACGGCACTGTAGCTGCCGCGCCAGAAGCCAGGAAGATCGCGCGTCACCTGCACCGGGCGCTGCGCCGGCGACAGCAGCTCCAGCACCAGCGGCACCTTGCCGGCGGCGATCGAGGGATGGGTGTTGAGGCCGAACAATTCCTGCAGCCGCACCGCGATGGTCGGCCCCTGCTCGGCTTCATAGTCGATGGCGAGCACGCTGCCGGTCGGCGCCTCGAAATGCGTCGGCGCCTCGCGGTCGAGCCGCGCGCGCATCTCCCACGGCAACAACGCCATCAGCGCGTCGGAGAGATCGCCGGCGGAGATGTCCTTCAGCGCGATCTTGTCGTAGAGCGCCGGCACCAGCCAATCGTCGCGCCGTGCGATCAAGCCGTCGTCCGACAAATCGGGCCAGCTGTCGCCCTCGGCCTTGCGCAAAAACATCACGCGATCGCGCCATTGTTTGGCTACCTTCGACCAGGGCAGCCGGTCGAGTCCGGCGGCGATGAGCCCATCCGCGAAGATGCGCGCAGTGTCCTCCGAGGGCGACACGGCGAGCGTCGCCTCGGAGAGCGTGATCGCGTGCAGCGCGCGCTTGCGCCGCGCCCGCAGCGCCATCGCGCCGCGATCGAACGAGATCTCCTCGACGGATTCGATATGCTCGGCGAAATGCCGTTCGATCTCGTCCTGCGAGATTTGCGCTGCGAGCAGAATGCGTCCGCTCGCCGCCGTGCCCGTCATCTCGCCGATCGCGATATAGGGGGCGCGCGCGAGCGAGGAGGTTTGATCTACGGCAGCACCTCGACCGTTGGCGAGCACGAAGCTGCCATTGCCGCGGTTGCGCGCGACGCGATCCGGGAAGGCGTAGGCCAGCATCAGGCCGGTCGAGAGGCCAGCTTCTCCGGTCGCCGCCTTCTCTGACGCCGCCACCTGCGAGGCCCAGCGCCGCGCGAGGTCGCGCGCGCTTGCGGCTCGCGGGGAACGGTCGCGGCGGAACTGATCCCGACGGTGCTCGAGATCGACGCTGTCGCCGCCGAGCCCGCGCTCGGTGATGATGGCAGCGATCTCGGCGGCGGCTTCGCCCTCGCCGGCACGATGCGAATCCACGATCATGCGCGCGAGCCGCGGCGGCAGCGCCAGCGCGCGCAGGCTCTTGCCTTCCGCGGTGATGCGGCCATCGCCATCGAGCGCGTTGAGCTCGGAGAGCAGGTTTTTTGCTTCCTTCCAGGCCGGCTGCGGCGGCGGGTCGAGAAACGACAGTGCGGCAGGATCGGCGACGCCCCATTGCGCGAGATCGAGCACCAGCGAGGACAGATCGGCGCTGAGGATCTCGGGCTGGGTGTAGGGCGCGAGCGAGGCTGTCTGAGGTTCGTCCCAGAGCCGGTAGCAGACACCGGGCTCGGTGCGGCCGGCGCGGCCGCGGCGCTGGTCCGCCGCCGCGCGCGAGACGCGCACGGTCTCGAGCCGGGTCAGGCCGATGTCGGGCTCGTAGCGCGGCACGCGGGCAAGACCGGAATCGACCACGATGCGCACACCCTCAATGGTGAGCGAGGTCTCCGCGATCGAGGTCGCCAGCACCACCTTGCGCGTGCCCTTGGGTGCCGGCGAGATGGCACGATCCTGCACGGCGGCGTCGAGTGCGCCGAACAGCGGCACGATTTCGATGCTGGAATCCTGCACTCGTTCGGCGAGGAGGTTCTGGGTTCGGCGGATTTCAGCGGCGCCCGGCAGGAACGCCAGCACCGAGCCGGCATCGGCCCGTAGCGCCGAGGCGATCGCATCCGCCATCTGTCGCTCCACCGGCGCGTCCACCTTGCGGCCGAGATAGCGGGTCTCGACCGGAAAGGCGCGGCCCTCGCTTTCGACGACGGGCGCTTCGCCGAGCAATCTTGCCACGCGGGCGCCATCGAGCGTTGCCGACATCACGAGGATGCGCAAATCCTCGCGCAGGCCGGTTTGCGCGTCGCGCGCCAGCGCGAGGCCCATGTCGGCATCGAGCGAGCGCTCGTGGAATTCGTCGAACAGGACGGCGGCGATGCCCGACAGCTCGGGATCGTCGAGAATCTGGCGGGTGAAGATACCCTCCGTCACCACCTCGATGCGGGTCGCGCGCGAGATCTTCGAGCCGAAGCGGACGCGATAGCCGACAGTCTCGCCGGCGCGTTCGCCCAGTGATTTGGCCATGCGGTCGGCGCTGGCGCGCGCCGCGATGCGCCGCGGCTCCAGCACGATGATCTTCTTGCCCTTGGCCCAGGGGGCATCGAGCAGCGCCAGTGGCACGCGCGTGGTCTTGCCGGCGCCCGGGGGCGCCACCAGCACGGCGGCATGATGCGCCTCCAGCGTGCGCGAAAGGTCGTCGAGCACGGCATCGATCGGGAGGGGCGTGTCGAAACTGCGGGGCAAGGCCTGTCCATTCGTCATGCCCGGCAAAAGCGCGAAGCGCGTCTTCGCACGGAAACCGCCGGGCATCCACGTCGTCACACTAGAAAACAGACGTGGATGGCCGGGACAAGCCCGGCCATGACGGAATTATGCGCGACGTTGGATCGCTAGCCCTGCACCGGCGGCCGGCCAATGCTCTCGTAGACGAAGCCGGCCGCAGCCATCTCCTCGGGGCGGTAGATGTTGCGCAAGTCGACGATGACGGGCTGCGCCATGGTCGCCTTCAGCCGGTCGAGGTCGAGCGCCCGGAACTGCACCCATTCGGTGACGATCACGATCGCATCGGCGCCTTCCGCGCAGGAATAGGCGTCCTCGCAATAAGTGATGCTGGGCAGCTCGCTCTTCGCCTGCTCCATGCCGACGGGATCGAAGGCCTTCACCTTCGCGCCCATGTCGATCAGGCCGGTGACCAGCGGAATCGACGGCGCATCGCGCATGTCGTCGGTGTCGGGCTTGAAGGTGAGGCCGAGCACGGCGATGGTCTTGCCGCGCAGCGAGCCGCCGAGCGCCTGGCTCACTTTTCGCGCCATCGCGCGCTTGCGGTTCTCGTTGACCGCCAGCACGGACTCGACGATGCGCAAGCTCACATCGTAGTCCTGCGCGATCTTGATCAGCGCCTTGGTGTCCTTCGGAAAGCAGGAGCCGCCGAAGCCGGGACCGGCATGCAGGAACTTGGTGCCGATGCGGTTGTCCAGGCCAATGCCGCGCGCGACCTCCTGCACGTTGGCGCCGGCCTTTTCGGAGAGGTCGGCGATCTCGTTGATGAAGGTGATCTTGGTCGCGAGGAACGCGTTGGCGGCGTATTTGATCATCTCGGCGGTGCGGCGTTCCGTGAACATCAGCGGCGCCTGGTTCAGCGACAGCGGACGATAGATGTCGCTCATCACCTTGCGGCCGCGCTCGTCGGCGGTGCCGACGACGATGCGATCGGGGAATTTGAAGTCGCGGATCGCCGCGCCCTCGCGCAGGAATTCGGGATTCGAGGCGACGACCACGTCGGCTTTGGGATTGGTCTCGCGGATGATTCGCTCGACCTCGTCGCCGGTGCCGACCGGTACGGTCGACTTGGTCACGACGACGGTGAAGCCGGACAGCGACTGCGCGATCTCTTTCGCGGCGGCATAGACATAGGACAGATCGGCGTGGCCGTCGCCGCGGCGCGACGGTGTGCCGACCGCGATGAACACGGCATCGGCATCCGCGACCGGCTTGGACAAATCGGTGGTGAACTCCAGCCGCTTGGCCTTGACGTTGGTCGCCACCAGCTCGTCGAGCCCGGGCTCGTAGATCGGGATCTCGCCACGATGAAGGGCCGCGATCTTCTTCTCGTCCTTGTCGACGCAGACGACGTCGTGACCGAAATCCGCAAAGCAGGCCCCGGACACCAGTCCCACATAGCCCGTGCCGATCATAGCAATGCGCATGAAAAACCCTGTTTGGCTTGGTTAACAAAATCCCTATTCCAAGGCGGTTTAGCATTTTACCGGGGTGAGGGAACAGCCCGCGTACAAAAAACGGCACAGCACTTGTACCGGTAAAGAAATCGTAAGCAGCAAGGCGGCAAACTGCCCCGCGTTCACGCAGATCCTGGCGGAACACGCCTCAAAAAGAGACACCATGGCACCATCAGGCACAATCGCCGCGAGCGGGGGACTCAAGGCCCCGGCTGCTGGGCGCGTCGATTGGGTCGATTACGCCAAGGGCATCTGCATCGTCATGGTCGTGATGATGCATTCGGTGCTGGGGGTCGAGCTTGCTGCCGGCGAGACCGGTTTCATGCATGTCTTGGTGGCCTTCGCGAAGCCATTCCGGATGCCGGATTTCTTCCTGATTTCGGGTCTGTTCCTGCCACTGGTGATCGACCGGGACTGGCGAACCTATCTCGACCGCAAGGTGGTGCATTTCGCCTATTTCTATGTCGTCTGGGTGACAATCCAGTTCGGCTTCAAGGCCCCCGCATTCGCGGCGGAAACGAGCTGGCGCGACGCCGGCTTGCTCTATCTGGAATCCTTCGTCGAGCCGTTCGGCACGCTGTGGTTCATCTACCTTTTGCCGATCTTCTTCGTCGTCACAAAACTGACACGGCTGGTCCCGCCGCCCGCGATCTGGCTCATCGCGGCGGCACTAGAGACGGCGCGGGTCGCAACGGGCTGGACCGCGATCGACGAGTTCTGCGCGCGTTTCGTTTATTTCTATTCAGGCTATTTGTTCGCGCCCTACGTGTTCGCGCTGTCGGACCGCGCGCGCAATCATCCCGCATGGGCGCTGGCAGCGCTCGCGACATGGGCGCTGGTCAATAGCGGCTTGGTTATGCTCGGCGCCAGCGAGTGGAAATTCGTATCGCTCATGCTCGGCTTCGCCGGCGCCTGCGCCATCATCACGATGGGCACGCTGCTCGCGCGCGCGCAGTGGTTGAACGTTTTCCGTTTCTGCGGCGAACATTCGATCGTGATCTATCTCGCCTTCTTCCTGCCGATGGCGGCGACACGGACGCTGCTCTTGCGCACCGGCATCATTCCCGACATCGGCGCGGTGTCGTTGATCGTGACCATCGTCGGCGTGATCGGCTCGCTCGCGATTTGGCAGATCGCTCTGCGCCTTAGCGGCAATTTCCTGTTCGAGCGGCCCGATGCGTTCTGGATCGCGCCGAAGAAGACAGGGCCGGTGCTGCAGGCGGCGGAATAGCCGCCCTCTCGATGTCGTCGCCCGGCTTGACCGGGTGACCCAGCACGCCGAGACGTCAGTGATTGAGCCGAGAGGCCGCGGCGTACTGGATTCCCCGCTTTCGCGGGGAATGACAGTGGGGATAGCAGCGCCACGGGTCCAAAAATCCCCCTCCCAAGGCTGTCAAAGTCCGCAAAAATTCATACATTGCGGCCATGCCCAAGACATCCCCGAAGACCGTCGCCAAGGCCGAAACCAAACCCGCTGCTGCGACAGCTGCTGCCAAGCCCGTCGCCGCGAAGGCGGCCGGCAAGGGCGACCATGTCTTCCTGGTCGACGGTTCCGGCTACATCTTCCGCGCCTACCATGCGCTGCCGCCGATGAACCGCAAGTCCGACGGCTTGCAGGTCAATGCCGTGCTCGGCTTCTGCAACATGCTGTGGAAGCTTTTGCGCGAGATGCCCGAGGACAACCGGCCGACGCATCTGGCGATCATCTTCGACAAGTCGGAAATCACCTTCCGCAACAAGATCTATCCTGAGTACAAGGCGCACCGGGCGCCGGCGCCGGACGATCTGATCCCGCAATTTTCGCTGATCCGCGAAGCGGTACGCGCCTTCGACCTGCCTTGCCTGGAACAGGTCGGCTTCGAGGCCGACGATCTGATTGCGACCTATGTGCGTCAGGCCTGCGAGCGCGGCGCGAGCGCGACGATCGTGTCCTCCGACAAGGACCTGATGCAGCTCGTCACCGATTGCGTCACCATGTACGACACCATGAAGGACCGCCGCATCGGCATCCCCGAGGTGATCGAGAAGTTTGGCGTGCCGCCGGAGAAGGTGGTGGAGGTGCAGGCCCTGGCCGGCGATTCCACCGACAACGTTCCTGGCGTGCCCGGCATCGGCATCAAGACCGCGGCGCAGCTGATCGTCGAATATGGCGATCTCGAGCAACTGCTGTTCCGCGCCACCGAAATCAAACAGCCGAAGCGGCGCGAGGCGCTGATCGAGAACGCCGAGAAGGCGCGCATCTCACGGCAGCTCGTATTGCTCGACGACAAGGTCGACCTCGAAGTCCCGCTGGACGATCTCGCCGTCCACGAACCCGATGCGCGCAAGCTGATCGCGTTCCTGAAGGCGATGGAATTTTCCACGCTGACGCGCCGCGTCGCCGAGTTCTCGCAGATCGATCCGGCCAACGTCGATGCCGATCCGGGCTATTCCAGCGGCGCCAGCGTCTTCTCGCCGCTGCCGCCTTCCGACGTCGTGCCCGCCCCGGGAACCGGCACGCCGCAAGCGCCAGTGGGCCAGCGCAACGCATCGGCGACCAAGGAGGACAAGGCCGCGAGCCCGAAGGGCGCGCCGATTTCGCTCGCCGCCGCGCGCGAAGAGGCTTTGCGCAAGCTTACGGTCGATCGCAGCAAGTACCAGGCTATCAACAGCCTCGCGGAATTGAACGCCTTCATCGCGCGTATCCATGATGCCGGCCATGTCGCGGTCGAGATCCGGGCAAACTCGATCGATCCGATGCAGGCCGATCTCTGCGGCATCGCGCTGGCGCTGGCGCCGAACGAGGCCTGCTACGTGCCGCTGGCGCACAAGCAGTCCGGCGGCGGTGCCGGCCTGTTCGACGCCGGCCTCGCGCCCGACCAGGTCAGGCACAGTGATGCGATCGAGGCGTTGCGGCCGGTGCTGGAATCACCAGGCATTCTCAAGATCGGATTCGACGTCAAATTCACCGCGGTGATGCTGGCGCAGCACGGCATCACACTGCGCAACACCGACGATGCGCAGCTGATCTCCTACGTGCTCGACGCCGGCCGCGGCTCGCACGCGCTGGAGCAGCTGTCCGAGCGCTGGTTCGGTCACGCCATGCTCAAGGAGAACGAGCTGCTCGGCAGCGGCAAGGGCAAGATCACGTTCGACCAGGTGCCGATCGACAAGGCCGCGGCGCTCTCGGCGGAAGGCGCCGACATCACCTTGCGCGTCTGGCGCGTGCTGAAGCCGCGCCTTGTCGCCGAGCACATGACCACGGTCTACGAGACGCTGGAACGGCCGCTGGTATCGGTGCTCGCGCGCATGGAGCGGCGCGGCATCTCGATCGACCGCCAGGTGCTGTCGCGTCTCTCCGGCGACTTCGCCCAGACCGCGGCCCGCGTCGAGGCCGAGATCCAGCAGATCGCGGGCGAGCCGGTCAATGTCGGCAGCCCGAAGCAGATCGGCGACATCTTGTTCGGCAAGATGGGACTGTCCGGCGGCACCAAGACCAAGACCGGCGCGTGGTCGACCACCGCTCAGGTGCTCGACGAGCTCGCCGAGCAGGGCCACGACCTGCCGAAGAAGATTCTGGAGTGGCGCCAGGTCTCGAAGCTGAAATCGACCTACACCGACGCGCTGCCGACCTATGTGAATCCCCAGACCCATCGCGTCCACACGACCTACGCGCTGGCCGCGACCACGACGGGCCGGCTGTCGTCGAACGAGCCGAATTTGCAGAACATTCCGGTGCGCACCGAGGACGGACGCAAGATCCGGCGCGCCTTCATCGCAACGCCAGGGCACAAGCTCGTCTCCGCCGACTATTCGCAGATCGAGCTGCGGCTGCTTGCCGAGATCGCCGACATTCCCGTGCTGCAGCAGGCGTTCAAGGACGGTCTCGACATTCACGCCATGACCGCATCGGAAATGTTCGGCGTGCCGATCAAGGGCATGCCGAGCGAAATCAGGCGCCGCGCCAAGGCGATCAATTTCGGCATCATCTACGGCATTTCGGCGTTCGGCCTCGCCAACCAGCTCGGCATCGCACGCGAAGAGGCCTCCGCCTACATCAAGAAATACTTCGAGCGCTTTCCCGGCATCCGCGCCTACATGGACGAGACGCGCGACTTCTGCCGGAGCCACGGCTACGTCACCACGCTGTTCGGACGGAAGATGCACTATCCCGACATCAAGGCTTCGAACGCCTCGGTGCGCGCCTTCAACGAGCGCGCCGCGATCAACGCTCGGCTCCAGGGCACCGCCGCCGACATCATCCGCCGCGCCATGACGCGGATGGAGGATGCCCTGGTCCTGAAGAAGCTATCTGCGCAGATGCTGCTGCAGGTGCATGACGAATTGATCTTCGAGGTGCCGGACGCGGAGGTCGAGGCCACGCTCCCCGTCGTGCAGCACGTGATGCAGGACGCGCCGTTCCCGGCCGTGCTGCTCTCGGTGCCGCTGCACGTCGATGCACGCGCGGCGAACAATTGGGACGAGGCGCATTGATTTTTTTCTTACCTCACCCCGCTTGCGGGGAGAGGTCGGATCGCTCTTGCGATCCGGGTGAGGGGGTACAGGTACCACGGCCATCTCATGCGTGGAGAGGCCCCTCACCCCAACCCTCTCCCGAACGGGGCGAGGGAGCGCAGCGAGCGCGCGGCGGCGAATCAAATTGTCCTCCGTGCAATTGTGCGATGGCACGGCGAGGCCTCGCATACTAGAATCGTGCCATCTCCCGTGCCGGTTCAGCCATGCCCCACATCTCCGCCCTGCTCGGCTTCGCCCTCGTCTGCCTCGGTCTCGTACTCACGCCCGGGCCGAACATGATCTACCTGATCTCGCGTTCGATCACGCAAGGGCCGGCGGCGGGCATCGTCTCGCTCGGCGGCGTGGCGCTCGGCTTCGTGTTCTACATGCTGTGCGCGGCGTTCGGCATCACGGCGCTGCTGCTCGCCATTCCCTTTGCCTATGACGCGCTGCGCTTTGCCGGCGCCGGTTATCTGTTGTGGCTGGCCTTGCAGGCGGTGAAGCCGGGCGGGCGCTCGCCGTTCCAGGTGAAGCAGCTTGCGATCGACAGCCCGCGCAAATTGTTCGCAATGGGCTTCGTCACCAATCTGCTCAACCCGAAGATCGCGATGCTCTACCTCGCGCTGCTGCCGCAGTTCATCGATCCCAATGCCGGCAGCGTGCTGGCGCAGTCTGTGGTGCTCGGCGCAATCCAGATCGCGATCAGTGTCAGCGTGAATGCCATGATCGCGCTGGCGGCAGGGTCGATCGCGCTGTTCCTCGCAAGCCGGCCAAGCTGGATGGTGGTCCAGCGCTGGCTGATGGGCACGGTGCTGGCCGGGCTCGCGGCACGGATGGCGGTCGAGGCACGGAAGGTGTGAGGGCTTTTTCACCTCTCCCCGCCTGCGGGGAGAGGTCGGATCGCTCTTGC
Organism: Bradyrhizobium sp. WSM4873; assembly: GCF_055811355.1. Taxonomy (NCBI): domain Bacteria; kingdom Pseudomonadati; phylum Pseudomonadota; class Alphaproteobacteria; order Hyphomicrobiales; family Nitrobacteraceae; genus Bradyrhizobium; species Bradyrhizobium sp. WSM4873. Next base: position 88,165 of record NZ_JBVVPS010000028.1, on the reverse strand, counting down.
GATCCGGGCGAGGGGGTACAGGTCTCACGGCCATCTCATCCGCGGAGAGAGGCCCCTCACCCCAACCCTCTCCCCGTAAGAACGGGGAGAGGGAGAAGCTCAATCCAGCTTCGCCTCCATGCCCCGCTTCACCGCCGGGCGCGCCATCAGGGCCTCGTACCAGCGCTTGACGTGGGGAAAGTCGGCCAGGTCAACCTTGTGGCGAGGGTGACGCCAGGCCCAGCCCAGGATGGCAAAATCGGCAACCGAGAGCTCGCCGGCGACGAAATCGCGGGCCTCCAGCCGGCGGTCGAGGACGCCGTAGAGCCGCCGCGTCTCCGCCATGTAGCGCTTGAGGCCGTAGGCGCGGTCCTGCTCGTTCTCGAGCGCGATGAAATGGTGCACCTGGCCCGGCATCGGCCCGAAACCGCCCATCTGCCACATCAGCCATTCATAGACGGGGATGCGGCCCGAAAGCGGTTTCGGCAGGAATTTGCCGGTCTTTTCGCCGAGATACAGCAGGATCGCACCCGACTCGAAGATGCTGACGGGCTTGCCGTCCGGGCCATCCGGGTCGAGAATCGCGGGGATCTTGTTGTTGGGGGAGAGCTTCAGGAACTCCGGCGACATCTGTTCGCCCTTGCTGATGTTCACCGGGATCACCTTGTAGGGCAGCCCCATCTCCTCCAGCGCGACCGAGATCTTGCGGCCATTCGGCGTGTTCCAGGTGTGCAGCTCGATGGTCATTTTTCGCGTTTTCCTTCCCGGGGATATCCGGCCTCCACCTACTCCAGAACGTTGCACCACCACAACCGGCGGGCCGGGATGGCCGATCCCTGTTGACGAGGGAAGCCCCCTCTGGAATGTCGGGGCCGTCGCGGATAAATTCCGCCACTTCCAAAAACGCTCCCGAGGGCCCGCCGTGTCTAAATCAGCCTCCCGCGCCCGCCTGTTCGAGATCATCCGCCGGCGCTCCTTCGGCCGCGGGGAGGTGACGCTCGCGTCGGGCCGCAAGAGCGACTTCTACTTCAACCTCAAGCCGACCATGTTGGACCCGGAGGGTGCGACGCTGCTCGCCGAGCTGACCTATGAGGCGCTGAAGGACGACAAGCTCGATTTCATCGGCGGGCTCGAGATGGGCGCGGTGCCGCTGGCCGGCGCGCTGGCGCAGATCTCCTGGATCAAGGGCCATCCGATCGCGGCCTTCTTCGTGCGCAAGAAGCCGAAGGAGCATGGCGCGAAGCTCGCGATCGAGGGGCTGCCCAGGGGCGAGACGCTGGAGGGCAAGCGCGTCGTGATCGTCGAGGACGTCACCACCACCGGCGGCTCGGCCATGAAGGCGGTGGAAGCGGTGCGCGAGACCGGCGCTGAAGTGGTGCTGGTGCTGACCATGGTCGACCGCGAAGAAGGTGCCGACGACACCTTTGGCGCGGCCGGGCTTCCATTCCGCTCGCTGTACAAGGCGTCGGAGTTCTTGAAGGCTTGAGCGCTTTCTTCCCCCTCGCCCCGTTCTTACGGGGTCGCGACGAGCTTCGCTCGCGCTGAGAGGGTTGGGGTGAGGGGCCTCTCTCCACGGATGAGATAGCCGTGAGGCCTGTACCCCCTCACCCGAATTGCATCTTCGATGCAATCCGACCTCTCCCCGCACGCGGGGCGAGGTAAAAGGCCCTCAACCGCTCATTTACCATCCCGCCTTATGGTGAATCATGTGCTGAGACCTGATGGTCCCGGCCGGTTGGGTAGCATCGGGTGGAGTAAGCGTTTGCGTACAGTCATGTCCCATGCGCGCCGGCGGCGTCGCGCGATGCTCGTAGTTGCCACACTGGCAGCACCGCTGCTTGCGGCTCCGGCCCCGGTTTCGGCCGAAGGCTTGTTCGACTTCTTCTTCGGCGGAATGCAGCAGCAGCGGCCGCAGCGTGAGGTGCCGCAGCAGGCGAGCTCCTACGCCGACCCCTTCACCGGCCAGCAGAATGCCGCGTCCCCGCAATACGTGCCGCCGACGCGTTCGGCCGCGGCCGGCGGCTCGGGCCCGGCGTTCTGCGTGCGCAGCTGCGACGGCAAATATTTCCCGCTGATGCGCGGTCTCACCTCGCCCGCGCAGATGTGTCAGGCCTTCTGTCCTGCGAGCGCGACCAAGATCTATTTCGGCTCCTCGATCGACGGCGCAGCGTCGCAGACCGGCGAGCGCTATGCCGATAGCGAGAATGCGTTCGCCTATCGCAAGGCGCTGCGCGCTGATTGCACCTGCAACGGCCGCGAGCCGGTCGGCCTCGCGCCGGTCGATCTGGCGCTGGACTCCTCGCTGAAGCCCGGCGACGTGATCGCCACCAGCGACGGTCTCGTCGCCTATACCGGCATCCGCGTCGGCAACGACCAGGCCGCGGACTTCACCCCGGTCGCCTCCTATCCCGGTCTCACCGCGCAGGTCCGCGCACGGCTCGGCGAGATGAAGGTGGCGCCGGTGCGCGCCGACACGGTGGCGGCGGATGGCCCCGCCGCGGAGATCGTGCGCGAGACGCTGCCCGACGTGACGGTGCCGAAGACGCAGAAGCCGGCGAAGCGGGCGGGGCTGGATTGAAATCCTCATGGTGAGGAGCGCGGAACGCGCGTCTCGAACCATGAAGGCCCGCCTCGAGCAGATCGGCCTTCATGCTTCGAGACGCTTGCTGCGCAAGCTACTCAGGATGAGGGTTGAGACCGTCACCGCCCGATGATCACGCCGATCACGTTCGGCGCAGCTAGATATTTCTCCTCGATCGCCGCGCGCGCGGCGGCGCGGTTGTCTGCCGTGAGCAGGCCGCGCTTCTCGGCCAGGATCATCCAGCAAAAACCCCACCAGTCGGTGAGCATGCCCTGATCGTCGACGAGGTCATAACCCTGCTCTGCGGCGAAGATGCGCGCATGCGCCTCGTCCAACGTGTCGAGGAACAGATGGTCCTCGGCCGAGAACAGATCGTCGCTGACGTCGTCGATGGTGTAGCCCCAGATCGACTGGCACACCGCGTTGAACTCGCGGTCGAACTGGTCGTCGTCGACCGCGTAGCGCCGCGCCGCCTGATGCAGCCGCGACAGCGAGCGCGCGAAATCGGCGATCCTGGTGAGGGCAAATTGATCGAAGGCAATGGTGGACATGTAGTCCTCGCGAAGTCTGGCAGACGCTAGATATTGTGTCGGCAACACGCCGAATCACAATGATATATCAAAGACTTGCTAAAGTGTTCTTAATTTGTTCTGATGCTGGTGCGATTGTTGGAGAGTGTCGTCCCGGCGAAAGCCAGGACCCATTACCCCGGTCAGCGTTGCCTTGGCGAAGTTGAGCACACCTATGAGCGCAGGCAGCTACTACGTCTATATTCTCGCAAGCCGTCACCACGGCACGATCTACATCGGCGTGACTAGTCAAATCCGCGCACGGCTTGAATTACACCGGTCGGGTCGAGGCTCCAAGTTCGTGCAAAAGTACAAGATCTTCCGCCTTGTGCACGTTGAAACGTTCGCTACACCGCAAGAGGCGATCGCGCGCGAGAAGCAATTGAAGTTCTGGAAGCGGGATTGGAAGATCAAGCTGATCGAGGAGGAGAATCCCGACTGGAATGACCGGTCGGGCCTCCTCTGAAAGTCGGGGTAATGGGTCCTGGCTTTCGCCAGGACGACATTTGAGTGGGAGCCTTCGCCGGGACGACACCGTTTTTGTAGCGCGCGATCGTCCTCACATCGCCGACATCAACCTGTCCCCACACGCGCTCGCGTAAAACTTGCCGCCGCATTGGCGCTTGATGGCGGCGCAGCGGGTGGCGGGCGTTGCGTTTTGCGGGAGCGAGACGGCGCAGCTCAGGCCGTCGGCGCTACGGCCCATCTTGCCGGCGGCGAAGGCGGCGCTGGAGGCGGTAATGCAGACGACGAGGAAGGTGGCCGCGGCAATTTCGATCAGCCGTCGCATCACAGGTGTCATCAGAGCTTTCATGGACGTCTCCTCCACACTGATGGCTGAATTGGCCGCCATTCTAGCACCAAATCCACGTTTCCCCGTATGCGTCCGGGTTCCCAAATCGGCCCGTTCCTTGCATAATTTTACGCCATCGCAGTGCACGGTCGCACCAGCAATGGTTCCGGTACAGAGGCAAGATGCGTAGGGTCAGTAGTGTTCTCGCGACCAGGAAGTGACGACTTTGCAAGATTCATCGTTCCAGCCCAATTTCCCCGCCGCCAACCAGCCCATCGACGAACTCGCGCTGGCTGAGATCAAGGGCGCGATCCTGGCGAAGCTGCGCCTTGCCATCGGCAAGGATGCTGGCATGGCGACCAAGCACGATTGGTACCAGGCCGCGGCGCTGGCGCTGCGCGACCGCATCGTGCATCGCTGGCTCACGGCCGAGAAACACAGCTACGATGCGGGGCGCAAGCGCGTCTATTATCTCTCGCTCGAATTCCTGATCGGCCGCCTCTTCAGCGACGCCCTGAACAATATGGGGCTGCTCAAGATCTTCGAGGTCGCGCTCGGCGATCTCGGCGTTTCCTTGCCTGAGCTGCGCAAATGCGAGCCGGACGCCGCGCTCGGCAATGGCGGCCTCGGACGGCTCGCCGCCTGCTTCATGGAAAGCATGGCGACGCTGTCGATCCCCGCGATCGGCTACGGCATCCGTTATGATTACGGCCTTTTCCGCCAGATCATCAATCAGGGTTGGCAGCAGGAATATCCGGACGAATGGCTCGGCTTCGGCAATCCCTGGGAATTGCAGCGCCCCGAAGTGATCTACGACATTCGCTTCGGCGGCGGTGTCGAGCATGTCGAAGACAAGGGCCGCGATCGCGCGATCTGGCATCCGTCCGAGACCGTGCAGGCGATGGCCTATGACACGCCGATCGTCGGCTGGCGCGGCCAGCATGTCAACGCGCTGCGGCTGTGGTCGGCGCGCTCGCCCGATCCGTTGAAGCTCGACGCCTTCAACACCGGCGACTATGTCAGCGCCAGCGCCGAGCAGTCGCGCGCGGAAGCGATCTGCAAATTCCTGTACCCGAACGACGAGAGCCCGGCCGGCCGCGAGCTGCGCCTGCGCCAGGAATATTTCTTCGTCTCGGCTTCGCTGCAGGATCTGATCAAGCGGCATCTTGCATCCGACGGCCAGCTCCGCAGCCTGTCGAGCAAGGTCGCGGTGCAGCTCAACGACACGCATCCGAGTCTTGCCGTCACCGAGTTGATGCGGATCCTGATCGACGACCACAATTTCCGCTGGGACGAGGCCTGGAAGATCACGGTCGCCACGCTGTCCTACACCAACCACACGCTGCTGCCCGAGGCGCTGGAGACCTGGCCGGTCGAACTGTTCGAACGGCTGTTGCCGCGTCATCTCGAGATCATCTACCGCATCAACGTGCAGCATCTCGCGCTCGCGGAAGCGCGCGCCCCCGGCGACATCGACTTCCGCGCCTCGGTCTCGCTGATCGACGAGAGGAGCGGGCGGCGCGTGCGCATGGGCCAGCTCGCCTTCGTCGGCTCGCACCGCATCAACGGCGTCTCCGCGATGCATTCGGACCTGATGCGCGAGACCGTGTTCCACGACCTCAACCATCTCTACCCCGGCCGCATCACCAACAAGACCAACGGCATCACCTTCCGCCGCTGGCTGATGCTGGCGAACCCGAAACTGACCGATCTGTTGCGCGAGACCTGCGGCGACGCCGTGCTCGATGATCCGACGCAGCTCAGCCTGATCGAAGCCCGCGCCAGCGACGTCGAATTCCAGAAGAGGTTCCGCGCGGTCAAGCTTCACAACAAGACGGCGCTGGCGCGCCTGATCGGCGAGCGGCTCGGTATCAAGGTCGATCCGAGCGCGCTGTTCGACGTGCAGATCAAGCGCATCCACGAATACAAGCGCCAGCTTCTCAACGTCATCGAGACCGTCGCGCTGTACCAGGCGATCAAGGACGATCCCAACGGCAACTGGGTGCCGCGGGTGAAGATCTTTGCGGGCAAGGCGGCGGCGAGCTACCGCTACGCCAAGCTGATCATCAAGCTGATCAACGACGTCGCGGAAGTCGTCAACAACGATCCCGCGATCGGCGGCAAGCTCAAGGTCGTCTTCCTGCCCGACTACAATGTCAGCCTTGCCGAAGTGATCATTCCCGCGGCCGACCTCTCCGAGCAGATCTCGACGGCCGGCATGGAAGCCTCTGGCACCGGCAACATGAAGCTGTCGCTCAACGGCGCCCTCACCATCGGCACGCTCGACGGCGCCAACATCGAGATCCGCGATCACGTCGGCGCGGAGAACATCGCGATCTTCGGCATGGAAGCCGGCGACGTCATGATCCGGCGCAAGCAGGGGCTGGACGCTTCCGACGTGATCCGCAATTCGCCGAAGCTCCAGCGCGCCATCAACGCGATCGGCGCCGGCGAATTCTCGCCCGGCGATCCCGGCCGCTTCGAATCCATCGCGCACGCGCTGCGCTATCTCGACCATTACATGGTCAGCGCCGATTTCGATTCCTATTACGAGGCGCAGCGCAGCGTCGATGCGCGCTGGCAGGTGGCGCCGGCCTGGACCCGCGCCTCGATCCTCAACGTCGCGCGCATGGCGTGGTTCTCCTCCGACCGCACCATTCGCGAATACGCCGAGGAGATCTGGAACGTGCCGGTGAATCCGACCACGCCGTTGCTGCCGACCTTGCGCGACGTCGCGGGCTGAATTTCCGTGGCGTGAAATCGGTTACTCCCGAGGTAATTGCACAAGCCGGCGACGGACGTGATATGACGTCCGTCATTGAACGCCGGATCAAACAATGCACGCCAAGCTCCCGCACCCTTTCGACGACGCCACTCGCGTCACCGCCGGCGACTCGAGCTGGCAGGGACACACCAGCGACGACTATTGGGCCTTTGTCGGCCCGTTCGGCGGCATCACGGCCGCGACGATCCTGCGTGCGCTGATCGAGCATCCGGAACGTGCCGGCGATCCGCTGGCGCTCACCGTCAATTATTGCGCACCGATCGCGAAGGGGCCGTTCGATCTGGATTTGCGGCTGGTGAAGGCCAACCGCTCCAGCCAGCACTGGAGCGTCGAACTGTCGCAAGGCGGCGGCGAGGTCGCAACGCTCGCCACCGCGGTGTTCGCCGAGCGCCGGCCGTCCTGGGAGCACAGGGTGGCGCAATATCCCGACGCAAAGCCGTTCGACGAGACGATGCCGTTCCCGAAGATCGCGGCGTCCTGGGCCAACCAGTATGAATTCCGCTTCGTCGAGGGCGAGATGCGGATCGGCCCGCCCAAGCCCGAGCTCGCCAGCACTTACTCAAAGCTCTGGATCAGTGATCGCACGCCGCGCAAGCTGGACTTGCCGTCGCTGATGTCGATGTCGGACGCCTTCTTCGGCCGCATCTTTCACGCGCGGCGCGAGCTGGTGCCGTTCGGCACGGTGTCGCTGACGACGTATTTTCACACGGACGCCGAAGAGCTCGCGGCCGAGGACATCACGCGCGTGCTGGCGACCGCAGATTCAAAGATCATGCACAAGAGCTACGCCGACCAGAACGCCGAGCTGTGGTCGCCGAACGGAAGGCTGCTCGCGACGACCACGCAGGTCGCGTATTTCAAGGCGTGAGCGGACTCTTCCCCTCTCCCGCAAGGGGACAAAGAAAGACAAAAAGGGCGGCCTCGCGGCCGCCCCTTTACATTCCAGCCAGAGAGAAACTACTCCGCCGCGAGCTTCACGTCCGGCGCGGCCGCGCGCACTTCGGCGTCGACCTGGGCTTCGAACTTGGCAAAGTTCTTCTGGAACATGCCGACCAGCGCGCGGGCGGTCTTGTCGAACTCGTCCTTGTCCTTCCAGGTGTTGACCGGGTTGAGTATCTCGCTCGGCACGCCCGGCAGCGCGGTCGGGACCGCGAAACCGAAATATTTATCGGTGCGGAATTCGACGTTGCGAAGCGAGCCGTCGAGCGCAGCGGTGAGCAGCGCGCGCGTCACCTTGATCGGCATGCGCGAGCCGGTGCCGTACTTGCCGCCGGTCCACCCGGTGTTGACCAGCCAGCAGTCGACATTGTGCTGGGCGATCAGGTCGCGCAGCATGTTGCCGTAGACGGAGGGGTCGAGCGGCAGGAAGGGCGAGCCGAAGCAGGTCGAGAATTCCGGCTGCGGCTCATTGCCGAGACCACGCTCGGTGCCCGCGACCTTGGCGGTGTAGCCCGAGAGGAAGTGATACATCGCCTGCGCCGGCGAAAGCTTGGCGATCGGCGGCAGCACGCCAAAGGCGTCGGCGGCGAGCATCACCACGTTCTTGGGCTGCGGGGCGCGGCCGGTGCGCGAGGCGTTCGGGATGAATTCGAGCGGATAGGCCGAGCGCGTATTCTCGGTCTTGGAGCCGTCGTCGAAATCGACCACGCGGGTGTCTTCGTCCAGCACGCAATTCTCGAGCACCGCGCCGAAGCGGGTCGAGGCGGCGTAGATCTCGGGCTCGGCTTCCTGCGACAGCTTGATGCACTTGGCATAGCAGCCGCCTTCGAAATTGAAGATGCCGTTCGGGCCCCAGCCGTGCTCGTCATCGCCGATCAGAGTACGGTTCGGATCGGCTGACAGCGTGGTCTTGCCGGTGCCGGACAGGCCGAAGAAGATCGCGGCATCGCCCTTGGCGCCGACATTGGCCGAGCAATGCATCGGCATCACGCCGCGCTCGGGCAGATAGTAGTTCAGCGTGGTGAAGACCGACTTCTTCATCTCGCCGGCATAGTAGGAGCCGGCGATCAGCACGATCTTGCGGGCGAAATCAATCGCGACGACGTTCTCCGACTTGCAGCCATGGCGCTTCGGATCGGCGCGGAAGCTCGGCATGTCGATGATGGTGAGCTCGGGCACGAACGCCGAGAGCTCGATCGCCTCGGGACGAATCAGCAGCGTGCGGATGAACAGCGAGTGCCACGCGAGCTCGGTGAAGACGCGGGTCTTGATGCGATAAGCCGGATCGGCGCCGCCATAGAGGTCCTGCGCGAACAGCGACTTGCCTTCGGCGTGCTTGAGGAAGTCCTGGTAGAGCGTCTCGAACTGCTCTGCGGTGATCGACTGGTTGCCGGCCCACCACATCTTCTTGTCGGTGGTGGCGTCACGCACCGTGAATTTGTCCTTGGGGCTGCGGCCGGTAAACTCGCCGGTGTCGGCGCAGAGCGCGCCATCAGCCGACAGCACCGCCTCGCCCGCGGAGAGCGAGTATTGATAGAGTTGCGGCGCACCGAGGTTCCAGTGAACCTGCTTGAGATTCTTTAAGCCGAATTTGTCGGCGCCGAAGGCACCGTTGCGCACGCCCGTCTCTTGCACGAAAAATCCTCCTAGAACCCACTCAGCGCGATCATGCTTGGCGCCGCCGCGGTCACCGTGATTACAGGCCGTCCGGCCTCGGTTGGAACGACCTAATACTGATGAACGCTGGCGTTGCCAAGCTGATCCCTTAGGATTTGGTTTATTCAAGGACCGCGCCAAACGTCGCGCATGTCAGCTCTGAGCAGGCGCATCAAAAAATCAACAATGATCGCGCAACCAAATAGGCGTTTCGGCGTTTCCCAAGGTTATTGCGTCGCACAACGCCGAATACAGTCTCGATGAAATTTCCAAGCCCACCCTATCTTACCGCGCCTTCGCCGATGAGCGCGAACGGCCCCCACATTGCAGGATAGGCGTTGCGGGGAGACGAGGTGTCGTCAACATAGGTTAACATTGCGCGGCGCAAGGCTTCGGCACGCCCCATTTTTGGTTCGTTTTTGAGCAGCTCGAAAGTCATCGTGGTCAGGCGTGTAGCAGCTTCCGAATCCACGGCCCAATGCGAGACCAGCAGTGCGCGCGCACCGGCGTAGAAGAACGAGCGCGCCAGTCCCGACAGGGCCTCGGCGCCGGGCTTGTCGCCTGCGATGGTGTTGCAGGCCGACAGCACAACCCAATCCGCATTGAGCTTGAGCTGAGCGACTTCACTTGCGGTGAGTAGACCGTCGTCGAGCTCCGTGGGCTGATCGGGAATGGAGAGCGCGAGCGAGGGCTCACCCAGTCCCTTGATGTCGCCGGCAACGAGGCCGTGGGTGGCAAAGTAGATGATGCCGTATTGAGCAAGCGCTGCACGCTTGAGCGTCGTCTCGCTGGCGTCCCGGCCGAGATGAATATCGGTCTCGGCCGCCCCGACATCCCTGGCCACCGCGTTCAACTCATCGGCGGTATCAGGCAGTTGCGGCAGCGCCTGCGCAAGCCGTGCGCGATCGACGCCGGCACCGCGCCAGAAATCACTATAGGCGATGGTCGCGATGCTGCGCGCGGCGACCTTGCCGTTCGCCGCGCGCCGCTCGGCGGGCCCTTCCAGTGCAGGATTGAACACGGGATCGCCGAAGCCGGTCATCGGCTTCACGCTTTGGTCCCGGCGCGCGAAGGCGCGCAGCGATTTCAGACTGACCACCGAGGGCAGCACCGAGACGGCCTGACGCCGCAGCAGCCAGGCAGCGCCGCGATAGCCTTCGAGCGTGTCCGGGATCGCAGCCTGCGGCTTCTCGGTGACGAGCAGATGAAACGGCAATGCGGTCAGCGCAGCCGACGGCACCACCAGCAGGCTGCGCTTGTCCTTTGTCAACGCCTCGACCGGACCGAGCAGCGCGACATGGAGCTCGTTGGCGAGCGCGAGATCGAACAATCCGGATTTGCCGGAGGCATCGCGCGCTTTGCCGACGTCGAGTCCCTTGCGGAATGCCGTCACCTTCTGCGTCAGCGCATCCGCGCCGAGTGGAATCGCCTTCCAGTCGACGCCCTCGCGCGTGATCGCGATGACATAGCTCTGCTTGTCGACGACGGAGTAGAGCACCATCGCCTCGTCGGCCGACAGCAGCAGCTGAATGTCCTTTGCCGTCAACGGCAGGGGATTGGAGAGCGACGCGTAGTCGGGAAACTCGACCGCGAGCGTCTTCTGCAAGCCCGCACGCTCGTTGGTAATCGTTGCAATCCGCGCGCGGCTGCGCTGCTCGCTTGCGAGATCGCGCTGCGCGGATTGCTTCGAGACCGCGGTGACGATCGCCTTGTCGAGCGCCTCGGACTCAGCCGCGAGATCCTGGTCCCGGCGCACCAACTCGGCGAGCCGGTCGCTGCCGGCGGCAAGCCGAACCGCGAGCTTGTTCACGGCGGATGCGGCGGAGGATTGCGTGCCGCGCTGGATCGCGGCGAGGGCCTCGTCCAGCGCCTTGTCGCCGGCCAGCAGATCCTGTTGCCGTGCGGCGAACAGGACCGGCAACACGACGCGCAACTGGGCGCGATCGCCCCGAAGTGTCCTTTCCGCGAACGGCAATGCGTCCGCGGCGCGCCCGGCCACGTAGAGGAAATAAGCGAGATTGCTGGTCGAGGTCATGACGTCAGGATGATCGGGCCCGAGCGCATTTTCGCGGATGACCAGCGCGCGGCGATAGAGCGGCTCGGCGTCGCCGTAGCGCTGCTGGTGCTCGTAGAGGCCGGCGAGATTGTTCAGCGAGCGGGCAACATCGGGATGATCCGGTCCCAGCACTTTCTCCCGGATCGCCAGCGAGCGCTTGATCGGCGCTTCCGCGTCCGCATCGCGGTTGAGATCGCGATAGACTTGGCCGAGATTGTTCAGGACCGTGGCCACTGCCGGATGCTCGGGGCCGCCGGCCTTCTGATAGATCGCGAGCGCCCGCTGAAACAACGGTTCCGCGTCGGCATAGTGCTGCTGTTTCACATAGAGCGTGGCGAGATTATTGAGCGACTGCCCGACATCGGGATGCTCCCGCGACAATCCCTTCTCGCGAACGGCGAGCGCGCGCCTGAACAGCGGCTCGGCCTCAGCGTAGCGGCTCTGCCGCTGGTAAAGCGCGGCGAGATTGCTCAGTTCGGCTCCAATCAGCGGGGTTTCGAGACCGAGCGACTTTTCCATCAGCATGATGGCGCGCTTGTAGAGCGGCTCGGCCAGATCGTCGTGGCCCTGACCGGCATGAACCTGGCCGAGGTTGTTCAGCGCCGCGGCGAGCTCGCGACCGGTGTCGCTCTTCTCCAGGTTCGCGACCATGCCTTGCGCCAAAGGCAGTGCTTCCGAATATCTGCCGGCGCTCATCAGTGCGTTGATTCGCGCGCTCTCCGCGGCGAGACCTTTTTGGGCAACGCCAGGCGTGACTAGCGATGCGGTGATCGCGAGCGCCAAACCCGCAACCAGCGTCAGTCTCTTCCATTCTGCCATGACGCTCTCGCCGCCGCCTTCAGACCGGTAACGAACTTGGGTCGCGGCGATGGGCAGCAGCGTTCAATGTGTTGCGCTCTCGTCCATCCTGGTGCGCGCTTCGCCGGCGAGGCGAACCAGCATCTTGCGCAGCGCGGTGCCATCAGCCACGCGCTCCGGGAAGTCCAGCCGCAAGGCGGTCTGGCCGTCCTGCATGTCGAGGCCCTCCGGATCGCAGCCGGTGCAGCGCCAGTCGCCTGGGGCAGCGCCGAGCAGCTTTGTTGCATAGAGGCCCATGGCGTCGCGGTGGTCGGCATTCATGTGCTCGACCGCCCCCTCCTCCGCCGCCAGCAATTCCTCAGTCCCCGTGAGGTCGGTCAGGAATTGCTCCGGCTTGAGGTCGACGATCCGGCCGAAGCCGGCGACCAGATGGGTTCCCGTGGGCCGAATCCGGAAGAAGGAGAAATCCTTAAACGAAACAAAGGCCTCCGCGGAGGGATGGGCATTGAGGTACCGTCGCCGGAGCAGATCCTTGTCCGCATCGGCCGGCTCGGCATGGCCGGACAGCATGATCCGGGCGCCCTCCAGCGGATCACCCGCCGCCCGCTCGTCCAGCATCAGGGACACCCGGCTGTCGGCCAGGATGTTTTTGGTGTGCACGGCCAATCCCGAGATCAGCAGGATCGGAGAGCCATCCGGGTGGCTGGCCAGATTGACCAGGGAACAATATGGATCGCCGCTGCCGGCCATCAATGTCGCCAGGGCCCCCTGCCGTGACCGCCGCAGCAGCGATTTGGCGAGCTTTCCGGGGTCGAAATCGGGGGTCGGTTGCATCGGCTTTCTCGGGTCAGGTGGTTGCATGGAGGGCCTTTTTTCGGGTAAACCGGGGCCTGATTATGGGTCGAACGCGGCGAATCTGCCGTGTTTCGTGGAACTTGGTCACACTTCAGCCTAGCTTGCATTGCTCGGTGACAAGGTTCGAATGCCAACATCGGCACCCATGTATGCGGCGCATCAGTGGATTGCTCGCCGTTTTCAAGCCACGACCCAAACGGAAAGCAGAAAGCAGAGGCTCATGCCCACAATCGCTTTGGTCGACGACGACCGCAACATTCTCACATCCGTCTCGATCGCGCTGGAGGCCGAAGGCTATCGCATCATGACCTATACCGACGGCGCCTCCGCGCTCGACGGTTTCCGCACCACCCAGCCCGATCTTGCCATCCTCGACATCAAGATGCCGCGCATGGACGGCATGGAGACCTTGCGCCGGCTGCGGCAGAAATCCGACCTGCCCGTGATCTTCCTGACCTCCAAGGACGAAGAGATCGACGAGCTGTTCGGCCTCAAGATGGGCGCCGACGACTTCATCCGCAAACCGTTCTCGCAGCGCCTGCTGGTCGAGCGCGTCAAGGCGGTGCTGCGCCGTTCGGCGCCGAAGGACCCGACCGTCACGCCGAAGGAGAACGACGCCAAGGCGCTCGACCGCGGCCTGCTGCGCATGGATCCTGAACGGCACACCTGCACCTGGAAGAACGAGCCGGTGACGCTGACCGTCACCGAATTCCTGATCCTGCAGGCGCTCGCGACCCGGCCCGGCGTGGTGAAGAGCCGCAACGCGCTGATGGACGCCGCCTATGACGACCAGGTCTATGTCGACGACCGCACCATCGACAGCCACATCAAGCGGCTGCGCAAGAAGTTCAAGGTGGTCGACAACGAGTTCGAGATGATCGAGACGCTCTACGGCGTCGGCTACCGCTTCAAGGAAGCCTGAGGCGCACGCGCCTCCACGAAAGACCGAGAGCATCGCCGGTTCTGATTCCATCGGCACCGGGATGGCTCTAGGATGCGGGGACCTTCGCACGAGCTGTCCTAACGCGGGCGTGAGCATTGCTTGACCGAACGCAGCCTGACGAGAACCAGAACGCCGAGGACGCCAGCGCCCACGGCGCTCCGGATCAATTGGCCGAGGACAAGCCGGCCGTGCAGGGCTGGCGTCCGCTGAACTGGCTGAAGCGCGCCGGGCAGTTCTTCTTCGCGCTGTCCTTCTCGAGCCTGACCCGCCGCATCGTCTCGCTCAACCTCGCCGGCCTGGTCGCGCTGGTGGCGAGCATCCTCTATCTGTCGCAATTCCGCGCCGGCCTGATCGACGCGCGCGCGCAGAGCCTGCTGGTGCAGGCGGAGATCATCGCCGGCGCCATCGCGGCCTCCGCGACGGTGCAGACCAACGCCATCACCATCGACCCCGACCGGTTGCTCGACCTCAAGCCGGGCGAGACCTATGGCGGGTCGGACGAGTATTCCCCGCTGGATTTTCCGATCAATCCGGAGCGCGTGGCGCCGGTGCTGCGCACGCTGATCTCGCCGACCAAGACGCGCGCCCGCATCTACGACCCGAACGGCAGCCTGCTGGTCGACAGCCGCAGCCTCGATACCGTGGTGCGCTTCCCCCTGCCGTCAGTCTCCGCCGAGAAGCCGGGCATGGTCGAACGCGGCATGGTCGCGGTCCGTACCTGGCTCAATCGCGGCGACCTGCCGCTCTATCGCGAGCTCGGCCCCGAGAACGGCAATGGCTATGCGGAGGTCGGCGACGCGCTCCAGGGCCAGAAGCGCTCGATGGTGCGGGTCAATGCGCGCGGCGAGGTGATCGTCTCGGTCGCGGTCCCCGTACTGCGCTCGCGCGCCATCCACGGCGCGCTGATGCTGTCGACGCAGGGCGACGACATCGACCAGATGGTCACCGCCGAGCGCCTCGCCATCCTCAAAGTGGGCGGCGTCGCCGCCGCCGTCATGATCATGCTGTCGCTGCTGCTCGCCAGCACGATCGCAGGTCCGGTCCGCCGGCTCGCCGACAGCGCCGAGCTGATCCGTCGCCGCATCAGGACCCGGGTCGAGATTCCCGACTTCACCCGTCGTCGCGACGAGATCGGCCATCTCTCCGGTGCGCTGCGCGACATGACCAGTGCACTCTACAGCCGCATCGAAGCGATCGAGATGTTCGCCGCCGACGTCGCGCACGAATTGAAGAACCCGTTGACCTCCTTGCGCTCCGCGGTCGAGACGTTGCCGCTGGCGCGCAACGAGAACAGCCGCGCGCGCCTGCTCGAGGTGATCGAGCATGACGTCAAGCGGCTCGACCGGCTGATCTCGGACATCTCCGATGCCAGCCGTCTCGATGCCGAACTGCAGCGCCAGGATGCGATCCCGGTCGATTTGCGCCGCCTGCTGACGACGCTCGTCTCCGTCGCCAATGAAACCAAGCTCGGCCATGACGTCGCGGTCGAAATGCGTTTCGAGGGCCGCAGCCCGACCGACAATTTCGCCGTGACCGGCCACGATTCGCGGCTCGGACAGGTGGTCTCCAACCTGCTCTCCAACGCACAGTCCTTCTCCGAGCCCGGCAACAAGGTGCGCCTCACCTGCCGCCGCGTGCGCGGAGAGATCGAGATCGTGATCGACGACGACGGCCCCGGAATCCGCGACGACGCGCTGGAGCGCATCTTCGAGCGCTTCTACACCGACCGACCTCATCAGGGCTTTGGCCAGAATTCCGGCCTCGGTCTGTCGATCTCCAAGCAGATCGTCGACGCGCATGGCGGACGCATCTGGGCGGAGAACCGTCCCGGCCCGGCGGACGAGGACGGAGCGCCGAGTGTTGTCGGCGCGCGCTTCGTGGTGAGGCTGCCGGCGCTATGAGCCAAGGCAGCTTGGACGAAGGCGGCCCCAGCATTCACGCCTCGGCGGTCAAGGTTGGAGATCTGGCGGTGCTGATCCGCGGGCCCTCGGGCTCCGGCAAGTCGCGCCTTGCCTTCGATTTGATCATGGCGGGACGTAGCGGCGTGATCGAAAGGGCCGTTCTGGTCGGTGATGACCGTGTCCATCTGGCGACAGTCGGCCGCGAAATTGAGGTCCGCCCCGCCCCGGTCCTGGCCGGCCTGATCGAGATCCGGGGGCTGGGAATCCGCCGCTGCGACTTTGTGGAGCATGCGACCGTCGGCCTCGTGGTCGATCTGGACGCGGCGGATGCGGAGCGGCTGCCGCCGGCCGAATCCCTGAAAACAGCCATTTTAGGTGTCGCAATACCGCGAATCCCTGTGGGCCGCGACTATTTTTCCCTCCCTCTGGTTGTCGCGGCCTTGACCACTACCAAGAGTTCATCTTCCGTTAACCCTTCCGGCGATTGTTTGAAGGGAAATGGTAACCATATGAACCCCACACTCGCGACCGAATAGACCGGCGCAGCTCCCCTTATCCATCCGTCTAGATTCAGGGAGATACGCAACATCCCCTCTTGCGCGGGGGCTCTGGATGGTCAAAGTGGCGCGTTCGTGCGGTGCACCAAAAGCGCCCGCGAGGAGTTTTCCGATGATTGGTCTAGTACTTGTGACCCACGGGCGCCTTGCCGACGAATTCAAGGCAGCGCTTGAACATGTCATGGGCCCACAAAAGCAAATCGAAGCGATCACGATCGGCGCCGAAGATGATTCCGATCTCTGTCGAAGCGACATCATCGAGGCGGTTAACCGCGTCGATTCCGGCGATGGCGTCGCGATCCTCACCGACATGTTCGGCGGCACGCCATCCAACCTGGCAATATCCTGCATGAGCCGGCCGAAGGTCGAAGTGCTCGCGGGGATCAACCTTCCCATGCTGGTGAAGCTGGCCAAGGTGCGCGAGGAGCGTCCGCTCCCCGACGCGATCGCGATGGCCCAGGAAGCCGGCCGCAAATACGTCACCATCGCCAGCCGCGTCCTCGCCGGCAAATGAGCGACGAAGCGCCGCAAGCCGGGACGGGCGTGCCCGCGGGCGCGATCTCCAAGGATCTCCTGATCATCAACAAGCGCGGCCTGCACGCGCGGGCCTCCGCGAAGTTCGTCCAGGCCGTCGAGCGCTTCAGCGCGCAGGTCTGGGTGACGCGCGGCGGCGAAACCGTCGGCGGCACCTCAATCATGGGCCTGATGATGCTCGCCGCCGGTCCCGGCACCACCATCACGGTCGCCGCTGCCGGCGATGATGCCGAAGCCGCGCTCGCGGCGATCACCGAACTCGTTGAAAGCAAATTCAACGAGGAAGGGATTTAGGCGGCGCCGCCTCGATCACTTCCCCGGCGGCGCGATGTAGATGTTCCAGCTCATCGACGGACCGGCCTTGCCGTGGGTGAAACGGCGCGTCGTCATCACGATGCGCTCGGCATTCGGCGCAACCTCGGACACCCATTTCTCGAACGCCGGCAGGCGGCCGTCGGCCGGATCGAACACGCCGATGAAGCCGTATCTCTTGACGTCATCGGGCGAAATCAACCCGGACCCCCAGGTTTCGAGCGGCGTGAACGCGGCCGGATGATCCGGGCTGTAGAACACCATCGGCTGGATCGACTCCATGGTGCCGGCGACGACCGCCCAGCGCGAGGCGAAGCGCGCGTGCCAGGCCTGCGTCAGCTCGCGCGCGAGATCCGAGCGCGCGCCATAGGTCGCCGTGTTGCCGGCATTGGCCGCCATCTCCCGCGCGGCGATCCAGGGCGAGGCAATGAGCGTGGCGACGCTGAGCACCAGCCAGATCGCGACAATGTTGAACAGCGCCGCACTCTGCACCCGCAAGGCCGGGATCGCGACCAGCGCGAGCGGCACCAGAAAGAACAGCGAGATGCCCCAATCGGTTTTCATGTAAATGCTGAAGGCCAGCGCGCCGAGCGCGGGGCCGACCGCGACGATGATCTGGATGATCCAGACGTTGCGCGCCTGCGAAAGGTTCACGCTGGAATTCGCGCCGCGCGCCCAGGCCCGCGTGACGATGCGCGCGGGCGCATGCAGGAGCAGCCTGAACCAGGGCGGCACCAGCGCCATCGCCAGCGCGGCCAGCGCCACCGGCAATGCCAGCAGCGCGACATTATGCAGGGCATAGCCGGCCACGAGCTGATGCACCTGGCCGCTGTCCTCGAGGCTGTAGGTGTCGCCCGCATAGGTCAGCGGCACGAAATGCGCGTCCGCCAGCCAGACGATGTGCGGGATCATCGCAACCACCATCGTCGCGATCGCAATCCACGGCGCCGGCGACCACAGGAACTTCAATCGCTCCGGATGGATCAGCGCGGCAAGCCCGATGGCGCCGATCATGGTCAGCACCCAGTACTTGGTCATCAGCGCCAGCGCGCCGGCAAGGCCGAGCAAGGCTCCGGATTGCCAGCTCCGCTTCTCGAACGCATTGAGATAAGCGAGCACGAGGAGCGGCAAGGTGACCAGCTGGAGCAGGTCGGGATTGTACTTGAAGCCCTTGAAATTAAAGATCGGGTAGAGCGCGACCATCACCACGACCAGGAACGCGCGCCGCGCATCCACCACGCGCAACGCGATGAGCCAGCAGATCACCATACCGGTGCCGACTGTCGCCATCGCGAGCGCATAGGTCGCCCAGTCCGTCGGCGGGAACATTGTGAACCAGAGGCCGGCGACCCAGCCCGACAAGGGCGGGTGCTTGCCATAGCCCCAGAGGAATTTCTGGCCCCAGCCCCAGGCTTCCGCGACGTCCATGTGAACGTCTTGCGCGGCCTTGAGGTTGATCAGGATGAAGGTCCAGAGCACCGCATGCAGGATGGCGAGCTGGATCACCAGCCAGAGGCGCGCCTCGGGGCGGGTGGCGCTGGCAACCAGCCAGGCCCGGAAACGCATCAAACTCACCCGGGCTTTCGCGCGTGGCCGGGTGGAGGGGATCGATGTTGTAGACATGGCCGCTTGGGTAGCGCGTTTCGCGCTTGAGTGAAATCAGCTTGGCGTGAATGAATGACGGCCTGGAGCACGGAAACGATACGGAATCACCGGGCCAGTAGTTCCGGGCGATATTCAAAGTGCATCGTGTCGTAATGATACCATTTGCCTCCCCAGATGAACCCGTGGCGTTCGAAGATATCGACGATCTCCTGCGGCATCCTGTTCTTGTACGGGATCGACTTTCCGCGGCCCGCCCACAGCCAATAATCGGAATATCGCAGGTTCAGATCGATCGCGACGGCATAGCCATGCATGCTCATCTTACCGGTATCGGCGACCGGCCGGCACGACAGCACGCCGGCAATGGGAAAGGCTGCGGCCCTCAGCGCTGGTTCGAGCTTGTCGATTTCCGCCGACACCTCCTTGAGCCGATCCGCGACGCCATTGATCCGCGTCACCTGGACCGCCTTCCCCCATGATCGCGGCAACCAAGTGATGGTCACGAGATTCCGCTGCACCGCTCCAGCACGGCAGTCGCCATACATCTTCGTGAAGAACGCTTCGTTCCGGAATCTGCCGGGATCGGCGTTCAACGCGGGCGGCGCAGAAGCCCCTACGGGATAGGCCAACCGGAGCTGGTCGATGATCGAGGCATTGCGCAGCCGCTGGTCAAACGATTTGTCGTCGACACCATCGTCCACCGGCATCTTAGTGCCATCGCGCCACGAAATTTGCTTGCCATCGTGGCCGGTCAGGAAATCGGGATAGGCACGCACCAGCTGATCCAGAAGTTCGGTTCTGGTTTGAGCGTCCGCCGGCACGGACGCAGCCACCAAGGCGACGACGATCTGCGCTGCCCGCAATGCGATTGTCATCGACGCCTGCCGGCCTGATCGAGCAGCGCGGCATTCGTCTCCTCGATGGAATTGAGTTTCGGATTCCATGTGTTGGGGGCGTACCACGGGAAGCGTTCAAAACGGGCCTTGAGATCTGCCGCCTCGAAGTATCGCCCCCGCCGCGCGTAGATCTCGTTGCGTGCGATACGGATTTCCTCGTTCGACAGCCCGCGCAGATCCGCCGGCGTGAGCAGGCGTCGATCTGAATCGGGAAAGATGAAGCTGCCTTGAACCGGGCCGCCGGATTCATAGCGGTCGATCAGGGCGACGTTTGCCTTCTCGACGGCGTTCAGCGGCGGGTCCCAGGTGCGGGGTACATACCAGGAGAACTTGCTGAACCTCGCCGTCAGTTCGGGCGAGTTGAAGTAGCGCCCTCGCCGCGCAAAGATTTCGTTGCGGGCGAGGCGCAGCTCTTCCTTGCTCAGCGTCTTCAAATCGCCGTCGGCAAGCAGCCGGCTATCCGAATCCGGGAAAAGGAAATCCGATTGGGTTCTCGCAACCGGAGGTGTGGAAAGCGGAAGGTTCGCAGGGGGCGACGTGACCGTCGCCGGCACGTTGACCGGCGCGACCTGCACTGCAGGCGCACCTGAAAAGTAGAATGATCCATCGATCGGCGAGCTGGAGACCCAGGGCTGTTGCGAGCTACCGGTCGCGCGCTTGACGATGAGCCCCACCTGATTGAACGCCTGGAGCACGTCGAGCCCGGGTCTCTGCATCGTCTCGACCAGCGCCCGCGTGTAGGGGCTGTGTCCATCGGATCCGTCGAGCGCGACGTTGCCCGGTTGTGTGGCATAGGAGAGCAGCGTTCCCTCCGGCGCCCGGATTTGCGCCAAACCTCCGTCGGAGCCACGGAGGCCGCGACCACCGAACGGATTGTTCCTGCATGCATCGAGAATGACGATGTTCAGCTTGGTTCCTGCGCCGTCCATCTGCCGCAGCACCAGCGCGGCGTCGACCATTTGGAAATCCACATCGGACTCGCGCGTCGGATTCGCCGAGACCGGAACGAGATAGTTCGTGCCGCGGACCTGGATGCCGTGTCCGGCGTAATAGAACAGGGCGACATCTGCGCCGATCAACTGGTTGCCGAAACGTTGGACCGCATTGTCGAAGCCTGCCTTGTCCAGCTCGACCTGGGCGCCGCCGCCGACCAGCGTGAAGCCGAGCCTATGCAAGGTATCGGCCACCAGCAGCGCGTCATTCCTGGGATTTTCCAGCCGCGACACGTTCTGGTAGGCGGAATTGCCTATGACGAGGGCCACGCGTTTTTCAGCAGCGGCCGGGAAGGCGAAACACGCCGCAAACAACAAAGCGGAAAGGCGCTTCCAATGCATTGCCTGTTTCCATGACAGAAAGCCGGAAAACTAGCAGAGGCGGTCGCTGAAATCGATGGCAGGGAGGCTGGAGATTGCAGCGGCTGGCGGATCGATGCCGTCCACCCTCCTGGTCCCGCGGGAGGCAGGGCCGGCTGCCCCGTCCCGGACGCGCAGGCGCACTGCCGGACGCGCCTTCTGGGACGCAGCAGGACCAAGTGAATGGTTGCCGCACGGGGATGTGAGTGGTATCCCGCGCCCATGACG
Source organism: Bradyrhizobium sp. WSM4873 (assembly GCF_055811355.1). Taxonomy (NCBI): domain Bacteria; kingdom Pseudomonadati; phylum Pseudomonadota; class Alphaproteobacteria; order Hyphomicrobiales; family Nitrobacteraceae; genus Bradyrhizobium; species Bradyrhizobium sp. WSM4873. The sequence goes on along the minus strand of NZ_JBVVPS010000028.1, from coordinate 66,826 downwards.
ACCGTCCCCATTTCCAACATCCGCAATTTCTCCATCGTCGCCCATATCGACCATGGCAAATCGACGCTGGCCGACCGCCTGATCCAGATGACCGGCGGCCTCACCGACCGGGAAATGGCGGGCAAGGAGCAGGTGCTCGATTCCATGGACATCGAGCGCGAGCGCGGCATCACCATCAAGGCGCAGACGGTCCGCCTCGCCTACCGCGCCAAGGACGGCAAGGATTACATCTTCAACCTGATGGACACGCCCGGCCATGTCGACTTCGCCTACGAAGTCTCGCGGTCGCTGGCGGCGTGCGAGGGTTCCCTGCTGGTGGTCGACGCCAGCCAGGGCGTCGAAGCCCAGACGCTCGCCAACGTCTACCAGGCACTCGACAACAACCACGAGATCGTCCCGGTCCTGAACAAGGTCGACCTTCCCGCCGCAGAGCCCGAGAAGGTCAAGCAGCAGATCGAGGACGTCATCGGCATCGACGCGTCGGACGCGGTGATGATCTCGGCCAAGACCGGCCTCGGCGTGGCCGATGTGCTGGAAGCCATCGTCACCCGCCTGCCGCCGCCGAAGGGCGACCGCGATGCGACGCTGAAGGCGCTGCTGGTCGACAGCTGGTACGACGTCTATCTCGGCGTCGTGGTGCTGATCCGCGTCGTCGACGGCGTCATGAAGAAGGGCAGTCGGGTCCGCATGATGGGCACCGGCGCGGCCTATGACATCGAGCGCGTCGGCTTCTTCACCCCGAAGATGACGCAGGTCGACGAACTCGGCCCCGGCGAGATCGGCTTCATCACCGCCGCGATCAAGGAAGTGGCCGACACCCGCGTCGGCGACACCATCACCGACGACAAGAAGCCGGTGACCGAGATGCTGCCGGGCTTCAAGCCGGCCATTCCCGTGGTGTTCTGCGGCCTGTTCCCCGCCGACGCCGACGACTTCGAGACCTTGCGTGCGGCGATGGGCAAGCTGCGCCTCAACGATGCCAGCTTCTCCTACGAGATGGAGACCTCGGCCGCACTCGGCTTCGGCTTCCGCTGCGGCTTCCTCGGCCTGTTGCACCTGGAGATCATCCAGGAGCGTCTGTCGCGCGAATTCGATCTCAATCTGATCGCGACCGCGCCGAGCGTGATCTACAAGATGAGCCTGACCGACGGGCAGGAAATCTCGATTCACAATCCCGTCGACATGCCTGATGTGGTCAAGATCGCGGAGATCCAGGAGCCCTGGATCGAGGCCACGATCCTCACCCCCGACGAATATCTCGGCAGCGTGCTGAAGCTGTGCCAGGACCGCCGCGGCGTGCAGAAGGAGCTGACCTATGTCGGCTCCCGCGCCATGGTGAAATACGATCTTCCGCTCAACGAGGTCGTGTTCGACTTCTACGACCGCCTGAAGTCGGTCTCCAAGGGCTACGCGTCGTTCGACTATCATCTCACCGACTACAAGCCGGCCGATCTGGTGAAGATGCAGATCCTGGTCAACAACGAGCCGGTCGACGCGCTCTCGATGCTGGTGCATCGCACCCGTGCCGAAGGCCGCGGCCGCGCCATGGTCGAGAAGATGAAGGATTTGATCCCGCCGCACATGTTCCAGATCCCGATCCAGGCGGCGATCGGCGGCAAGGTGATCGCGCGCGAAACCGTCCGCGCGCTGCGCAAGGACGTCACCGCAAAGTGCTACGGCGGCGACATCACGCGTAAGCGCAAACTTCTGGAGAAGCAGAAGGAAGGCAAGAAGAAGATGCGGCAGTTCGGCAAGGTCGACATCCCGCAGGAAGCTTTTATTGCCGCGCTGAAGGTGGACAGCTGAGGCGAGCGCCTCGCCCGCCTCGATCGAGACGAGACAAGTTCGGTCCGCGCTATTCGGGCCAGAAAATAAAAATCGCGAAAACAACCCCATGCACAGTAGCGAGGGGCTTGTTCGGATTGAAGTTTTGATTTTCAGAATTTTGTTTGACCTGTCGGGCAAAACAGGGGCATAATGTCACCATGCAGCACGTGGCAATGCCGTGCGCATGAGACGCAGCATCGTCCTCCGAACGCTTTGGGAAGATGTGGACTTCAGCCGAATTGCTTCTACGTCGGAGGCAGCGTCACCCCCGTCAACTCGCCCAGTCTGTCCAGAAGCCGCTCCTGAAAATCGGGATCGGTCGCTTCGTGCGCCGGCTCCTGTTGGCGGATGTCATGCCAGTAGCGACCGCTGACCAGGGCGGCGGGATCATCGCTCACCGCCAGCCAGGTCTGCGTCCGTTGTCCGGTGACCACACCGACCGGCGCTCCGGCACCGCCCATTTTGGTGCGCGCCCAGCCGGGATCGACGGCGTTGCTCAGCACCTGCGGCCAACGCCGCGCCAAGGCAAAGGCCAGTGCGACCATGTGCAGCTTGCTCTCCGCGTACGCCTTGGCGGGATCCCAGGTTCGCCTCGTCCAGTCGAGATCGCCTAACGATCCCTCTCCGCCGCGATGAAGCCCGCTGCTGAGATACACCAGCCGATCGGGGCGCTTCATCAGAGCGGTGAGCAAATAGGGCGCGAGCGTGTTGACCGCCAGGGTGGAGGCGTGGCCTTCGGGCGTCGGGCCGCGGCTGCGCTCGGTATAGACCCCGGCGTTGTGAATGACCGCGTCCATTCGTCCGAGGGCGTTGACCTGATCTGCCACGTGCCTCGTCTGGGCGGCGCTCTTGAGATCGCCGATCACGACCCGTACGGAACGCGATTCAAGCTCGGAGATTGCCGCCGCACGTTCCGCCGATCGAGCGTGCAGGACGACCTGGTGGCCCTGTTCGAGGAGAGACTGGGCAGCTGCGCGGCCCAGACCGTCCGTGCTGCCCGTGATGAAGACGATTGCCATTGCCGCTCCTGTTCGATCCCCCCGCTTCGGTGCCTCCGTCGAAAGCTCAAGGAGAATGCAACATGTTCGACTGATCATGCCGCGCGCAGCTCGCTGCGAACGAAGACATCACAACCGAACAATCTTCCAGGATGCGCATTAACATCCGATAAGTTGGGAATGACCGCATGTCGAATTTCGTCATGCTGCTGGTCGAGGATGACTCGCTCCAGCGCGAAGTTCTATCCGACCTTCTCAAGGACGAAGGGTTTGAAGTCGTCGAATGTGCCACCGCGGAAGCGGCGGAGCTTATCGTGGCGTCGACGGGCACGGAGCTACGGGCGCTCATCACCGATCACAACCTCGCGGGCAGAATGACCGGGCTCGAACTCGCAGAGTACGCACGCAGTGCTCATCCGGGGCTCAACATCGTGCTGATGTCCGGGACAATGATGGCGCCGCTGCCGCCCAATACGATTTTTTTGCACAAGCCGTTTGCGCACGCCCATTTGCTGGCGGCCGTGTAGAACCAGGATGCCCTCGAGGGTCATCCGCCCGAATTTTCCGCGCCGACGGCGTTCTCGCTCTCCGGCACCGTCAGCCGGACAGAGTGACCCTGCCGCATGGCGAGCGACGCAGCCGCGACAGCCGCCTCGAAAGCGGCTTCCTTGGTCTGGTAGGTGTTCCGGATTTCGCCATCGTGGTCGACGTGCCAGGCACCGTCCCTGCCAACGATATCATAGGCTGCGAGGCCCATCGTCTATCCCTCCATCATGCGTCCGGTGTTGCCTTGGACGCCTGGGTGCTGCTCACCGGGTCCGACGCCGGGAAACTGTCCTTCAAGCCCTTTTCCAACTCGTCGTCCTTGGCCTTATCGCGTCGGATGCCACGTTTGAGATCTTCCGCGTTCTTGTCCGGCGGTGCCGGATCGAATTTCTCGGTCATGCAAGAGTCCTTTCATGACCTAAAACGCGTTGAGCTGATGACCGTTCCTCTCAAGGAACTAACGCAATCGCGGCTTGCTGTCGGCGGGAAAACCAGAAAAGCGCCCGCAGCGCTCATTTATTCAGGTTGCGCCCACCGCTACAACACATCTTGGGATAGTATTGCGCATTCCTTCCAATCAGGGGAATGCGATGAAAGCTTCGGTTTTTGCGCTAGGGGGCTTGATCATTTTGTCGATCACCGGAGCGAACGCAGCTCCCAAGGCCACTGCTGCCCCGACCACGGCAGCCAGCCCGGTCGCATGTTCCACCTCGGGTGGCGGCTTCGGGAGCTACCCGTCGGGCTGCCGAAACGGAGCAAACTTCAAGACCTACAATGAATGCAAGGAATCAGGCGTCAAGCGCGGCTGGAGACACGAAGACATGGCGTGGTACTGCAGCGGGCTGGGACTGCAATAGCGAGCGGTCATTGTGCTTTTCACGGCCGCGAACCCGGCGCGACGACTGGAGCGACCCATGGAATGCACAATCCGGCCCGCACTCGCAGATGATGCCAATGAGATCAGCGCGGTCATCTTGCGGGCGCTGCGGGAAACGAACGCGAAGGACTATGCGGAAGGGATCATCGAAAGGATCGCGCATAGCTTCAGTCCCGAAGCCGTACGGCGGTTGATCGGACTACGCACCGTCTTTGTCGCCACGATCCGCAGCCGCATCGTTGCGACCGCAGGTCTCGACGGAAATGTGGTCCGCACCGTCTTCGTGGCTCCCGATGTTCAGGCCCGGGGTATCGGCAAGCTGCTGATGGCCGAGATTGAGCGCACGGCGCGCGCACGAAACGTCGCTTCGCTGACCGTCCCCTCTTCCGTCACCGCCGAGACTTTCTACGCGCGGCTCGGGTTCAAGGCGGTGCACGACAGCCATCATGGTGACGAACGCACGATCATCATGGAGCGCCTGCTAAAGGACCCGATCTAGATCCAGCTTGGGCCGTTCTCTGGGATTCAGCGGCCTGATGCTTGTTGTCTGCCAACCCGTGCGCGTGCGCAGGGACGTCGCCGCGAAACGCATCACGCGCACGCGCAAGCTTTCAGGTGAAGCAGCCCGCAGGATGGATTGAGCTCTTGCGAGACCCATCACCCGACGAGTGCAGTCTAGAAGTTTGTGGGTTTCGCTTCCGCTCTACTCCTAGGGGCTGACACCGCAGCCTTGCCCTCTCCCGGCAGATAGGTCACCATCCCTGCTGCGCACCATCAACAAGACCAAAAGCGCAGAGGAAACGGATGAGTAAGCCATCAGGCTTCAACTACGGCTGGGTCGTTGTCGCCGCGGGTGCGCTGATGACATGCGTCGGCTTCGGCACGATGCTGTCCCTTGCGGTCTTCCTGCAGCCGATCTCGGACTCGATGGGATGGTCGCGCGCCGGTGTGTCGGCGGCGGCGACGATCGATTTCCTCTGCATGGGTGCTGCCGCGTTTGTCTGGGGCACGCTGTCGGACCGGTTTGGCACCCGCATCGTGGTTCTTGCCGGAAGCGTTCTGTTGGGGCTCGGTCTCGTGGCCGCGAGCCAGGCCGCAAGCCTGTGGCAATTCCAGCTGTGCTTCGGCGTGCTGATCGGCGTTGCCGCCGGCAGCTTCTACGCGCCGATGATGGCGCTCGCGAGCGCCTGGATCGAGACCAACCGCAGCCTTGCGGTGGCGCTGGTCTCCGCCGGCATGGGCGTGTCGCCGGTGACGATCGCGCCGACCGCAAGCTGGCTGATCACCGCCTACGACTGGCGCACCGCGATGCTGGTGATCGGCATCGCGGCGTGGGCGCTGCTGATCCCCGCCAGCTTCCTGGTGCGCTCCGCGCCGGCAGCGAATGGGCCCACAACGGCGAATGCCGCGCCGGAGATGGAGTTGACCGGGTCGCAGGCGCTGCGCACGCCGCAATTCATCGCGCTCGCGGCGGCGCATTTCGCCTGCTGCGCCGCGCATTCCGGCCCGATCTTCCACATGGTATCCTATGCGATGGTGTGCGGCATCGCCCCGCTCACGGCGGTGACGGTCTACAGCGTCGCCGGTGTCTCCGGGCTTGGCGGGCGCCTGCTGCTTGGCGCGGCTGCCGATCGCATCGGCGCCAAACCGGTGCTGGTCGCCGGGCTGTTCGTGCAGGCGATGTGCATCGCGACTTATCTCGCGGTGGCCCAGCTCGGCGAATTCTACGCGCTGTCCGTCGTGTTCGGTCTCGCCTATGGCGGGGTGATGCCGCTCTATGCGGTGCTGGTCCGCGAGTTCTTCGGCGCGCGCATCATGGGCACGGTGTTCGGCGCGGTGTCGGCCTTCGCGAGCCTCGGCATGGCAATCGGGCCGTGGGCCGGCGGTCTCGTGTTCGACAATTTCCAGCGCTACACATGGTTGCATGCGGGCTCCTTCGCCATCGGGCTCTCCGCCGTCGCGGTGGCACTGAGCTTCCCGACCAGACGCAAGGAAACGCTCGATCTTGGCCGCGCCGCGGCCTGGCGAGGTGGCTCATGAACAGGCCGCAAGTCTTCGATCAAGGCCATGATCTCGTCGAACGCGCCCGCGCCATCGCGCCACTGATCGCGGGCGAGGCCGACGAGATCGAGCGGTCGCGGCGGCTGACGCCGGCCGTCGTCTCTGCGCTGATCGAGAACGAGCTCTATCGCGCGCTGCTGCCGCAGAGTCTTGGCGGCGTCGAAGCCGCGCCGGAAGCCTTCATGCAGATGCTGGAGGAGATCGCGAAAGCGGATGCTTCCACCGCCTGGTGCCTCGGCCAATGCAGCGTCTGCGCGATGATCGCAGCTTCGCTCGACCACGACACCGCGCAGGAGATCTTCAACACGGCGCCGGGCATTCTCGCGTGGGGCGCGATCGCGCATGAGGCGCGCATCGTCGAGGGCGGCTATCGCGTCACGGCGCGCTGGGACTTTGCCTCGGGCTCGCGGCAGGCGAGCTGGCTCGGGGCGCATGTCCGCATCGTCGGGGCCGACGGCGCGCCGCGGAAAAATGCAGACGGCTCGGCGGAGGTGCGCACCATCCTGTTTCCGGTCGCGAGCGCCGTGCTGCACGACGTCTGGCAGGCGATCGGGCTCGCCGGCACCGGCACCGATTCCTACGAGGTCGCCGACCTGTTCATCCCCCAGCGCTTCACCGCGTTTCGCGACGTGCCGTCCGCGCTACGCGAGCAGGGTCCGGTTTACAGGATCGGCACCGGCTCGACGTTCAGCCTCGGCTTTGCCGCGGTGTCGCTCGGCGTGGCACGGGCCACGCTGGATGCCGCAATTGCACTGGCGCGCGGCAAGCATCAGTCGCTGGCGGCCAACGCCATGCACGACAACCAGGCGGTCCAGGGCCTGATCGGCCGCACCGAGGGGGACCTGCGGGCCGCGCGCGCTTATCTCTATGCGACGGCAAGTGCGATGTGGCGCGATCTCTGCGCGACCGGCGCGTACAGCGCGGCGCATCGGAGCTCGGTTCGCCTCGCCGCGACCTGGACCATCCACCAGTCGGCCAAGGTGGTCGACACCGCCTATCACATGTCCGGCGCCACGGCCGTATTCCGCAGCAATCCGTTCGAGCGACGGTTTCGCGACATGCACGCCATCGCCCAGCAGATCCAGGCGCGCGACACGCATTACGAGGATGTCGGTAAGATGATCCTTTCAGGGGACCGCTGACGTCGACCAGTTACGAAAGTGCACGCACGCTGACCTATATTGAGCTCACCATCCGGCGTCTTCGCCGCTGAACCTTTGCGGATTTCCTCGGACCAATTTCTATAGCTACAAAAACGACGGCTTTTCCGCCGTGACCGCGCCGACCATTTGGAAGTGATGATTCGAATTGTTTTTTGCGCGCTGCATTTGCGCAAGAGAGGTCCGTTATGGGCCGAACAGCTGGCAGGAAAGTCAGTTGCCATGCCATTCAGGGGCGTTCGCCGGGATGGCACCATGGTGGCATTCTCATTGTTGCCACCCTCTGCATCGCATGCACTCTCCTGTTTGCGAGCGAAGCCGTGGCTCAATGCTCGGCGCGAGACGTCCTGCGGAATCAGCTGAAGCTCAAGCAGGCGCCGTCTGATCGGCCGCAAGTCCCAATCAAATCCGCCGTCGATCTCCCCGCGTGGAAGACGATCCGGATCGGGACGTTTGCAAACTTCTTCGCCCTCAGCAACGCTTTGGATACGGCAGGTTGCGGCATCGGAAACTCGGCTGGCGAAATTCTCGCGCGGCCGACGTTTACCGTTAGCGCCACGAAAACGAGCGTAGAGCTTTTCACGGTGTCGGCAGCCGAATTGGGCTTTCGGACCGACACGGCGTTGCTGGCGGATATCTACGCGCGCGCCAAACAGTTGGGTTTCGGCTTGGCGGCTGCAGAAGTCGGACCCCAACTGAGGCTTCAATATTTCGACCAGCCGATCGGTGAGTTTCTCATCATCGGAATGGAGCCAATCAGGACCTGGCAAGGCGCGCCCGTCATCTTGAATGTCGCCAATGGCGGCGCGGGACTCATCCTCATCGGCCAGGATGGCAGCGCCGACGCACAGATCCCCGCGGCATCCCGCTTCGTATTCGTGCGGAGCAACCAAACCGCTCCTGCCGAGGGGCATGAGGCCGTATCGCTTGTCGGTCACTGAACTTTCAGCTGTGCGCAGATCAAGACGCAAGCCGACATCCCGCAGCCTAGGCCACCAGCGCAGCGTCTTCCTCGCCTACTCCATCGATGCCCCGTTGCGCGGCGAGCAGGCTGATGATCTCCGCATTCGGCCGGGCCTTGCTGAACAGAAACCCCTGGCCTTCGTCGCAGCCCTCAGTGCGGAGGCAGCTCAGCTCGGCCTCGGTCTCGACGCCTTCGGCGGTGATGGTGACGCCGAGGCCTTTGCCGAGGCTGACGATGGAGCGGATGATCGCCTGGGCCTCGCGATTGGCGCCGAGATCGCGCACGAAGGACTGGTCGATCTTGATCTTGTCGAAGGGGAAGCTGCGCAGATAGCTCAGGCTGGAATAGCCGGTTCCGAAATCGTCCATCGAGATGCGCACGCCGAGCGCGCGCAGCGCATGCAACGTCGCCAGCACCTGGGCGCTCTTTTCCAGCAGCAGCGTCTCCGTGATCTCGAGCTCGAGCCGCCGCGGCGGCAGGCCGGAATGCTTCAGCGCATCCGTCACCACCGAAAGCAGATTGCCGCTGCGGAACTGGAGCGGCGACAGGTTGACGGCGACGCGGACGTCGTCCGGCCAGGTGGCGGCGTCGTGACAGGCTCGGCGCAGCATCAAACCGCCGAGCGGATTGATCAGCCCGGTTTCTTCCGCAACCGGAATGAACTCGGCCGGCGAGACCATGCCGCGCTCGGCATGCGGCCAGCGCACCAGCGCCTCGAAGCCGGTGATGCGGCCGCTCTGGAGGTCGATCAGCGGCTGGTAGTACGGCCGGAGCACGTCGTTCTGGATCGCGTCGCGCAGCTCGACCTCGATCTTGCGGCGGGTCTGCGCTTTCGCATCGAGCGCCGCCTCGAAGAACGCGAACGAGCCGCGCGCATCCAGCTTGGCACGCGACAGCGCCATGTCGGCACTCTTGAGCAGCTTTTCGGAATCGTCGCCGTCGCCCGGCGCCATCGCGATGCCGATGGAGGCGCTGATCACCACGGAATGGCCGTCGAGCAGATAGGGATCGGCGATGGCTTCGAGCAGGCGCTTGGCCAACAGCACCGCATCCTCGGGACGCGTCAGGCCGCTCTGCACGATCGCGAACTCGTCCGAGTTCAACCTCGCCAGCGCGTCCTCCTCGCGCAAGGTCGAACGCAGCCGCTTGGCGACGCCGCGCAGCAGCTTGTCGCCGACCGCGTGCCCCAGCGTGTCGTTGACCGCCTTGAAATTGTCGAGCCCCAGCATCAGCAGGGCGACCTTGTCGGTGCTGCGCCTCGTATGCAGCAGCATCTCGTCGACCTGCTGGCGCAGCAGATTGCGGTTTGGCAGACCGGTCAGCCCGTCATGCTGGGCCATGAAGGCGAGCCGCGCCTCGGCGCGCTTGCGCTCGGTGATGTCCATCAGCGCGAGCAGCACCGCGGGCCGCTCGGCATAGGTCAGTTCGCGGGAATAGATCGCAAGGTCGATCAACGCGCCGTCGGCCTTGACGTGCTTCCAGGTGCGTCCGGCCTGCTCCTCACCGGCCGAAGCGGCGGTCCAGGGCGGCTCACTGTCGAAAGCCTGAAGGGAGCGGATCGTCAGCCGCTCGAAGTCGGCGCGGCTGTAGCCGTAATGGGCGACCGCGGCATCGTTGACGCCGAGGATGCGCTCGTCGTCCAGCGCGCAGACGATCATGGGGACCGGATTGCCGTCGAACAGCAGGCGGAACGAGGCCTCGCGCTGCTTCAACTCGGTGATGTCGACGCGCAGGCCGACGACGCCGCCGTCGTCGGTCAGCCGCTCGTCGATCAGGATGACGCGGCCGTCCGCCAGCTTCTGCTCGTGGCGCGAGCCGGGCTGATAGAGCTTTTGCAGCCGCTCGGCGATCCATTCTTCCTCATGGCCGGCGGCCTCGGGATAGTCGCCGCGGGCGACGCCGATGCGCAGCGTGTCCTCGAGGCGCGCGCCTTCCTCGAACAGATCGGCAGTCTTGCTGTAGATTTCCGCGTATTGCTTGTTCCAGAGGACGTAGCGGCCTTCGGCATCGAGAAACACGATGCCTTGCGGCAGAATGTCGATGGCCTGGCGCAGGCGCTCATGGGATTTGCGCGCTTCCGCGATCGCGGCCTCGGCACGGCCGCGCAGAACTTCGTCGCGTTCGAACGGAGGATGAGGGGCGCGCGCAAAGCGCGGCTTGCGCGGGTGCAGGCCGGACCTGCCAAGCACGCCGCCCTTTCGCTTTTTCGGCTTTCGAAACCCCAAACTCAACTTCACTCGTCCCAGTCGCGCCCAGCGATCGCAACTCTTGGGGCAAGTGTCTGAAAAAAAGGTAATCTTGGGTGGCATGACGATGGGACGCACGGTCTGGCAGTCTCGGAAAAACAGCCCTCATTGCCCGTTTGCAAGGCGCGGCAGTGCTGATGGGCGCTCCAGGCCCATCGCATTGTCGTCATCGGAGAACGAGATGGCGCAAAATTGCGCGCTGCCTTGAATCATTTCCGGGATCGCGCGCGATTGCATGCAGAAGGGCGTGAGTACGCGTCCCGCGCACGAATTTTGGTCAATGCATGAGAGGGTTATCGCGTGGTTAAAAAACGGCCGGCCGACGCCGCGGAACTGCGACTTTTGAACGAAATTTCGGCGGAACGACTGTTTCTTAACCCTGACGCGGTGTTGGGCTATAAGAATGTCAGCATGAGTCCCCGCCGCCTCGCCCCTCTCCTGCTCGTCATGACGCTCCTGGCCGCCGGCGACGCGCTGGCCCAGGACAAGGGCAGCGTCAACCCAAAGCCGCTGCCGCCGCTCGCCAATCCGAACGATCCCAATATCGGCGCCAAAGAGCTGTTCGCGCGAAAGCTGCTGCCGTCGAAGGGACCGGCGCACGTCATCGGCTCCTATGTGAAGGGCTGCATCGGCGGCGCCGAGCAGATGCCGCTCAACGGCGACAACTGGCAGGTGATGCGGTTGTCGCGTAATCGCAGCTATGGTCACCCCGCGATGATCGCGCTGATCAAGCGGCTTGCGGCGAGGGCGCACAAGGACGCGGGATGGCCGGGCATCCTGGTCGGCGACATCGCCCAGCCGCGCGGCGGGCCAGCGCTGTCCGGCCATGCCAGCCACCAGATCGGCCTCGATGCCGACATCTGGCTGACGCCGATGCCTGACCATCGCTTGTCGCGCGAGGAGCGCGAGGACATGTCGGCGGTGATGATGGTGCGCCCGGACCGGCTCGACATCGATCCGAAGGTGTTCACGCCGGGCCATGTGCTGGTGCTGCGCGACGCGGCGCAGGAGCCGGCGGTGCAGCGGATCTTCGTCAATGCCGCGATCAAGAAGGCGCTGTGCCGCGAGGCCAAGGGCGACCGCTCCTGGCTGTCGAAGATCCGGCCGTGGTGGGGCCACGACTATCACTTCCACATCCGGATGCACTGCCCGGCGGGCGCGAGCGACTGCGAGGGCCAGCCGTCGCAATCCGAGGACGAAGGCTGCAAGCCCTCCGATCTCGCCTATTGGTTCAGCGACGGCGTGCTGCACCCCAAACCCCCGCCGGAGCCGCCGAAGCCCAAACCGCCGATGACGCTGGCGCAGATGCCCGCGGCGTGCAAGGCCGTGCTGCACGCGGGCAATGCGAAGCCGTAAAGCTCTCCGCCGGGATGACGAATTCCTGGTTGGCGCCATGCGAACCGTCGCCTTTGACCTGTTCCGCCACCCTGTTATGATGACCCAGCGATCGCTTGCCGGACCGTAAGTCCGTCGGGCTTGTCGGAACAGCGCTTCCGCCGGTCGCAAGCCTCATTCAACCAACGCCGTCTTGCGCGCGCCGCCTTGCGTGCCTTGAGCGCGCGCATGGAGCGCTTCCGATGTCCCGCCTTTCCGTGTTTTTTTCGGCCTTGTTCGTTCTGGCCGCGAGCCATTCGCCCGTCGCCGCCGAGGACAAGACCATCACCGTGTTCGCGGCAGCCTCGATGAAGAACGCGCTCGACGAGGTCGACGCGGCCTACACCGCCAGGACCGGCGTCAAGTTCAGCGTCAGCTACGCCGCAAGCTCCGTGCTCGCCAGGCAGATCGAGCAGGGCGCGCCGGCCGATGTGTTCGTCTCCGCCGACACCGACTGGATGGACTACGCGATCTCCAAGAAGACCATCAACGAGTCGACCCGGGTCAATCTGCTCGGCAACAGCATCGTGCTGATCGCGCCGAAGGATTCCAAGATCGACAACGTCGCCATCGCACACGGCTTCGACCTCGCAAAACTCGCCGGCGACGGCAGGATCGCGACCGGCGACGTCAAGTCCGTACCGGTTGGGAAGTACGCCAAGGCGGCGCTTACGAGCCTGGGCGCCTGGCAGGCGGCCGAGCCGAAATTCGCCATGGCCGAGAGCGTGCGTGCCGCGCTGACGCTGGTCGCGCGCGGCGAGGCCAATCTCGGCATCGTCTATTCCACCGATGCCAAGGTCGAGCCCGGTGTGAAGATCGTCGGCACCTTCCCGGCGGATTCGCATCCCGCGATCATCTATCCCTTCGCTGCGACCACGTCAGCAAAGGGCGAGACCAGCGACTATCTCGCCTTCCTGCGCTCGACCGCCGCCAAGACCATTCTGGAAAAATACGGTTTCAAGTTCCTGATCAGCCCCTCCACTTGATTTTGCGATTTGATGCTCGACATCTCTCCCGCCGAATGGACGGCGATCCTGCTCTCGCTCAGGGTTGCCGTGATCGCGACGCTGGTGGCAACGCCGTTCGGCATTGCGCTGGCATGGTTGCTCGCGCGGCGTGATTTCTGGGGCAAGTCGGTGCTCGATGCGCTGATGCATCTGCCGCTGGTGCTGCCGCCCGTCGTCACCGGCTATCTGCTGCTGCTGACCTTCGGCCGCCGCGGCCTCGTCGGCGGCTTTCTGGCGGACCATCTCGGCATCGTCTTCGCCTTCCGCTGGACCGGTGCTGCGCTTGCCTGCGGCCTGATGGCGTTTCCGCTGCTGGTGCGCCCGATGCGGTTGTCGATCGAGGCGATCGACCGCCGGCTCGAGCAGGCCGCCGAGACGCTCGGCGCCACTCCTTTCAAAGTGTTCTTCACGGTGACGTTGCCCTTGGCGCTGCCTGGCGTGCTCGCCGGCATGGTGCTGGGTTTTGCCAAAGCGATCGGCGAGTTCGGCGCCACTATCACCTTCGTGTCCAACATTCCCGGAGAGACCCAGACGATTTCGTCCGCGATTTATTCGCTGATCCAGACCCCCGATGGCGACGCCGCCGCGGGACGGCTCGTGATCGTCTCGATCGTGCTGGCGCTCGGTGCGCTGATCGCCGCCGAATGGTTCGCCCGCCGCGCCACCGCGCGCCTGCACGGGAATTGACCATGCTGCGCGTCGACATCGAAAAGAAGCTCGGCGAGTTTTCGCTGTCCGCCGCCTTCGAAAGCGAGGGCCGCGTCATCGGCCTGTTCGGAGCGTCGGGCGCCGGCAAGACCTCGCTGGTCAACATGATCGCGGGGCTGCTGCGGCCCGACCGCGGCACCATCGTGATCGACGGCGAGACTGTCGACGACAGCGCGGCCGGCATTCATGTCCCGACCTGGCGCCGCCGCATCGGCTATGTGTTCCAGGATGCGCGGCTGTTTCCGCATCTCAACGTCGCGCAAAATCTCGACTATGGCAGGCGGATGAACGGCCTCGCGCCCGATCCGGCGCAGCACAAGCGCGTCATCGAGCTGCTCGACATCGGCGCGCTGCAGGGGCGCCGCCCCGGAAAGCTCTCCGGCGGCGAGCGCCAGCGCGTCGCGCTCGGCCGCGCACTGCTGTCGAGGCCGCGCCTGCTGCTGCTCGACGAGCCGCTCGGCGCGCTCGACGAGGGCCGCAAGCTGGAGATCCTGCCCTATCTGGTGCGGCTGCGCGACGAGGCCAAGGTCCCCATGGTCTATGTCAGCCACGACGTCGCCGAGCTGCGCCAGCTCGCGACGCAGATCGTGATGCTGAAGCAGGGCCGGGTGACGTCGTTCGGCGGGGTGAAGGTGCTGACGTGAGGGAGGTGGCGGCTTGCCGGAACACGCTTCCGCTCCGCGCCCGCTGTCATGCCCCGCGAAGGCGGGGCATCCAGTACGCCGCGGCCCCTCGATTCAATCACGACCGCCTCTGGAATACTGGATTGCCCGCCTTCGCGGGCAATGACAGCGGGGGCTAACGCCCCTTCCGCCGCTTCGGCTTCAGTGCGCTAAACACGCTTTCCAAATCCTCGCTCGCCGGCGCCGCATCGTCATCCAGATGCAGCCGGCTCTCGACATGCAAAAAATGCTCGCGCGAAACCGCGATGGCACGCGCGACGTCGCGGGCGCGAAGGGCTTCGACGATGGCGCCGTGCTCGTCCACCGCGCAGATCGAATCACTGGCGGGTTCGTAGACCGAGACCATCACCGAGGACCGGCTGAGCAGATCGGCGAGGAAGTACGACAGCTCCGCGTTGCCGAGCGCTTCCACCAGATGAACGTGGAACGCGCCCGACAGCCGCACCGAGGCGGCGCGGTCGCCGCGCGTGGCGGCGGCGCGCTCCTCGGCGAGATGCGCCGTCAGCCGCTCGATCAGGGCGTCGTCGACACGACGCACGAGCTGCGTCAGCACGCCGGCCTCGAGCACGCGATGCGCCTCGTAGACGCTGCGGACGTCGTCGAGCGTCGGACGCGGCACGCGAGCGCCGCGGTTGGGGATCATCTCCAGCCGCCGCTCGGCGCCGAGCCGATGCAGCACCTTGCGGATGCGCTCGCGCGAGACGCCGAAGATCTCGGCCAGCGGCGGCTCGGCGAGCTTGGCGCCGGCCTTCAGCTTGCCTTCCAGCAGCGCGTGCAGGATGGCCTGATAGACCGCCTCGTCCTCCGCCGGATTGGCCTTGCCGTTCCTCTTGCCGCTTCCCTTGTCGTCTCGCCTACGCTGCGTCGCCATTGTGGTAGCTAGGCCCAAAGACTGCGCAGCGTCACCTCCAAAAAATGTGCACATTTGCCTTGTCGGCATGCAGGCGCCCCGCAGGGGGCAGGATCACCATCCGCTCAGCCCATTGATACAACTCATAATTAATAAAATGTGCACATTTGGCACGGCGCTTGCTGCGTCCTCGCTGCAAGCTTTACGCACAACAAACGGGACATGCCCATGCACACCCCCTCCCGACGCAGCGTTTTGACCTCCGGCGCGGCCCTGGCCGCGATCATTGCCGCCCCGGCGCGGCTGCGCGCCGCGCCCAGGGAGATCGTCATCGGCGGCCCCGCGGGCGCCGCGAAATATTTCAATGCCGATTTGTTTCCCGTGCTGGAGAAGAAGCTCGACTGCAAGGTGCTCTATGAGGGCACCAACTCGCTGACCAATCTCCAGAAGATGCAGGCTGACAAGGCCGCGCCGAAAATCTCCGTCGTCATCATGGACGATCCGGTGATGCTGCCGGCAGCCAGCGACGGCCTGATCACCAAGATGTCGGCATCGTCGATCGCCAACCTCGGCAAGCTGGTCGACGGCTCGGTGCATCAGGACGGAATGTGGGCGAACTATCAGCGGCCCTGGGCCGGCATCGCCTATTCGACCAAGCGCATGAAGACGGCGCCCGCAAAGTGGTCCGACCTGTGGGACGCGAAATATGCCTCCAAGGTGATCGTGCCGTCGCTGTCGAACACCGAAGGATTCTGGACGCTGCTCGCGGCCGCCCATCTCGAGACCGGCAAGCCCTACAAGGAGGCGCAGTACGAGATCGACGCCGCCTTCAAGAAGGTGAAGGAGCTGAGGGCCAACCTCTTGAATGTCTACACCAACGCGCCGCAGGCCATCAATCTGATGGAGCAGGGCGAGGCGTGGATGATCGGCGGCCAATTCTCGGCCTACACGCTGATCCGCAAGGCGGAAGGATCACCGGTCGATCTCGCCGTTCCGCAGGACGGCGGCTTTGCGATGCCGTCGGGCATCGCGAAGGTGAACGGCGCACCGGCCGGCGATCTCGCCGATGCCGTGATCGACTTCTTCCTGAGCCCGGAAGCGCAGATCATCCTCGCCGACAAGGCTTTCGTCGCGCCCACCAACAAGGGCACGCCGACGCCGGCGGGCTTCCCGGACCCGGCTTCGCTGTTCGCGCCGGACTGGGCATTCGTGGCCAAGAACCGCGCCTCCTGGGTCGACCGCTGGAGCAAGGAGATGACATGAGCGAGGCCGCCCCGCATCTCGTCGTTCGCGGCGTCTCCAAGACATACGGACCCACGACAGTCCTCGACCACATCGACCTGACCATCCGGCGCGGCGAGCTGGTCACGCTGCTCGGCCCGTCCGGTTGCGGCAAGACCACGCTGCTCCGTGCCATCGCCGGCCTGGCGCAACCAGACACCGGCAAGGTCGAGCTCGCCGGGCGCGACGTCACCCACGTGCCCCCGCACAAGCGCAATGTCGGCGTGGTGTTCCAGAGCTACGCGCTGTTTCCGCATCTCACCGTCGCCGGCAACATCGCATTCGGGCTGAAGGTGCGCGGCGCGGCCAGGCGCGAGATCGATGCTGCAGTGGAACGCGCGCTGTCACTGGTCAAGCTCGGCCATCTCGCCGGTCGACGCATCACGGCGCTGTCGGGCGGCCAGCAGCAGCGCGTGGCCCTGGCGCGCGCCATCGCTGTCGAGCCCGATGTGCTGCTGTTCGACGAAGCGCTGTCGGCGCTCGATCGGAAGTTGCGCGAGGAGATGCAGGTCGAGCTGCGCCGCCTGCTCCAGGACGTGAAGGCCACCGCGATCTTCGTGACGCATGACCAGGACGAAGCGCTGACCATGTCCGACCGCGTCGCGGTCATGAACAAGGGACGCATCGAGCAGCTCGCCGAGCCGCGCGAACTGTATCTGCGTCCCGCAAGCCTGTTCGCACTCAACTTCGTCGGCCTCTCGACGCGAATTGCCGGCACGGTGCTAGCGGCTGGCAACGGCCAGGTCGAGGTCGAGACCAAGGTCGGCCGCTTGTCCGCGCTCGGCAACTTCCAGGCGGGTTCGCCCGTCATCGTCGCAGCGCGCCCCGAGCAGTTGCGAATCGGCGAGCAGGGCGATGCGAATGCGGCCGCGGGCCGGGTCCGCTCCGTGGTATTCCAGGGCTCGCGCACGCTGGTCGAGGTCGATGCCGGGGCCGGTGAAAGCCTGCTCGCAGAACTCTCCGGGCGCGACGGCGCGATCCCCGCTGTGCATGACGAGATCCGCCTGAGCTGGCCGGTGACCGAGACCTTTGCATTTCCGATGGAGGCGCAGGCATGACCGAGGCGGCCCTTCCGGCACCTTTGGCCGCGCCTTCGGTCGACCGCGAGCGGCTCGCCGCGATCGGATTCGTGCTGCCGTCCTTCGTCATCATCGCCGGCGTTTTCGCGCTGCCGCTGGTGCTGCTGCTCGGCGTCAGCATCGTCGATGCCAACGGGCTGACCTTCGCCAACTACAAGCGCCTGCTCGGCACGCCCTATTATCTCGGCGTGGTCTGGAATTCCCTGCGGCTCGGGCTGCTGACGACGCTGATCGCTTTCCTGATCAGCTATCCCGCCGCCTTTGCGCTCGCCCGCGCCCGCGGGCCTTTGCGCTCCGTGCTGCTGGCGACGCTGTTTCTGCCCCTGGCGGCCAGCGTCATCGTCAAGGCGTTCGCCTGGACGATCCTGTTGCGCAGCGACGGCATCGTCAACGAGACGCTGATCGCGCTCGGCATCATCGAAGACCCGATCCGGATGATTTTCACCGAGACGGCGCTGATCGTTGGCGCTGTCAACATCTTCCTACCGTTCATGATCCTGCCGATCTATGCGATCGTGGCGCAGCTCGATCCGCGCTATGCCGAAGCCGCCGCCACGCTCGGCGCCTCGCCGGTCGTGACGTTCTTTCGCGTGATCCTGCCGTTGACCTTGCCCGGCATCGTCGCTGGCGTGGCGCTGGTGTTCTCGCTCTCGGTCTCCGCCTATGTGGTGCCAACGCTCCTGATTGGCGAAAAATACCCGACGCTCGCGAGTGCCATTGCAAAAGCCTATCTGCTGGCGCGCGAACCCGGCTTCGGTGCCGCCGCCGGCGTCGTGCTGCTGGCGATCGCGATCGCGATCGTTGCGCTCAGTGCGCGCCTGTCGCGGGAGCCGAAATGATGAGGCGCGCCGCAATCATCGTCTGCTGGGTGATGGCGATCGGGCTGGCCCTGTTCCTGATCGCGCCGCTGCTGGTGATCGCCGCCGCGAGCTTCTCGCCGACACCGGTGTTCGACCTGCCGCTGACCGGCGCATCGACGCGCTGGTACGGCAAGATCGGCCGGCTCGACGGCTTCTGGCCGTCGCTGCTGCTGTCGCTTCAGATCGCGCTGCTGTCGACGGCGATCTCGCTGATATCAGGCACGCTCGCGGCGATCGCGATCGCGCGCGGAAAGCTGCCGGGCGCCGGCATCTTTGCGACCGCGCTGGTTTCGCCGCTGATGATGCCGGGCCTCGTGCTCGGCATCGCGCTGCTGCAGGGCTTTCGCGCCGTCGGTTTCACCGCGCCCTGGGCGACGCTGCTGGTCGCACATCTCGTCATCACGCTACCCTATGTCGCGCGCACGATGATCGCGGGTCTCGCGCGGTTCGACTTCACGTTGATCGAGGCGGCGCGAACGCTCGGCTGCACCTATCCCGGCAGCGTATTGCGGGTGATGGTGCCCGCGCTGGCGCCGTCATTCCTGATCGCGGGAATCTTCTCGTTCCTGGCCTCGTTCGACAATTATCCGGTATCGATCTTCCTCGCCGACGTCCGCACCAAGACGCTGCCGATCCGCATGCTGCAATATATCGAGGAGGCGCCCGACCCGACGCTCGCGGCGCTCTCCACCCTCATCCTCGCGGGCACGGTGATCCTGCTGTTCGTCAGCGACCGCGTCGTCGGCCTGCATCGCATGGCCGGAACCACGGACTGATTCCATGAGCGAAGCAAAGCAACCCGTCTCACATCGCGACTTCGTCGGCTATCGCGGCAAGCTGCCGAACCCGCACTGGCCGAACGGCGCGCGCGTCGCGGTGTCGCTGGTGGTGAATTTCGAGGAGGGCTCGGAGTTTTCCGTCAACGACGGCGATGTGGCCAACGAGGCGATCTACGAAGTGGTCCACAAGCTCGACGGCCCGGATTCCTGCATCGACAGTCATTTCGAATACGGCACGCGCGCTGCATGGTGGCGCATCATGGACCTGTTCGACGCCTACGGCGTCAAGGCGACAGTGAGCTCCTGCGGCCGTGCGGTCGAACGCTCGCCGGAGCTGGCGCGCGATGCCATTGCCCGCGGCCACGAGGTCTCGGCCCATGGCTGGCGCTGGCAGAGCCACGCCGACATGGATGAAGCGAGCGAGCGCGAAATCATTGCCAGGACCGTGGCGGCGATCGAGCGCGCCACCGGGCAGCGCCCGGTTGGCTGGCACACGCGCTCGGCGACCTCACCGAACACGCGGCGGCTCCTGGTCGAAGACGGCGGCTTCCTCTACGACAGTGACGCCTATAACGACGACTTGCCCTACTACAAGGAGGTCGCCGGCAAGCAGCATCTGGTGCTGCCCTACGCTTTCGACACCAACGACATGCAGTATTACAACGCCGCGCGTTTCAGCGGAAACGACTTCGCCGACTATGTCATCGAGGCCTTCGAATGGCTCAAGCGCGAAGGCGAGACGGCACCAAAGATGATGTCGATCGGGTTGCATCTGCGCATGATCGGCCGCCCCGGCCGGATCGGCGCGCTGGAGCGCATTCTCACGCATATCACGAAGAGCGGCGCCGCCTGGGTCGCGCCGCGAGCGGCGATCGCGCGGCATTGGATGGTAGCGGTGCCGGCCGAGTGATCCTCGCCGACACCGCTACCGAGACCCGCCACTACCAGCCGCGATCGACGTTGCGCACCTCTCCCGTTCGCGCGTCCACGTCGACCTCCATCCAGCGGCCGGCGCGATCACGACCATCGATCTGCCATTCATCGCCGAGGAACTCGGTGTGCGAGACGGTCATGACGCCGATATCGGTGGCGACGTCGAGCGCGACCTGCATCGAGATCTGATCGCCGGTGTCATAGGCCATCGCGGGCGCGGCCGATCCGAGGCCGATCGCGACGATCGCGGGCAAGATGAGCTTTCGCATGGGTTACTCCTGTCGGAAGCGTATACGCCGCTAAGAACGACCGGCATCACGGAGCGTTCCGGGAGCAGCGGTCACGAAGACGCGCAAATCTTCGGCGGTTGCAGCGATTTGGTGGCGGTTCCCGCGCTGTCGCCATCGCTCTCCGCCGTCGTCCTGGCGAAAGCCAGGACCAATTACCCCAGGGAGGAGTGGTGGGGGGCAGATCGTCACCACCAGCACTCGCAAAACAGCTGACGGTGGCTATGGGTCCTGGCCTTCGCCAGGACGACATCGGGGAGGCATATCGCTTCAACGATTCCCACGGCCACGACGCGCGAAACGCTGCTAAACCCCGGCCACCGAGGTCCACAAATCCGCCAGCTTGCGGCGGAGGACCTGCCTGCGCGTCAATGGCGCGGGGGTTTCCTCGTCTTCCGGCAGGCGCAGACCGACAACGTTGACGCGGCCACCGGAGATCGAGCGCGCCACGAGCACGATCGGGTCCAGCACGAGCTCCGCCCCCTCTTTCGGCGCGCGGTCGAGATGGACGTCGAAATAATCAGCGAGCGTGTGCCCGCTCTCATCCTCGCTCACCTTCACGCCGTAAATCTCCGCGAGCTCGGCCAGCGTGTGCTCGCCGGAGACCATGAAGTCGCCCAGCAGATGCGGGTCCGGCGCCGAGCTCGGCTGCATGTCGACGAAGAAGCGGTCGAGCGATTCAGCCTTTTCCGGCGGCGCCAGCAGATAGATGTAATCGCCGGCCGCGATCGGCTCGGCTTCCGTCGGCGTCAAGATGTTTTCGTTGCGGATCACCAGCGTCGGTTTGGACCAGGACGGGATCAGCCCGCGACGGAAATACAGGCTCTTGGGCCGCACCGGATAGCCGACGAGCTGCTGCTCGAGCTGGCCGGGCAGGTCCAATTCGACACGGCGCGGGCCACGCTCGGCGCGCGGCAGCGCCACGTGCAACTTGCGCGCGGCCGGCGCCAGGGTCCAGCCTTGCAGCAGGAGCGAGATGATGACGACGACGAAGGCGACGTCGAAATAGAGATAGGCCTTCGACAGCCCGACCAGCATCGGGATCGAGGCCAGGAAGATCGCGACCGCGCCGCGCAGACCGGTCCAGGCGATGAAGATCTTTTCGCGCCAGTTGAAGCGGAACGGTGCGAGGCACACGAACACGGCGATCGGCCGCGCCACCAGCATCAGGACGAATGCGATCCCGACCGCCGGCACCACGCTGCCGCCGCGCCGGCGCGGCGAGACCAGCAGGCCGAGCAGCACGAACATCACGATCTGGGCCAGCCAGGTCGCGGCGTCCAGGAAGGCCACCACCGAATTATGCGCGCGCGTCGGGCGGTTGCCGATGATGATACCGGCGAGATAGACCGCGAGGAATCCCGAGGCATGCATGATCTGCGAGCCGCCGAAGATGACGAGCGCGGCGGTGGTGACAAACGGCGCGTGGAGGCCCTGCGGCAGCGCGACCTTGTTGAGCGCGATGACGACCAGACGCCCGCCGATCACCCCGACGACGGCGCCCAGCACGGCCTCCTGGGCGAACTCCATCAGCACGTGCGCGGCCGTGCCCGTTCCGAGCGAGATGTATTCGACCAGCATCAGGGTCAGGAAGATCGCGAAGGGATCGTTGGTGCCGGATTCCACCTCCAGCGTCGCGCCGACGCGCGGGCGCAGGCGCAGACCCTGGGTATGCACCAGCAGGAACACTGCGGCCGCGTCAGTCGAGGCCACCACGGCGCCGACCAGCAGCGACTCCGTCCAGTTGAGATCGAGCGCATATTTCGCGAACGGTGCCGTGATCAGCGCGGTCAGCAGCACGCCGACGGTCGCGAGCACCATGGAAGGCGCGAGCACGGTGCGGATGCTGGCAAAGCGGGTCCGCAGGCCGCCGTCGAACAGGATCAGTGCGAGCGCGACCGAGCCGACCAGATAGGTGGTGCGGACGTCGTCGAATTGCAGCTGCCCGGGACCGGAATCGCCCGCGAGCATGCCGATCGCGAGGAAGACGAGCAGAAGGGGCGCGCCGAAGCGCAGCGCAAGCAGGCTTGACAGGATCCCGGCCAACACCAGGACGGCGCCGAGCAATATGGCGAGGCTGACAGTGTCGAGGGAAGCCATCCACCTTCCGGGTACGAAATCGCTGGAATTGCATCCTTATCGTCGGCGGACTCTCACGCCAACCCATTTTCTCCCGCTCGCGGCAATCTGCCCGCATTTTGCGGCCTTAACGCACTTCACTTAGCGGTGTATCGGTGGTCCCGCCGGGCCCTTTGTGGGATTCTCCGGCGCGCTCGAATCAATGCCTCCCGACGACTTCCCCACGAGACCGATGGACATGGACCTCAAAGACTTCATGGAGTTCGTGCAGACCACCGCGCGCAGCGTCGGGGCGGAAATCTCCTCGCCCTGGTTCTACCTGCAATTCGGGCTCATTCTGGCCGCGGCCGGCATCGCCTATGCCACGGAAGCCGCCGTTCGCAGCCGGGTCGACATGACCTCGCTGGCGATGCGCTGGCCGCTGCCGCTCCGGCACTTCGCCCGGGTGATGGTCTCCAGCGCCTCGACGGCGGCGTTCACCCTGCTCGTGATCGTCTCGCGCGTGGTCATGTACCACGCGACCTGGCCGAGCCGCAGCTATCTCCTGATGGTCGCCGCCAAGCTCGGCCTGGCCTGGCTCGCGGTCCGGCTGGTGACCTCGGTGCTGCGCAACGCCTTCATCGTCAAGCTGGTGTCGATCACGGCCTGGTTCGTCGCGGCGCTCTCCATCGTGGGCCAGCTCGATGCGACGGTCGACCTGCTCGACTCCTTCGCCATCGTGCTCGGCGGGCTGCGGCTGACGCCGCTGCTCGTGATCAAGGCCGGCGCGCTGCTGCTCATCGCGCTCTGGCTCACCAACATCGCCAGCAATTTCGCCGAGAGCCGGATCAACTCGACCACAGATCTGACGCCATCGGTGCAGGTGCTGCTGGTCAAGATCATCCGCATCGGCCTGCTTGCGGTCGCGATCGTGATCGCGCTCGGCACGGTCGGCATCGATCTCTCGGCGCTCGCGGTGTTCTCCGGCGCGGTCGGCGTCGGCATCGGTATCGGCCTGCAGAAGATCGTCGCCAATTTCATCTCGGGCATCATCCTGCTCGCCGACAAATCGGTGAAGCCCGGCGACCTCGTCACCATCGGCGACAACACCGGGCGGATCAGCGCGATGAAGACGCGCTATATCTCCGTCGCCGCCGGCGATGGCCGCGAATTCCTGGTGCCGAACGAGGATCTGGTGACGCAGAAGGTCGTCAACTGGACCTACACCGACAAGAACACGCTGGTGAAGATCGCCTTCGGCACCAATTACGACGCGGACCCGCGGCTGGTCTGCAAGCTCGCCGCCGAGACCGCGGCCGCGCATCCGCGCGCGCAGAAGGGCAAGCCGCCGAATTGCATCCTGACCGAATTCGCCGAAGCCGGGATGAAGTTCTCGCTGACCTTCTGGATCGCCGACCCCGACGGCATGGACAACGTCAAGAGCGACGTGATGCTGGCGCTGTGGGACGCCTTCAAGCGCGAGGGCATCCGGGTTCCCTACCCCGTTCGCGAAATCCGCGTCCGCGGCGGCGCCCTGCCGGTGGAAACCACCGTAGAAGTCCCGAATTGAGCCGGCTTTCGGGCGCATGCCCGCCAAGCTTGGCTTGCATGAAGGCTCGCGATCATTAAATTAGGGCCTTAAATCAGACCCTTGCGCCCACCTCGATACCGGCCCCGTGCCGAGAAGACCGCATCCGCATGAGCTACGTTGAAGCCTCCGATACCTCGCTCCGCAAGACCGGACAGATCAAGCTGCATGGGCCAAGCGCCTTTGCCGGCATGCGCAAGGCGGGCGCGCTGGTGGCGAAGTGTCTCGACGAGCTCACCGACATCGTCGGGCCCGGCGTTCCGACCGAGCGCATCGACCAGTTCGTCCGCGACTTCGCCTTCAGCAACAATGCCTATCCGGCGACGCTGATGTATCGCGGCTACCGCTATTCGACCTGCACCTCGCTCAACCACGTGGTCTGCCACGGCATGCCCGGCGACCGTCCGCTGAAAGAGGGCGACATCGTCAACATCGACGTCACCTTCATCGTCGACGGCTGGTACGGCGATTCCAGCCGGATGTATGCGGTCGGCCCGATCGCGCGCAAGGCCGAGCGGCTGATCGAGGTGACCTATGAGGCGATGATGCGCGGCATCGCCGCGGTGAAGCCCGGCGCCACCACCGGTGACATCGGCCACGCCATCCAGAGTTTCGTCGAGCCGCAGGCCATGAGCGTGGTGCGCGATTTCTGCGGCCATGGCCTCGGGCGCATGTTCCACGACGAGCCGAACATCATCCATATCGGCCGGCCCGGCGAAGGCGTGCAGCTCAAGCCCGGCATGTTCTTCACCATCGAGCCGATGATCAATCTCGGCAAGCCGCATGTGAAGATCCTCTCCGACGGCTGGACCGCCGTGACCCGCGACCGCTCGCTGTCGGCGCAGTTCGAGCACTCCGTCGGCGTCACCGCGACCGGCGTCGAGATCTTCACGCTGTCCGAGCGGCACGGCGAGAAGCAGATCGGATGATGGCGGCTGACGGCTGACCTTCGGGTCGCCGGCTGGCGTGAACCGGGTTCGCCGCCGCAATTGACGGTTGCAAAAACGATTGCCCGCGGCAATGCTGGCGGCCGATGCCCGCCAAGCCTGACCACGACAAGAGCAAGCCCGAAGAGGCGCCGCACTATCTCGGCCATCGCGAGCGGCTGCGCGAGCGCTTCTACAGCGCGGGTGCAGACGCGCTCAGCGATTACGAGCTGCTGGAGATGGCGCTGTTTCCGGCACTGCCCCGACGCGACACCAAGCCGCTGGCGAAGACGCTGATCAAGATTTTTGGCTCATTTGCCGAGGTCGTGCACGCGCCGGTGGCGCGCTTGCGCGAGGTGGACGGCATCGGCGAATCCGCGATCCACCAGCTCAAGCTGCTCGCGGCGGCGTCGCATCGCGTCGCCAAGGGCGGGGTCAACAGCCGCAACGCGCTGTCGTCCTGGAACGAGGTGATCGACTATTGCCGCACCAGCATGGCGTTCGCCGACAAGGAGCAGTTTCGGCTGCTGTTCCTCGACAAGCGCAACCAGCTCATCGCCGACGAGGTGCAGCAGACCGGCACCGTCGATCACACCCCGGTCTATCCGCGCGAGGTGATCAAGCGCGCGCTGGAATTGTCCGCGACCGCGCTGATCCTGGTGCACAACCATCCCTCAGGCGATCCTTCGCCGTCACAGGCCGACATCCAGATGACCAAGGCGATCATCGACATCGCAAAGCCGCTCGGCATCGCCGTGCACGACCACATCATCGTCGGCAAGAGCGGCCATGCGAGTTTGCGCGGGATGCGGTTGATCTAGTAGCAATATCTCGGATCGACCGGGACGTAGGAGCCGTCCCGGCGCTGCATGTAGCAGCCGCGCTGATAGGCGTAATAGCCGGAGCGGCGGCGCTCGCCTTCCGAGGCGATCGCGGCGCCCGTGCCGGCACCGACGACGGCGCCGATCGCGGCGCCACGGCCTCCGCCGATGGCGCCACCCACGATCGCTCCACCGACGCCGCCGAGGATGGCACCGCCAATTGCGTCTTGCGCCGCTGCCTCATGAGGCATCGCCATCACCACTGCCAGACATGCCGCGACAGCGAAACTTCCAATGCGAAGACCTCGAAGCATGCTCGCCCTCCCTTGTGGTCAGACGACTCATAGCGCCGCAGCCGGATTCGGACCAGACAAATCACCATGCCGGGACCCGGCACGTCTCGCGATGGCGCCGGAGGCTCCGCTCGAAGGCGGCTCAGGCCATGCCGCGCGCAGCGCGGGCCGGCCGCTTCATCTCATGCATCGACCCAGCGCTGCACGGCCTCGGCGGTGTCGGCCGGCGTGGTGTTGAAGCAGATCGCGGCGTCGGGTGCCAGGCGGTGGACGAGGTTGAGCACCTTCTCGAACAGCAGCAGGCGCTCCCTGGGCTCGCGCAGGCCCGCGCCGATCACGATGCAGTCGAAATTCTCCTCGCGCAACGCCGCCGTGACGGCGGCTTCCGCCGCGGCATCGAGATCGATCAGGCAACTCGTGACCTCGTAACCGAGATCGCGCAGGCGCAGCAGTTGCGCATCGATATAGTTGCGCACGAGCTCCGGCGTGAGCTGCGGGAATGCGCTGTAGTCCGCATTGCCGGGTTCGATGCCGATCGCGAGGACGCGCGTGGTCATGCAGGGCTCCTTGGCCAGACTGCCTCGCGTCGCTAACGGGGCAGCGGTCCTGCCGGTTCCCTCGCCGGCGGCCGCCCTGATCACGGTCCTGCCGCTCATTTTCCCGGCGAGGTTGTAACCCACTTCACACGCGGCGCCGCGGCGGCCTGCCAGACTTGCGGGAGATCACGCTGGCCTCGCGCCCTGATCACGGCACTGGTCCATTTCGACTGACGCGCAGTTGCGAAAATTCATTCATTGCGGGAGCGGAAAATGATTTCATTCGAGAGTCTGAAAAGCGAATACGAGGGCAATTGGTCCAATCTCGAGATCCGGCCTTCACGCCTGTCCGACGCGAACGCGGTCGCGCGCAAGGCCATCAACGGCAAGGCGACCTATCAGCAGATCGAACGGCTGACCGGCGTCCCCTGGTATTTCGCTGCCCTCTGCCACTACCGCGAGTCCAATTTCGATTTCGACACCTACCTCGGCAACGGCGAAACGCTTCATCGCGCCACGACCATCGTTCCGAAAGGGCGCGGCCCGTTTGCCACGTTCGTGGACGGCGCCGTGGACGCCTTCAGAATCGAGAATTTCATCGGTGCTCACGACTGGGGGATCGCGCGGATTCTGTTCCGGCTCGAAGCGTTCAACGGCTTCGGCTATCACGCCAAGGGCTGCAATTCGCCCTATCTCTATGGCGGTTCGACGCTGTATGGCCCGCCTGAGGCAAGGGCCGGCAAATTCGTCCGCGATCATGTGTTCGATTCGAACCACGTCGATTCGCAGCTCGGCACCGCGGTGATCCTGCATGCCATGATGTCGCTGGATTCCTCGATCACCCTCGACGGCAGCCCGCAATTCGCGAGCCGCGCGGAGCCAGAGGACGACGCGGCGTCGACGATCGTTCTCATGCAGCAGGCGCTCAACAAGCTCGGCGCCAATCCGCCGCTCGCCGAGGACGGCATCAGCGGACCGAAGACCAAAGGCGCGGTCTCGCAGTTTCAGCAGCAAAACGGCCTGAAGGATACCGGACTTCTCGACGGCGCCACGGTCGCCGCCCTCACGCGCGCGGCGCAGTCGGGTCCCACCGCACCGACCGGCGATATATCCCGGATCATGAAGCGACTGGAGGATCTCGCGCAATTGCTGCGGCCGCCGGTCGGCGCCGTGACGCCGGCAACGACGACATCGGGCAACACGCTACCCGCCACCACCGATCCGATCAGCCTGTTCGAACGGCTCTTTTCCCTCGTCAACAAGACAGCCCCCATGCCAGGACCAGTCACCCCGACCAGTTCCGCCCCCGTCGATCAGTTGAAGCAGGTGGTCGACCTGCTCGGCACCTTGCTCAACAGGGACGGCAAGCCCGTCCTCGGCCAGGTCAACGGCGCGCTCGGCGACACCATCGGCAAGATGCTCGACGGCAAGAAGACCGCGCTCGGCATCGGCGGCTCGCTGATCACGGCGCTGCTATCTTCGGTGACGGCGAGCCCCAACGCAGGCGGTATTGCCGGACTGCTCGGGACGCTCGTGTCGGCCGTGCCGGGGCTCGGCCAGTTCGCGATGCCGATCTCGCTGGCGCTCACGGCCTGGGGCGTGCTCGGCAAAATGGAGAAGTGGGCCCAAGGCACCGCGCCGCCGCCCAGGCCGACGACCTAGCCTGAGGTCATCCTTCGAGACGCCGGCCTATGGCGGGCCCTCAGGATGAGGTCGGGTTTCGCGGCGCCTACTGACGCAGCATGATCAGGGGATCGGCGGTATCGGGGACGCGCCGCCATTGCGCGTTGTCGTCGGCCTCGAACTGCCAGGCCTCACCGGCCTTCGACAGCAGGATGATCTGGCCGCGGTCGAGCCGCCATTGCGTCGGGTTGAACTGCGCGATGGCCGCATCGCATTTCGGCTTGAGGAAGACCTGGAAATTGTCCGGCCCGGCTTCCGTGTTGGTCAGCGTCAGCCCGCAGACAGGCTGGCCGTTGCCGCGCACGATCGACCAGTCGCCGATCATCTGGTCCATCGACTTCGCCATCGAGCGGGCGGCGGCGAGGTCTTGCAGAATGTAGACGCCCTCGCCTTGCCGCAGACCCTCGAAGATGCCGGCCTCGACCTCGGTGAAGTCGATCACGGCTTCACCGCTCGAATCCTGCAAGCGGACGATGTCGAGACCCCTGACGCTCCAGGCGACGATGTCCTTGGTGAAGGGCAGCGCGGCCTTGCAGGCCGGCTCCAGCTCGAGCTTGAAGCCTTGAGCCGCAGTGTCGGCCTTGAGCGTGACGACGCAGGTCTTGCTGCGCTCGGTGGTCGAGAGCTCCCACTGCCCGGGCATCTCCTTCTTCAGGGTCGTCGTATCCTGCGCCTGCGCAATGCCGATCGCGGCCAAGGAGGCCGCGACGGCGAATGCAACGACCCGAAGAACTCTCATCAGCGCCCCTTGAAAGGCGTTTCCGCAACCGGCGTCAACGGCGCCTTGCCGGCGAACCAGGACTTGAGATTGTCGACCACGAGCTGATCCATCGCGTTGCGCGTCACCACCGAGGCCGAGCCGATATGCGGCAGCAGCACGACGTTCTGCATGGCCTTGAGCTCGTCCGGCACGTTCGGCTCGGCCGCGAACACGTCGAGGCCGGCCGCGAGGATGGTGCCCGACTTGAGCGCCTGGACCAGCGCCGGTTCGTCGATCACCGAGCCGCGCGCGACGTTGACCAGCACACCGCGCGGGCCGAGCGCCTTCAGCACCTCGGCGTTGATCATCTTGTTGGTCGAGGCGCCACCGGGCACAATCACCATCAGCGTGTCCACCGCCTTCGCCATCTCGATCAGGTCGGGGTAGTGCTTGTAGGAGACGTCCTTGGACGGATTGCG
This sequence comes from Bradyrhizobium sp. WSM4873, assembly GCF_055811355.1. Taxonomy (NCBI): domain Bacteria; kingdom Pseudomonadati; phylum Pseudomonadota; class Alphaproteobacteria; order Hyphomicrobiales; family Nitrobacteraceae; genus Bradyrhizobium; species Bradyrhizobium sp. WSM4873. The sequence goes on along the minus strand of NZ_JBVVPS010000028.1, from coordinate 37,222 downwards.
GGTGTGATAGACCACCGGCACCAGCGAGGCATCGAGCCGGCGCGCGATCGCCTGTCCGATCCTGCCCATGCCGACGATCCCGACCTTGCGGTCGCGCAGCGAGCCGACGCTGAGCGGATAGTTCTGGGTCTGCCAGAGACCGGAGCGCACATAACGATCGGCCTTGATGAACTCACGCACCGTGGAGATCAGAAGGCCCATTGCGACGTCGGCGACCTCCTCGGTCAGCACGTCTGGCGTGTTGGTGACGATGATGTTGTGCTCGGCGGCGTATTTGGCGTCGACGTGGTCGTAGCCGACGCCGAAGCTCGCCACCATCTCGATCTTGGGCAATTGCGATAGCGAATCCCTGTCGGCGCGCACGGTGTGATAGGTCACCGCCACGCCGCGGATCTTTTCGCGGATTGCCGGCGTCAGCCGCTCGAGATCGCCCCGCGTCTCGGCCTTGTGCACGACGAAATGATCGGAAAACCCGTTCTCGAGGATCGGCCGGACCGGCCCATAAATCAGAAGGTCGATCTTTTCGGACGAAATCGAACCGGTGGTCATCAGTTGTCCTTTCCAAGCGCGCTCTCGTGCCAGCGCCGTAAAACGAGGTGGGAAACTAGCGCCAGCACCCCATAGATGACAATCCCGGCCAGCGACAACAGCAGCAGCGCTGCGAACATGCGGGGTATGTTCAAGCGGTAGCCGGATTCCGCGATCCTGTAGGCGAGCCCGGAGCCGGCGCCGGCCGTTCCCGCCGCGATCTCGGCCACGACCGCGCCGATCAGCGACAGGCCGCCGGCAATGCGGAGGCCGCCGAGAATATAAGGCAGCGCCGCCGGCAGCTTGAGAAAGCGCAGGGTCTGCTGCGGCGAGGCGCCATAGAGCTGGAACAGGCCAGCGAGGTTGCGATCGACCGAATTGAGTCCGAGCGTGGTGTTCGACAGCACCGGGAAAAAGGCGACGATGAAGGCGCAGACCACGACCGCGGTCTGCTGCTCCAGATAGATCAGCAGCAGCGGCGCGATCGCGATGACCGGCGTGACCTGAAGCACCACGGCATAGGGGAATAGCGATGCTTCCACCCATTTGGACTGATTGAACAGCAACGCCAGCGCGATGCCGCCGATGCTGGCCGCGACAAAACCTTCAAGCGTGGTCAGCAGGGTCGCGGCGAGCGACTGTGACAGCACCGCCCAATCCTTGATCAGTGTCACGAATATGACGGAGGGCGCCGGCAGCACGTAAGGCGGGATGTCCTTGATGCGGACCACGAGCTCCCAGGCGAGCAGGCCCGCCGCGAACACGATGACGGGCAGCACGAAGCGCACCGCGCGTTGCGCGCCGGACGGCTTCGCAGTGACGGAAGCTTGCGCGTTCATAGCGTCGACTGCCCTGCATAGGACGGCGCCAGCGCCGCCGACACTTTCCGGCAATAATCGGAATAGGCGACTGAAGTGCGAAACTCCTGGCCGCGCGGCTCGACCGTCTCGATGCGGAAGTCGGCCTGGATGCGACCCGGCCGCGCCGTCATGACCACCACGCGCTGCGACAGATAGACGGATTCGAACACCGAATGCGTGACGAAGATGACGGTCTTGCCGAGCCTGCGCCACAGCGCGAGCAAATCGTCGTTGAGGCGGAAGCGCGTGATTTCGTCGAGCGCCGCGAACGGCTCATCCATCAGGAGGATGTCAGGGTCGGTGACGAGCGCGCGCGCCAGCGACACCCGCATCTTCATGCCGCCGGAGAGCTCGCGGGGGAAAGCCTCGGCGAAATCGCCAAGCCCCACGCTGGCCAACGCCTCGTCGGCACGCGCGCGCGCTTCCGCCTTCGGAACGCCTGCGAGCTTCAGCGGCAGTCGCACGTTTTCGCGCACGCTGGTCCAGGGCATCAGGGTCGGCTCCTGAAACACGAAGCCGATGCCGTGACCTGGCTGAACAAGACCTGGCTGCGCCTTATTCTCCCGACGCGCCAGCCTCACGATTCCGGATGACGGCGCGCTGAGCTCCGCGATCAGCCGCAGCGCGGTGGATTTGCCGCAACCTGACGGGCCCAGCAACGAAACGAACTCGCCCTTGCGCACCGCAAGATCGAGCGGGCCGAGCGCCAGCACGCCGTTGTCATAGGTCTTCGTCACGCCGCGCAGGCTGACAGCCAGGGCCGTCAGGCCGGTCTCGGCCCCCGCCGACGTTTGGATTGATGACATCGGACTTGCGCTACGGCTTGCTCGGGCGCAGCTCGGCGCCGACGCCCTTGTTGACGAAGCGCAGCGTATAGGATTTGCGGAAATCGAGGTCTGCCTTCACGACGCCCGCCTTCACCATCTTGTTGAAGAAGGAGGTGTAGCGCTCGTCGCTCATCGCGCCGATACCGTTCTTCAGCGAATCGCCGGAATCAACGATGCCGTACTCCTTCATCTTGGCCACGGAATAGGCGAGCAGCTCGTCCGTCATCTCCGGATTGAGCTTCTTGATCATGGCGTTGCCCGCGGAATTGTCGCGGTAGATATAATTGTACCAACCGACCATGGAGGCATCGACGAAGCGCTGCACCAGGTCGGGCTTCTTCTCGACCACGTCGCGGCGGCTCTCGATCAGGGTCGAATAGGTGTTGAAGCCGTAATCGGCGAGCAGCAACACGTTGGGCTTGAAGCCGGCGGCCTTCTCGACCGCGAAGGGCTCGGAGGTGACGTAACCCTGCATCGCGCTCTTGGGGTTGGCGATGAAGGGCTGCGGATTGAAATTATAGGGGCGAACGTTCTTCTCGCTGAAGCCGTATTCGGATTTCAGCCACTGGAAATAGCTGGTCATGCCCTCCTTGGAGACGAACAGCGTCAGCGGCTTGAGGTCCTCGATCTTGGTGACCTTGGCATCGGGCTGCGTCAGCATCACCTGCGGATCCTTCTGGAACACCGCGGCGATGGTGACGACCGGGACGTTATTGGCGACCGCGTCGAACGACATCAATGTGTTCGCGGCCATGAAGAAATCGATCTTGCCGGCGATCAGCAGCATCCGGTTGTTCTCGTTGGGCCCACCGGGAACGATGGTGACGTCCAGCCCATATTTCTTGTAGGTGCCGTCGGCGACGGCCTGGAAAAAGCCGCCGTGCTCGGCCTCGGCGACCCAATTGGTGCCGAACATGACCTTGTCCAGGGTCTCGGCGCGCGCCGGAACGACCGAGACGAAAGCGGCCATCAGGCCCGCCGTTAAGGCTCGCCGCAGATGAGAGGGGCTCATGATGGGACTCCGTCGATCGCTTCTAGCCGATGTCCAAGCAACGCGATAAAACCGCAAGACATTCAGGGACGCGAGCCGGCCTGGCCCGCGTCCCCAGATAACCCAAATTACGTGACAAATTCGGGCAAAGAAACCTTGATGACGCCTTCCCGCGACTGGACCGAGATCCGCTGGGCCGATGCTAGCCCCACCGAGGTGTCGCGCTGGATCGCAGTGCTGCCGCTGGCGGCGACCGAGCAGCACGGCCCGCATCTGCCGCTCGAGACTGACGTGCTGATCGCCGACGCCTATCTGACGCGGGTGCGCGAGCTCCTGCCCGAGAGCGCTCCGGCCAGTTTCCTGCCCGTTGAACCGATCGGGATTTCCACCGAGCATATCGACTATCCGGGCACGCAGACGCTGCCGACCGACATTGCGTTGAAAAAATGGACCGCGATCGGCGAAGACGTCGCGCGCCGCGGATTGAAGAAGCTCGTCATCATCACCAGCCATGGCGGCAACAGCGCGGCCATGATGCTGATCGCGCAAGATCTTCGCGCGCATCAGAAGCTGTTCGTGGTGACCACGTCGTGGTCGCGGCTGTCGGGCGCGGACCAGCTGTTCCCGGCCGACGAAGTACGGCACGGCATCCACGGCGGTGCAGTCGAGACCTCAATCATGCTGGCCCGCTATCCCGATCAGGTGCGCGTTGATGCGATCGCGGATTTTCCCGCGAGCAGCATCGCGATGGAGCAGCAATATCGCTGGCTGTCGACGCAGCGACCCGCACCGTTCGCCTGGCAGGCGCAGGATCTCAACCCAAGTGGCGCTATCGGCAATGCGACGCTAGCCGTCGCCGCGAAAGGCGAGCGGCTGATCGACCAGGGCGCCCGCGCTTTTTGCGAACTGCTTGCCGAGGTTGATAACTTCGACGTGAACAGGCTCGCCAAAGGCCCTCTCGGTTAACGCCTATCCTCCTGGAAACATTCGGGAAAGAGCCAGACTCGAGCTCCGGTTTTGCCGGTTTCGAACCGGACGCGCGGAGCCTCCGTCCAACTCGGTGCGCGGGCCACAACGGACCGCCTCAACCCGGATGGAGTTTCACATGTCGATCAAGACCAAGATTTTCGCAGTTGCCCTCACCGCGCTCACCCTGACTGGCAGCGTCGTCGCCACCACCTCGCAGGCGCAAGCCAAGCCGCTCGGCTGGGGCGTCGGCGTCGGCCTGGGCATCGCCACCGCCGCCGTCGTCGGCTCCGCGATCGCCGCCAGCAACGACCCCTATTACAACGGCTATCACCGCTGCGGCTGGGCCGCCCAGTACAACGCCTTTGGCCAGTACGTCGGCCGCGTTCGCACCTGCTTCTGATTTGAGGCCCTGAGGCCGATCTCACGTGGATCCTGCGTCCGACACGGGCGCCTCATCCACCCCGTGTCGTGCCCCGACCCCGCCCGGATGTCCCCCCGGGCGGGGTCAACCGTTTTAGCGCCAGGACCGCTCTGCTACGGCTTGGCCCAGACTGCCCTTCCGATTGCACGTTTGGCGTGTCAGACTGTAAATGGGTAGCTGGAGGGCGAGCGTGAATTGGCGGGTCTTGGTTGGATCGATCCTGATTGCGATCCTGACATCGACGCAAGCATCTTCCGAGACGGCGCCGCAGGCGCATGGAGTGCCTCCGGGCGACAGCCGGCCCGCCGTGGACGTCGAACTCGTCATCGCGGTCGATATTTCCTACTCGATGGAAATGGAAGACCTGGCAGCTCAACGCGACGGCTTTTCCAAAGCCATCGTCTCGCGGGAATTTCTTCAGGCGTTGCGGGCCGGCCCGATTGGCAAGATCGCGCTGAGCTATTTCGAATGGTCAGCCACGAACGACCAGAAGATAGTCGTCCCCTGGCGACAGATCGACGGACCGGAAGCGGCCAACGCTTTCGCAGACGAACTGATGAAGGCACCAATCCTCCGCGGGTCGCGCACGTCGATTTCGAGCGCGATCAAGTTCGCCATGCCGCTGCTCGAACAGAACCCATACCGTGGCTCGCGCCAGATCATCGACATTTCGGGCGACGGTCCCAACAACGTGGGCGATCCAGTCGCCACAGCGCGCGACGCAGCGTTGCAGCAGGGCATCGTCATCACCGGCCTGCCGGTCTTGATCAATGCGACGCCGAACGGAACGACCGATATCAGCCATATCGAGCACATCGACTGGTACTACGAGGATTGCGTCATCGGCGGACCAGGCTCTTTTGTCGTGCCGATCACCGATCGCGAGAATTTCAACGAGGCGATCCGGACCAAGCTGGCGCTCGAGGTCGCAGGCCTCACTCCGAGGCGATCGACTGCCCCGTCTGTCGACAAGGAGCCGCGGGTTCTCTGCACGATCGGCGAGAAGCTTTGGCAGCAGCGGTGGAATACGATCGTTCCGGCAAGCAAGGATACGAGCAGTCCGCACATCAAGGATGCCTCCTCGGTCGACAAGCGAGTGAGCAAGGATGACGCGATGCTCAACAAGAAGATCAAGGGCATCTGCCGCGGCTGCTAGCTGCCTGATCGTTAGCCGACCGTCGACCTTTCCGGCTTCTCGCATTTGCCCTGTCCTGGATAGGTCTCCAACAAGGAGCCAGCCCCCCTATTGCCAGGCCCAGATTTCCCCGCCCCATCAAACGATGTTGCAGCCGCGTCACACAGCCGTGGGAACCCTCCTCTGCGGCAATCCGCATCAGTTGCTATTGCGAATTAATCGCAATAAGGTTCGCAACAGGCTAAACGGGCTTGGGAAGAAGTCGCGCCGGACTGAGATCATCAGGTCCGATCGCGGAGCACCTAAGCCTGATGACAGGGTCGCCGCGAATCGGCAGGGATAGTGTGGCGAGTGGACACACTCGCTTTGGGGGCGTGCGTTTTGACGTTGAGGGGTCACCGTTACAGGTATTTGCGGACGGCCGCGGCGATTGCCACGGGCGTCTTGGCTTTGCCCGCCACCAGCCGCGCGGCCGATCTGCCGCTGAAGGCACCTGCGCTGAAGGCCGTCTATGACTGGACCGGCCTCTACATCGGTGCGCACGCCGGCTACAGCCTCGGCTCGTCGCGCTTCGCGCTGAACGACGGCACCGGGATCAACGACAGCGGCGTCTTCAGCGGCATGATCGGCGGCGTGCAGGCCGGCTACAATTACCGGCTCAATTCCGGTTGGCTCCTCGGCGTCGAAGGCGATTTTTCGTTTCCGAACTACATCACCTCCAACTCGATCGTTTCTTTCCTGGCGACACCCGCCAACACCGTCACGCAGCAATGGGACTACACCGCCAGCCTGCGCGGCCGCGTCGGCTACACCAGTGGCCCATGGCTGGTCTATGCCACCGGCGGCTTTGCTTGGATGGGTGAGCGCTATTTCGACACGCCGGCCGGAGGGGAAGCAGTCCCGAAAATCCTGAACACGCGGCCCGGCTGGATCGCGGGTGGCGGCATCGAATACGGTTTCGCACCGCATTGGAGCGCACGGGTCGAATATCTCTACAGCCGCTTCGACGGCGCCAATGTCGCCTTCTCCACCGGCGCCCAGTACAATTCGTCATCGCTCGACTTCCAGTCGGTCCGGCTCGGCCTCAACCGCAAGGTCGATTGGCCGGGCATGCCGAGCTACAACCCGAAGAGCTCGCTGATCGACACGGAATCGGACCGCTGGGAGATCCACGGCCAGAGCACGTATCTGCCGCAAGGCTATCCGTCGTTCCCCGCCCTCTACACCGGCCCAAATTCGCTCTCGCCATCAAGGCAGGCCAAGGCGACCTGGAGCAACAGCCTGTTCCTGAACGCAAAGCTGTGGGACGGAGGTGAGGTCTATTACAATCCCGAACTGCTGCAGGGATTTGGACTGAACGACACCGTCGGTGCCGCCGGCTTCCCGAATGGCGAAGCGCAGAAGTCGAACTTTCCCTATCCGCATTACAACACCTCGCGCCTGTTCGTGCGTCAGACGTTCGGCTTTGGCGGCGAGCAGGAAGAGCTCGCGAGCGGCCAGTTGCAGCTCGGGCAGAAGGTCGATGTTTCCAGGCTCACGGTGCAGGCCGGCAAATTCCCGGTGATCGACGTGTTCGATGGCAACGCCTACGCCAAGGACACCCGCAAGGACTTCATGAACTGGTCGCTGTGGGCGCCAGGCGCCTTCGACTATTCCGCCGACAAGGTTGGCCTCACCTACGGCGTCACCGCCGAGCTGAACCAGAAGCAGTGGGCGTTGCGCGGCGGCTACTTCCTGATGGTCGCCGAGTCCAATTCGAATCATTTCGACACCAGGGTCGGCGAGCGCGGCCAGTACGTGCTCGAGCTCGAAACGCGCTTCTCGCTGCTCGGCCAGCCCGGCAAGCTCAGGACCATAGGCTGGCTCGACAGCGCCAATATGGGCAGCTTCCGCGAGACGCTGGACAATCCCGCGCTCAACCTCGACATTGCGCAGACCCGGCGCGGCCGTCTGAAGTATGGCTACGTGCTCAACCTCGAGCAGGCGATCACCGAGGATGTCGGGCTGTTCGGGCGTTGGAGCTGGAATGACGGCAAGACCGAGACGCTGGCCTTCACCGACATTCACCGCAGCCTGTCCGCGGGATTGTCGATCAAGGGCACGAAATGGGGCCGGCCCGATGACGTGGTCGGCGTCGGTGGCGCCATCAATGCCATCTCGCAGGATTATCGCGACTTCCTGGCCGCCGGCGGCCTCGGTGTTCTCATCGGCGACGGCGCGCTCAACTATCGCCGCGAGCGCATCCTCGAAACCTATTACGCCTACGCGCTGAACAAGAGTCTCACCCTCACCGCCGACTACCAGCTGATCGTCAACCCTGCCTACAACGCTGATCGCGGCCCGGTGTCGGTATTCTCGGGACGGCTGCACGGCGAGTTCTGAGCGCGGCTCAGAACAGCAGCGCGACGCCCGAGACCAACAGCAGCGCGAGCACGATCTTGCGGAACGTGGCCTCGTCGATGCGGCCGAACAGTTTCAGCCCGAGCCACGTTCCCGCAAAGAGAAACGGCAGGCCGAGCGCGAACAGCTTTGCGGTCTCGAACGTCAACGCTCCCTTGGCCCCCAGGAAGAGTGCCGCCGTGGCGAACACCACGACTGCGACGGGCTGGAACGTGGCGCGCTGGACGTCCTTGGGCAGACCGCGCAGATTGCACCAGATGGTGATGATGATGCCGGCAAGGCCGGTCAATCCACCCAGCAGGCCGTTGACGAAACCAATGGTCATGTCGGCGGACGGCGCCACGATGGTCGCGACCTTGAGTTTTGGCCTGAAGAACGCATAGAGGCTGTAGACGATCAGGATCGCTCCAACTGCGATGCGGACGCTCTTGGGATCGGCCGAAGTCAGGAGTGACACGCCGACCGGCACGCCCACGACGGCGCCAATCATGAAGGGCCATAGCCGGCGCCAGTCGAGCGCGCTGCGCAGCTTCCAGACCGAGTAGCCCTGCACCAGGAGGCCGAAACCGACGATCAGGCTGGCGCTCTGAAGCGGCGTCAGCACGTAAAGCCACAGCGACGCCGCGACGAGGCCGAAGGCAAAGCCGGAGAGGCCGGCGACGAACGCGCCGGCGAAGGTGGCCAACAGGAAAAGCGGTAGTTCGATCGTGATCCCGTCCATTGCTCGCTCCAAACATCAGCGAGCAGCGCTTGCGTGGGATCACCACTTCACGGGGAGGCTGCGACATCCCCGGCGGTGCAAGCCTAGGTGAAGCCGCTTCCCTCCACAATAACCTTGTTATGCAGCCCGGATCGCGTCCAGGAACTTCCCGACCTCGACCTTGAGGCGGCTGCTCTCGCCGGACAGCGACTTCGCCGACGCGAGCACGGTGGACGAGGCCGATCCGGTCTGGCTCGCGCCGCGCTGCACGTCGACGATGCTGGCGGAGACCTGCTGGGTGCCGCGGGCCGCCTGCTGCACGTTGCGGGAAATCTCCCGCGTCGCCGCGCCCTGCTCCTCGACCGCGGAGGCGATCGCCGATGCGATCTCGGACATCCGGGTGATGGTGTCGCTGATCGACTTGATGGCGCCGACGGAATCCTCCGTCGCGCTCTGGATTCCCGTGATCTGCTGGCTGATCTCGCCGGTGGCCTTGGCGGTCTGCTCGGCCAGCGCCTTGACCTCGGACGCGACCACGGCAAAGCCGCGCCCCGCCTCGCCGGCGCGCGCCGCCTCGATCGTGGCATTGAGCGCCAGAAGATTGGTCTGGCCCGCGATCTGACTGATGAGCTCGACCACGTCGCCGATCCGGCCCGCAGCCTTGGCGAGCTCGCCGACATAGTCGTTGGTACGCGCTGCCTGCTGCACCGCTTCGCTGGCCACCCGCGCGGAGTCCTGAACCTGCCGGCCGATCTCGTCGACCGAAGACGCCATTTCCTCCGCGGCCGCGGCAACGGTCTGCACGTTGGTGGAGGCCTGCTCGGAGGCGGCCGCCACCGTCGCGGTGACCTTTTCCGATTGATCGGCGGTGCTCGTCAGCGTTCCCGCCGACACTTCCAGCTCCGACGATGCCGCCGACACCGTGTTGATGACGTCGCCGATCAACGCTTCGAAATCGCGCGCGATCTGGTCCATGCGCTGGCTGCGCTGAAGCTTCGCCTCGGCTTCCACCGCGGCGGCCTCGTCGGCGGCCTTCTTGGCGGAGAGCGAGTCCTTGAAGTGCTGGAGCGAGCCCGCCACCTGGCTGATCTCGTCGTTGCGGCCGGTCACGGGAATCTCGACCTCGTGCTGTCCGGCGGCAAGCGTTGCGATCACGTCCGCGAGCCGGCTCAGCGGCGTCACCACGCGCCGGCGCAGCATCATGGTCACACCACCGAGTGTCCCCAGCAGCGCCAGCACCGCCACGCCCGCGAGCGCGAGCATCGCAAGCGCGCCGTCGCGCGCGGCCGAGGCGCGCTCGGCCGCTTCGGCCAGGGCGGCATCGCGCACGCCGTAGAACATCTGGATGGCGGGTACGATGACGTTGGCCAGCTCTTCGGCATTGATGCCGTACTTGCCGTCAGCTCGTGCCGCAGGCATCTCCTTGTCCACGACGAGCGCTGCCTTCCCGAAATAAGAATCCGTCGCCGCCTTGAGCGCGGTGGCGATGCGGGGCGGACTTCCGAGCTGGTCGATACCGGCCTCGATGCGTTCGCGGTCGGCCTCGACGCGTCCCTGCATCCGATCCATCAGCGAGAATTCGGTCGCCGTGAGCGGTCGGCGCGCGCTCAGCGCCGGCGACAGCGAGGCGGCGCGACTGCCGGCCGAGACGCGCAGATCCTGCGCCGTTCGCGCCAGGCCCAACAGCGCCGCAAGCGAAGAATCGGCATTGATAACCTTCGCTTCGAGCCGGTTCATGATCGGCTCGATATTGCCGATGACCTCGGCAACGCCCGGCAGGAAGCCCTTGATCGCAGCGCTGTCGCGTGTCGCCAGCGGAACGCTCATCGCGCGATCTGCCGCCGTGGTGATATCCTTGAGCCGCCGCGCGGTACGGTCCAGGTTTTCGATCATCGCTCCGGAATCATCCAGCACCATGATGGCGCGCCTTGCCCCCTCGAATGCGGCATCGGCCGCCTTCGCAGCCTTCGCGGCGGCTTCGATCTGGACCTGCGTCGCAGCGTTCTCCTGGAAAATCGGGGAGATGTAGGGGGCACGAAGGCTGGCAATGTGCTGACTGACCGTCAGGGTCGCACCAAAGGCGTCGACCGTCTTGATCGCGTCGGAGCGGTTCGCGAAGATACGCGCCTGGGGTATCAGCACCTCGGCGCCAAGGACGACTGCAAACACCGTCACCATCAGCATCGACAGCGCAAAGAGCTTCCCGATCCGCATCTGATCCCCCGAATACATTCCTGCAAATGCCGAAAACTTAGCCGGTTGCCGCTAAGAGCCCGTTAAGCAACGGCATGCCCGTAGTTCCGCGGGGTATTGGGCTTCGAGTGCCTTCCGGACGGTGTCGCCGAAGTTCCCTGGCGATGCCGGATGCGACAGAATCGTCGGCATTTCTCCCCCGAATACCTATATCAAGGCCGGTGCCGCCATCCGCGCCACACTCCCTTACCTCGGAACATCAATGCTCTCTGCCGAACTCGCCATCGTCGTCGTCCTGATCGTCATCAACGGCTTGCTGTCCATGTCCGAGCTGGCCGTGGTCTCGTCACGCCCGGCCCGGCTGTCGATGCTCGCCGCCAAGGGGGTCCGCGGCGCCGAGCGGGCACTGACGCTCGCGGCTGATCCGGGCAAATTCCTCTCGACGGTGCAGATCGGGATCACGCTGGTCGGCGTCCTCTCCGGCGCGTTCTCGGGCGCGACGCTCGGACAGCGGCTGACGCAATGGCTGCTCGAGCTCGGCCTGTCCGCAGGAATTGCCGACATCGTCGGAGTGGGCCTGGTTGTCACGCTCATCACCTACGCCACCCTGATCGTCGGCGAACTGGTGCCAAAGCAGGTGGCGCTGCGCGACCCCGAGAGCATCGCGGTCAGGGTTGCACCTGCGATGCACGTGCTTGCGAAGGTCTCGCTGCCGCTGGTCTTCCTGCTCGATCTCTCCGGCAAGCTGATCCTCACCCTGCTCGGCCATGGCGGCAAGTCCGAAGAGAAGGTCTCGGAAGACGAAATCCATCATCTCGTCAGCGAAGCCGAAAGCGCGGGCGTGCTCGAGTCGGGTGAAAAGGAGATGATCGCGGGCGTGATGCGGCTCGGCGACCGGCCGGTCGGCGCGATCATGACGCCGCGCACGGAGGTCAACGAGATCGACCTGAACGATACGCCGGAGAGCATTCAAGCGACCATCGCCAAGAGTCCGCATTCGCGCTTTCCCGTGTCCGACGGCGACCGCGACAAGCCGATTGGCGTGCTCCAGGCCAAGGACCTGCTGGTCGCCTTCATGAACGAGCGCACGCCGGATTTGCGCGTGCTGGTTCGCGAGGCGCCCGGCATTCCGGCGTCTGCCGATGCCCGCGACGTGCTGGCGATCCTGAAGGCTGCGCCGGTGCATGTCGGCCTCGTCTACGACGAATACGGCGCCTTCGAAGGCATCGTGACGACGGCTGACATTCTGGAATCCATCGTCGGCGCCTTCCATTCCGAGGAAGGCCCGCCGGAACCGGCCTACGTCAAGCGCGCGGACGATTCGCTGCTGGTCTCGGGCTGGATGCCGGTCGACGAATTCGGCGAGCTGCTCGGCATCGAACTGCCGCCGCACCGCTACAACACAGTCGCCGGCCTCGTGCTGCAACAATTCAACGTGCTGCCTGATGTCGGCGACGCCTTCGACTTCGGCGACTGGCACATCGAGGTGGTCGATCTCGACGGACGGAGGATCGACAAGATTCTCGCGAGCCGGCGGAGCGAAGTAGAGACGGGGTGAGCCACTCTCGTCGTCCCGGACAAGCGCAGCGAAGCGGAGCGCAGATCCGGGACCCATAGCCACAGGATTGAGTTTGGCGAACGCGGTAGTTGCTCGGTACTGCTGTCTGCGCATGATCGACAGATCACGCGGTATGGGTCCCGGATCTGCGCTGGCGCTTGTCCGGGACGACGGCGGAGTTCGTGGTTAGAGCTTGCGCAAAACTCTAGACCCTCACCCGAACCTCACCCCGATCCGCTTTTCCTTGCGCCAGATCACGATGCAGGCGAGATGTGTTCCGTCGGCCTGGACGAACAGGCTGAAATGGTCGGGGATGCCGACGGGACTGCTGACGTCGAGCGCGGCGCCGGTATCGGACAGGTTGCGGACCGTGCAGTCGATCGCGCCGCCGCCGCCGAACTCGATCGTTCCGGCCTTCAGCACGCGATGCCTTGCCTTGTCGCGCCGCTCGTCCATCGGAACAATCTACACCCAAAGTTGAACCAAACGTTAAACGCAGCCCTCGTCGCGATGCCTTTTGCGCGCGGGGGCCCGCGGCCTTGCAAGTGCACCGGCGCCTACAGCGGCTGGAACGTCTCCGTCCGCGCCATCCGCCAGGCATCGCGGAAGCGCGGGTCTTCGGTGCCTTCGAGCAGTTCGCCCGGGCGCAGCGACGGATAAAGCTGCGCGAAGGATCTCACGTCCGTCGTCGAGGTGCGCTGGGAGAAATGGATCGGGCGCAGCTGCTGCGGATGTTCGAGACCGGCCGCGGCGATCAGCTCGGTCAGCGAGTGCAGCGTCGCAAGGTGATAATTGTGCACACGGTCGATCTTGAGCGGCACATAGAGCGCGCGCGCCCGCGTCGGGTCCTGGGTCGCGACGCCGGTCGGGCAGCGGTCGGTGTGGCAGCTCAGCGACTGGATGCAGCCGAGCGAGAACATGAAGCCGCGCGCAGAATTGCAGTAGTCCGCGCCGATCGACATGGCGCGCGCCATGTCGAAGGCGGTGGCGATCTTGCCGGAGGCGCCGATCTTGATGCGGTCGCGCGCGTTGATGCCGATCAGGGCGTTGTGGACGAAACTGACGCCCTCGCGCATGGGCATGCCCAGATGGTCCATGAACTCCAGTGGCGCGGCGCCGGTGCCGCCCTCGTTGCCGTCGACGACGATGAAGTCGGGATAGATGCCGGTCTCGATCATCGCCTTGCAGATTGCCAAAAATTCCCAGGGATGGCCGATGCACAGTTTGAAGCCGGTCGGCTTGCCGCCGGAGAGCTTTCGCATCTCGCCGATGAACTGCATCATGCCAACAGGCGTCGAGAAGGCGCGATGCGAGGCCGGCGAGATGCAATCCTCGCCCATGGCGACCCCGCGGATCTTGGAAATCTCCTCCGAGACTTTCGCCGCCGGCAGCACGCCGCCATGACCGGGCTTGGCGCCCTGGCTGATCTTGAGCTCGACCATCTTGATCTGGTCCTGGCTCGCGACGCGCGCGAAGGCTTCGGGATCGAAGGTGCCGTCGAGATGACGGCACCCGAAATAGCCCGAACCGATCTCCCAGATGATGTCGCCACCCATCTCCGCGTGATAGGGGCTGAAGCCGCCCTCGCCGGTGTCGTGCGCGAAGCCGCCCTTCTTGGCGCCGGCATTCAGCGCGCGCACGGCGTTCGGGCTGAGCGCGCCAAAACTCATCGCGGAGATGTTGAACACCGAAGCCGAATACGGCTTGGCGCAATCCGGCCCGCCAATGGTGACGCGGAATTTCTCCTCGGCATGCGTCTTCGGCGAGACCGAGTGATGCATCCACTCATAACCCTGGCGGTAGACGTCCTCCTGGGTGCCGAACGGACGCTTGTCGAGCTGCATCTTGGCGCGCTGATAGACCACCGCACGGATGTCGCGCGAGAACGGCATGCCGTCCTTCTCGCTCTCGAAGAAGTACTGCCGCATCTCCGGCCGTATCTCTTCGAGCAAAAAACGGATATGGGCCGAGATCGGGTAGTTGCGCAGAACGGCATGGCCTTTCTGCATGAGGTCGCGAACGCCAAGAGCCGTCAGCGCGCCGAAGATCAGGATCGGGATCAGCAGGATGTCGAAGATCTTGCGGTCGGCGATGCCGATGCCGATCAGCAGCGCGGTGACCACCGCGCAGATCGTCAGGACGATGAACCGTGGGGAGAATGGCAGCAGCAGGGTCTCCATGATCCCCTCTTCCGCCAGCGGCAGCCGTTTGGGCGATAAGTTGGGGGACTCCTGCGTCTTATTCTCGTCGGCCACGATTCCCATCCTCTCGCCAGCATGAGGCGGTACGATACGCCCGCGCCTGTCATACGGATATGACGCGGCGGTTGTTTCACGCTAGCGAATTCGGCGGGGACAAATCAATCAGCCCGATGGGCGGGCTTTTGCGGTGCAGCAGAGGCTGGTGGGGAGGCCCGGGGCACTAACCGGTTAAAACGCTTTACCCACAGCCGTCGTCCTGGCGAAAGCCATGACCCCTAAGCGTGGCGGATTCGAAGACTGACAACGACCAGCCTTCGCCAAACTTCATTCGGCGGGTATGGGTCCTGGCTTTTGCCAGGACGACACGAGAGGGCCTACCGCTCGACGAACGCCTTTTCGATCACGAAATGGCCGGGCTTGTTGCCGGAGCCCTCGACGAAGTCGCGGCCCTCGAACATCAGTTTCAGCTCTTCGAGCATCGCCGGGCTGCCGCACATCATGATGCGGTCGGTCGCGATGTCGAGTGGACCCTGGCCGATGTCGTTGAAGATCTGCTCGGAGCTGATGAGGTCGGTGATGCGGCCGCGGTTCTTGAACGGCTCGCGGGTCACGGTCGGGTAGTAGATGAGCTTGTCCGCGAGCAACTCGCCGAAGAGCTCGTCCTCGCGAAGACCGGCGACGAGCTTCTCGCCATAGGCGAGCTCGGAGACCTGACGGCAGCCATGCACCAGCACGATGCTGTCGAACTGGTCGTAAACCTCGGGGTCCTTGATCAGGCTGGCGAAGGGCGCCAGGCCCGTGCCGGTCGAGAGCAGCATCAGCCGCTTGCCGGGAATGAGATTGTCGGTGATCAGCGTGCCGGTCGCCTTGCGGCCGACCAGGATGGTGTCGCCTTCCTTGATCTTCTGCAAACGCGACGTCAGCGGGCCGTCCTGAACCTTGATCGAGAAGAACTCGAGCTCTTCCTCGTGGTTGGCGCTCGCCATGCTGTAGGCGCGGAGCAGCGGGCGACCCTCAACCTCAAGGCCGATCATCGCGAACTGGCCGTTCTGGAAGCGGAAGCCGGAATCGCGGGTGGCGCGAAAGCTGAACAGGGTGTCGGTCCAGTGCTGGACGGAAAGAACCTTCTCTCGGTAAAACGCGCTCATGATTTTCGATATTCCGAATAATTGCGGTTTTAGGGCAAAAGCGCTGCCCGGCCCCTGAAAGCGGGGCGGACACCATTGCCATGGCGGAGGATTTCGCGAGTGTGATCTACGCCATTGAGACCAATAATCAACCTCGTTCCGGATGCAATTGATGCCGGTCAAACCGGCATTTGCGGCGGAAATGGTCACATCATTAATGGATCTGCTGTCCGGCGCGCGCCGAGGGCAATTTCTTTTCCCTCCGGGGCTCGAATACAGCACTTAATTTCCGTGCCGCTCTCGAGAATTTCATTAAGAATAGCTCTGATTTCACTCCGGTTTGGCGCGTTTTCCCGCATTTTTGCGGCTTTTGGCGCCAACTGGAACTGGCGACTGGGACTGGCGACTGACAGATGGCGAGCGGCGAGCGGATCTTCGTGCAGGCGATCAAGCGCTATTGCGCAACCCATGGCATCGCGCTCGATGTCCGCGCCGATGGCTGGCTGCTCGCGATGCGCCGGGGCGAGCAGCGCCGCTTCGCGTTCGGCTACGACATCGGCCTCAACAGCGCCATCGCGCACCGCCTGGCCAACGACAAATCGGCCACCGCCGAGGTGCTGGCGCTCGAGGGCGTGCCCTGCATTCCGCATCATCTCTTCCTCAACCCGAAGTTGGGCGAGAAGGTTGTCGGCGTCGCCTGGCGAGAGGCAATGCTGGCGCTGCTTCACGACAATCCGCAAGGCGTGGTGGTGAAGCCGAACGAGGGGACGTCGGGACGATCGGTCTTCAACGTCACGACGGAAACGGAGCTCGATCACGCGGTTGGCGAGGCCTTTTCGATGAGCGCCGGTCTCGTGATCTCGCCCTATGTCGTGATCGAGGACGAAGTACGCGTGGTCCTGCTCGATGATGTGCCACTCGTCGTCTACAGCAAGCAGCGTGGCTCGGATTGGCGGCACAATCTCGATGCGGGCGCAAAGCCCGTGCTGATGCGGGACGGCGATCTACGCGCAGCCTGCGCAAAGCTCGCCATCGACGCCGCCAATGCCATCGGCATCACCTTCGCCTCCATCGATCTCGTGCACGTCGACGGTGTCTGGCGTGTGCTCGAGATCAATTCCGGCGTGATGATGGAGACGCTGGCGAAGTTGCATCCGGAGCTGGTGCAGACGACGTACGATGCGGCGCTGGATCGGGTGTTTGGGGGAGAACACTGAGCGACACGCGCTGGCGGGTTCAACCAACCGCCAGCCGATACGCAGCCTTGGCATTCACGCCAAACGCCTTCTCCCGCACCTGCAGCCCGAGCTTCATCAGGCACGCTTCCAGCGCGCCCTTGATCTCACCATAGCTCCCCGCGAGCAAACATACCGGCCAGTCCGAGCCGAAGATCAGGCGATCTTCGCCAAAGCATGTCGCGGCGTGCGCGACGAACGGAAACAGGCGCTCCGCATTCCAGTCGTTCCACACCGCTTCCGTCGCCAGCCCCGAGACCTTGCACCAGACATTGCCGCAGGCCGCGAGTGCCGCGATGCCATTGGACCATTCGTTGCTTCCGCCATCGGCGATCGGCGGCTTGGCTGCGTGGTCGAGCACGAAGCGCGCCTGCGGGAACGCTTGTGCGGTTGCGATCGCGGCCGGCAGCTCGCGGGTGCGGACCAGGAAATCGTAGGCGAGATCGTGCGCGAACACGGCCGTGAGGCCGCGCTGAACGTCCTCGCGCAACAACCAATCCGGGTCGGCCTCGTCATGGACCTGGTGGCGGATGCCGACCAGCTTGTCGCCGCCGGGCGAAGCACGCAGCCGGTCCAGCGTCTCGCCAAGTTCAGCATCGGTCAGATCGGCCCAGCCGATGACGCCGATCACCGATTGCGTCGCATGCGCGGTCGCCAAGAATTCCTCGGTCTCCGCCAGGGCGGAGCGGCACTGCACCAGGATGCTCGCGTCGATGCCGTTGGCTTTCAAGAGCGGCTCGAGATCGGCCGGACCGAAGGCACGCCGGATCGGCGTGAGCTCGGGCGCGTCCATCCAGGGATAGTCGGCGCGCGCGGGATCCCAGAAATGCTGGTGGCCGTCGACGATCATGCCTTACGCTCCGCCCGGCAATGGCGCCCGGGCATCGACGAGTTTTCGCGCACGCAGCTCCTGCCAGAACGCCGCCGGCACCGCCATCTCCGACATCGCGATGTTGTCGGCAACTTCCGCGGCGTTGCGTGCGCCCATCACGGCGACCGTGACCGCCGGATGGGCCATGCAGAACTGCAGCGCGGCGGCTTTTAGCTCGGTGCCGTGCTTGCGGCAGAGCTCGTCGAGCGCCAGCGCACGGGCGACGAGGGCCGCATCGGCGTCCTGATAGTTGAACTTCGCGCCCGTGTGCGGATTGGCCAGGATGCCGCTGTTGTAGATGCCGCCGAGCAGGATGCCGATGTTCTTCGCGGCGCAGACCGGGAATAGCGCATTCAGCGCGCCCTGGTCGAGCAGCGTGTAGCGGCCGGCGAGCAGGAAGCAGTCGACCGGAACGGCCTCTGCGAACCGGACCAGCATGCCCGACTGGTTCATGCCCGCACCGATCGCCTTGACGGCTCCCTCCGTGCGCAGGCGCTGGAGCGCGCGGAAGGCGCCGGCGACGGCGTCGTCGTAGTGATCGTCGGGATCATGCACGAGCAGGACATCGACGCGGTCGAGCCCAAGCCGCGTCAGGCTTTCCTCCACCGATCGCATCACGCCGTCATAACTGAAATCGAACACCGGCCGCTCGCGCGGGGTACCCTTGTAATGCTCGTCCTCGGCGGCAACGCCATCGGGCGCACGCAGCAGGCGGCCGACCTTGGTCGAGATGGCGTAGGAGTCACGGGGCTGTTGCCGCAGGAATGCGCCCAAGCGTCGCTCCGCGAGGCCAAAGCCGTAGAGCGGCGCGGTGTCGAAGAAGCGGATTCCGAGCGACCAGGCGCGGGCGATCGTCGCTTCCGCATCGGCATCGCTGACGGGGGTGAACAATCCGCCGAGCGGGGCGGAACCGAGGCCGAGTGAGGTGACATCGAGAGAGCCGAGCCGCGACCTTTTCATTCCCATTGCCTTCAACAGTCTTCCCCAACAGCCAAATCATCTCTCCCGCTTGCGAAAACCGCAAGCGGGAGAGGCACGCAGGAGCGCGGGGCTGGCGACGCTCCTACTTCAACATCTGCGCAACGTTGTCCTTGGTGACGAGATCGAGGCCGGTATAAACGATCTCCGGCACCTTCTCGCCCTTCTTGATGGCGAGCAGCGTGTCCATCGCCTTCTCGCCCATCTCGAACGGACGCTGGCCAACCAGCGCATTGGCATAGCCATCGCGCAACAGCTCGAGCTGCATCTTCAGCGTATCGGCGACGACAAGCGTGAACTTGCCGGAGTCGATATCCTTCTTGTATCTGGAGGCGAAGGCCTTGAAGCCTTCGGGGGCGAACATCGGCCAGCCGCCGATGGGAACGATCGCGGCGAGGTCGGGCGTCGCGGTGCGCATGTCCGTCATCTGCTGAACCGCCAGCGCGGGATCGTCGTTGCAGAACGTCGGAGAGCCCGCGACCTCGGTCCATTTCGAGCCCTTCAACGCCTCGCGGACGCCGTCGACGCGTTCGGCGAGGTTCTTGGCGCCGGGACCACCCGAGACCATGGCGTATTTGCCGCCGTCGGGCCGCAGCTTCAGGAGCTGCTTGCCGAGGGCGACGCCGAACTCCTTGTTGTTGGTGCCGATATAGGCGATGCGCTTGGCGCCGGGCGCATCGGCGTCGAAGGTGATGACGGGGATGCCGGCCGCGGTCGCCGCGTCGATCGACTTGGTCATCGCCGCGACGTCGGCAACCGAAATGGCGAGGCCGTCGACCTTCTGGGTGACGAAATCCTGGATGATCTGGGCCTGCGTCGCCGGCTCGTGCTCGACCGGTCCCTTGTAGATGCACTCGATATTGCCGAGCTCCTTGGCGCGCTTCAGGCAGCCGTCGCGCGCGAAGTCGAAGAACGGATTGTTCATCGCCTTGGGCACGATCACGAACCGGTAGTTTGCGGCAAACGCCGGCGTAGCCATCATCGCGACGGCGATGCCGGCAAGAAGATATTTCCTCATCGTCTCCTCCACCCTTCTTTGGCGCCTGTCCTCTTGAGATCGTCCGGGAAGCGGACAGGCGGCATTTTCGTTGCCGTCCCGGAACGATTTCGTTTCAGATCATCCGCGAGCGGATGCGGTCGACCAATACGGCCAGGATGATGATCACGCCCACCAGCGTCTGCTGCCAGTAGGAGCTGACCTGGGCGAGCACGAGGCCGTTGCGGATCACCTCGAGCAGCACGCAGCCGACGATGGCGCCGAGCGGACCACCGATGCCGCCGGCGAGATTGGCGCCACCGATGACGGCCGCGGCGATCACGTTGAGCTCGTAGGACGTCGCCATGTTGGCCGGCGCCGACCCAAGCCAGCCCGAGATGATGATGCCCTGGAGGCCTGCGGCGAGCGCGCAGATCACATAGACCTCGATCTTCACCCGCACGACCGGGATGCCGGTGAGTTCGGCCGCCTTCTCGTTGCCGCCGAGCGCGAACACGTGACGGCCGAACGAGCTGTGGTGCAGCACCACGGCCATCGCCAGCGCGAGGACGATCAGATAAATGAATGGCACGGGCACGCCGAGCACGTCGCCCGATGTGAGCGCGTAGAAATAATCGGCATCCGGCCCACCCGGAAAGCTGCCGCGTCCGTTGGAGACGACATAGCCGAGCCCGCGCACGATCGAGAGCATGCCGAGCGTGGTGACGAACGGCGACAGCCCGAGCACCGCGATGCAGAAGCCGTTGACGAGGCCGGCGAGCAGCGCGACGCCGAGACCGGCGAGGAGCGAGACCACCAGGATCAGGCCGGGGACATTGGCGAGCACCGTCTTGCCGTCGGCCGCCATGTGCACCAACAGGGAGCCCGCGGCCGAGCCGGGCGCCGAGAGCTCGGTCATCACCATCGAGGTGACCATGGCGGAGAAGCACATCATCGAGCCCACCGACAGATCGATGCCGCCGGTGATGATCACGAAGGTGACGCCGAGCGTCGCAATGGCGATGAAGGAGAAATTCTTCGCCACGTTCTGCATGTTGCCTTCGGTGAAGAAGTACGGGCTGGCGAAATGCATGACCACCAGCAGCACTGCCAGCGCGAGCAGGACATAGCCGGTCTGGGACGCGAAGATGCCGCGCTGCCACCATCTGATCTTGCCGACATTCGAGAAGGTGATCGGGGATTCCATGGGCATGGCCATCACGCCGCCTCCTTCGCGCCGGTGATCAGGGCGGTGACTTCCTCGGGGGAGGTCTGGTGGATGGGCTTGTCGGCCCGCTTTTCGCCGCGGCGCATGACGATGACGCGATCGCACACCGCGAACACGTCGGGCATGCGATGCGAGATCAGCATCACGGCAACGCCCTGCTCCTTCAGCCGGTGGATCAGGCCGAGCACCTGCTCGACCTGACGGACCGAGATCGCGGCCGTGGGCTCGTCCATCATGACCAGCTTCGCGTTGGAGAGCCGCGTCCGCGCGATCGCAACCGCCTGGCGCTGGCCGCCCGACATCTGCTTGACGAGGTCGTCGGGGCGCGTCTCCGAGCGCAGCTCGCCGAACAGCTCCAGCGCACGCGCAGCCATCGCCTTGTGGTCTAGCAACGCGAACGGCCCGATCCTGCGCTTCAGCTCGCGGCCGAGAAAGACGTTGGCTGCCGCGGTGAGATTGTCGGCGAGCGCAAGGTCCTGATAGACCACCTCGATGCCGACGCCGCGGGCATCGACGGGCCGGTTGAAATGAACCGCGCTGCCGGCGAAACGGATTTCGCCGTGGCTGGGGCGGAAATTGCCGGCGATGATCTTGACCAGCGTCGACTTGCCCGCGCCGTTGTCGCCCATCAGGCCGACGACCTCGCCGGGGAGGACTTGCATGTCGACTTCATGCAGCGCGCGGATCGCGCCGAACTCCTTGCCGATGCCGGTCAATTCGAGGACCGGTGTCGCTTGTGCATTTGTCATCAGCGGCCTTCCTCAGACGTAGCGGTTGACGAGGGATTCCAGATATTCCTGCCGCCCCGAGCGCGGCTGCGGGTCAAAGCCCGGGCCGTGCGCGCGGTCGGCAAGTTCGGCGAGCGAGCGCTGGCCGCCGAGAATGGCGCGGCCCTCGGGCCCGGCCCATCCCTCGTAGCGTTTCGCGAGCGGCGCAGTGAGCACGCCCGCGTCGAGCATGTCCGCGGCGGCGAGCAACGCCCGCGCGCAGGCATCCATCGAGCCGACATGGGCATGGATCAGATCGTCGGGATCGATCGACTGGCGGCGGATCTTGGCGTCGAAATTCAGCCCGCCGGAGCTGAAGCCGCCGCGGCTCAGGAGTTCGTGGAACACCAGGGCAAGCTCGGGCACGTTCATCGCGAATTGGTCAGTGTCCCAGCCGAGCAGATCGTCGCCGCGGTTGATGTCGAGCGAGCCGAACACACCCAGCGCCTCCGCGAGCGCGACCTCGTGATGGAAGGAGTGGCCGGCGAGGATGGCGTGGTTCTGCTCGATGTTGAGCTTGACGTCCTTCAGCAGGTCGTAACGCGCGAGGAAGCCGTAGCAAGTGGCGACGTCGAAATCATATTGATGCTTGGTCGGCTCCTTCGGCTTCGGCTCGATCAGAATCGGCCCCTTGAAGCCGATCTTGTGCTTGTGCTCGACGACCAGCGAGACGAAGCGGCCGAGCTGGTCGAGCTCGCGCTCGAGATCAGTGTTGAGCAGCGTCTCGTAGCCCTCGCGCCCGCCCCACAGCACGTAGTTCTGGCCGCCGAGACGGTGCGTCACCTCCAGCGCGGCGCGGACCTGGCCGGCGGCATAGGTGAATATCTCGGGGTCTGGATTGGTGGCCGCGCCCGCCATGTAGCGGCGGTGCGTGAACAGATTGGCGGTACCCCAGAGCAGGCGCACTTTGCTCGAGGCCATCTTGGCTTCGAGCAGATCGGCGATGGCATTGAGGTTGGCGACAGATTCGCCAAGCGAGTTGCCTTCCGGCGCCGCATCGACGTCGTGGAAGGTGAAGAAGGGCACGTCGAGCAGACGAAACAGCTCGAAGGCGACGTCGGCCTTGGCGCGCGCCTGCACCATCGCATCAGTGCCATGGTGCCAGGGCCGCAGGAACGTCTCGCCGCCAAAGGGATCGCCGCCGGGCCAGCACAACGAGTGCCAATAGCAGACCGCAAAACGCAAATGCTCTTCCATCCTGCGGCCATGGACGAGGCGGTCCTTGTCGTACCAGCGGAACGCGGGCGTGTTTCCCGCATCCCCGCCGGCGAAGGCGACAGGCACTGTTGTATCGAAGAATTTCACAGACGCGTTCACTCAGGCACACTCCTTCAAAGCAGGATAAAGCTCGCGCCAGCGGCGATAGGCCTCGTCATAGGCGGCAGCGACCGATGCGCGAGGCGTGAAGCTCGCGAGCCGGCGCGGACGAGTGCAAACCGCAGCCGCGTCTTCGCCGGTGGCGGCGAGCCGGCCGAGCCTGGCGGCGCCGAGCGCCGCACCGACCTCGCCCTCCTCGACGCGGTGGACGGGAATGCCGAGCACATCGGCGCAGATCTGCGCCCACAGCGGCGAGCGCGAGCCGCCGCCGACGAGATCGACCTCGGGAACCGGTCCGCCGGCCGTGCTCAGCGCCGACAGATTGTCGCGCGCGGCGAAGGCGACGCCTTCGAGCACGGCCTGAACGATCTGGGAGCGCCCGGTCGCGCCGCGCAGGCCGACAAAGGCGCCGCTGGCGGCGGCATCGTTGTGCGGCGTGCGCTCGCCGTCGAGATAAGGCAGGAATTGGACCGGGCTCGGTCCATCGACACGCTCGCCGAGCGGCGCCAGCAGCGCTGCCGCCGGCGTCTCCATCACGCCCGCGAGCCAGGCCAGCGAAGCCGCAGCCGACAGCATCACGCCCATCTGATGCCAGCGGCCGGGCAGTGCATGACAGAATGCATGGACCGCCGAGACCGGCGCCGGTGCAAACCGATCCGTGACGCGGAACACCACGCCGGATGTGCCAAGCGACAGGAAGGCATCGCCCGGCGCGATGGCGCCGAGCCCGATCGCGCTCGCGGCATTGTCGCCGGCGCCGCCGGCGATCACGACATTCTTTGCCATGCGCCAGCGTTGCGCGTAATCCGGCGCAAGCGTCGCGCTGACGTCGCTGCCCTCGACCAGCCGTGGCATGTGGTGGAGATCGAGCCCGGTGGCATGCAGCAGCAAGGGCGACCAGCGGCGCAGACCGACGTCGAGCCACAGCGTGCCGGCCGCATCCGACATGTCCTCGATCATCTCGCCGGTCAGGCGATAGCGGACATAGGCCTTCGGCAGCAGCACCTTCGCGACGCGCGCGAAGATCTTTGGCTCGTGCCTGGCGACCCACAGCAGCTTCGGCGCGGTGAAGCCGGGCATGGCCAGATTGCCGGCGATCGTGTGCAGCGACGGGCAGCGCCGCTCCAGCGCGACGCATTCGGCATGCGAGCGGCCGTCGTTCCAGAGGATCGCGGGACGCAGCGGCGCTCCGTCCTCGTCCAGCAGCGTCGCGCCATGCATCTGGCCGGATAGCCCGATGCCGCGCACCCGCGCGACCTCGCGCGGATGGCGGGCGGCAAGATCGTCGACCGCGCCGACCGCCGCATCGACCCAGCCATCGGGATCCTGCTCGGACCACAGCGGCGCGGAATGCGACAGCGCAAGCTCGCGCGCCGCCGTCGCGACAACCGCGCCGGCTTCGCTCACGAGCACCGCTTTCACACCTGATGTGCCGATGTCGATTCCGAGATACACGCCGTCCTCCCTTTCGCCTGTTGCGGTGCGCGAACTCAAGGTCGCCTTATCCGCAACGGGTCGTTTTGAATCCACCTGCCGCTAAGGCAGATTGTCTCGCATCACGATGTCGATCCTGATCTTCTCCTGTTCGCGCAAGATCGGCTCGCCACGGGCGAGCGCGAGCAGCACGCGCACGGCGGCGCGCGCTTCGTGTCCGGGGTTCTGCGAGATCGCGGCATGCATCACACCCTGCAGCAGCAGCCGGCGCGTCAGCGCGGTGACGTCGTGTCCGACGAACACCACCTGCCTGTCGCGGCCGGCATCGCTCAAGGCCTTCTCATTCAACGCGTTGGCGACGCCTTGCGTGCCGGCGCCGACATTATAAAGGCCGACAATGTCAGCATGCCTGCCCAGCAGCCGCGCCAACAATTGTTCCGAACGCGCGTCCTCGTCGCGTCCTTCGAGCACCGGCAGCACACTGAGGCCGGGGAATTCCGACGCCATCACCTGGTTGAAGCCAAAAATGCGCTCGGCATGGTCGCGCAAGCCCTGCGAGCCCGCGACGATCGCAACCTTGCCGGACTTTTGTCCGACCAGCCGCCCCACCAGCGCACCGGCGGTGCGTCCCGCGGCAATGTTGTCGATGCCGACATAATGGTGCCGGCGCGACGACGGCACGTCCGAGACCAGCGTCACGACCTTGGCGCCGGCATCGACGAGATCGTCGATGGCGGCGCGGACGCCGGGATGGTCCAGCGCCACCACGGCGATGCCGTCGTAATCGTCCGAGAGCCCTTCCAGGGAAGCGGCGAGCACGGACGGATCGAACACGTCGGTTGCGACCGTCTCGACGCCGAGGCGACGGGACGACAGCCAGCCCGACATCTCACCGAGATAATCCTGGATCTGCTGCATGAACGGGTTCGGCCCCGACGGCATCACGAAAGCGAAACGGCGGGCGCGGCCGCGGGCGAGCTCGGCGGCGGCCACGTGCGGCTGGAACGAATTGCGCTCGATCGCCTCTTTGACGCGCCGGACCGTGTCCGGCCGCACGCCCGGGCGATTGTGCAGGACGCGGTCCACCGTCGCGAGGCTGACGCCGGCCTGGCGGGCAATGTCCTTCAGCGTCAGCGCGGTCGTGGTGAGCGTCTCGGCCATGGCTGAAGGCTAGCAGAGGTGTTTTGAGGTACGCAACTCATTTTGAGGGGCGGCGCGCATTTTCCCGCAGCTGAGTCCAGGAACAGCCGCTTCCGTCCGCCGTTGCTGCCCCGTGCGTAACGATATCACCCATGATCCCGGCGAGGGATTGAGCCCGACGCTCGAGCGCAACATCCAGGCCCTGGTCGAGCGCCGCCGCCGCGAGCAGCGCGGTGCCAGGGGTCAAGAAAAGCTTGCCGATGCGATCACGGCGTTCACCGGCAGCATGGCCTTCGTCTACCTCCATGTCGCGGTGTTCGGCTTCTGGATCATCGCCAATCTGCATTGGCTGCCGGGAATCCCGGCCTGGGACGAGAGCTTCGTGGTGCTCGCGATGATTGCTTCGGTCGAGGCGATCTTCCTGTCGACATTCGTGCTGATCTCACAGAACCGCATGAGCGCAGCAGCGGACAAGCGCGCCGATCTCGATCTTCAGATCAGCCTTCTCGCCGAGCACGAATTGACCAAGGTTGCCCGCCTCCTCACGCAGATCGCCGAGCGGCTCGACGTCCAGCCCGACTCCAAGCGGGATCTGGAGGAGGCAAGCCGCGACATTGCGCCCGAACGCGTGCTCGACAGGATCGAGGAGACGCGCTCCTGAGCTAACGGCTCGCCGACAGATCCAGGGTCAGGAACAGGCTGTTGGGATCCTCGACATAGCCCTGGAACGGGCCGCAGAGGACAAAGCCACGCGCCTGGTAGAGCGCGTGCGCCGGCTTGAAATAGTCCCACGAGCCGGTCTCGAGGCTGAGCCGCGCCATGCCGCGCGCGCGGGCTTCCGTGATGATGTGGCGGAGCATCTCACCGCCAAAGCCGCGCCGCCGCGTGGTCTGGAGCGTATGCATCGACTTCACCTCGCCATGCGCTCCCGACAGCGACTTCAGCGCACCGGTGACGACCAGCGTGTCGCCGTCCCAGCCGGTCCAGAACGCGACTTCCGGGGCACGAAGCCCGGCGAGGTCAAGCGCATGCGCACTGCCCGGCGCGGTCTGTGCTCGCGCCGCCGTGACGTGATGGTCGAGCAGCGCGATGACGCGCGGATCAAAGGTGTCGCCGGTGCGGATCTGCATCGTCACGGTCTCACATCTTGCCGTAGGACGCGCCGCGGCGCGTGATGATGACGTAGCGCGCGTCCTGTCTAGTCTCGTTCTCGAAGATCACCGCGCGCATCACGTCGAAGTCGAGACAGTCGCCTTCGCGCAGGCGAACCGCCTTGGCGTCGATGTGCACGGCGATCGCGCCCTCCAGCATCAGCAGCTGCTGGGTGAAGGCGTTGCGCCCCCAGGGGCTGTACGGCACCCGCGCGCCGGCCGGCAAATCGACGACGATGACCTCGATGCCGCTCGCCGCGTCCGTCGGCGAGGCGTGCCGGCGGCGATAGCCACTGTCGGGATCGCGCCAGTGCGGCTGGTCGGCGAGCCGCACCAGCCGCTCCGGCGGCTTCTCGGCGAGCGCGACGACGTCGCTGAGCGACACGTCGAGCGCGGCACAGAGCTTGTTGAGCAGCGACGCCGTCGCACTGCTCTGCGCCCGCTCCACCCGCCCGATCATGGCCCGGCTGACGCCGGAGCGCGCCGCCAGCTCATTCAGCGTCATGCCGGCTTGCGTCCGCACCGTCTTCAAGCGACGACCGATCGCGCGATCGAGCTTTTGCTGGTCCATAGCCCCTATCCGAGCGCTGTTTCGGCAGCCGCATTTGCTTGGGAGAGAGCCTAGCGCGGGAAACAGCGAATGCCGGGAATGAGATGCCAATATATTAGAATTTCGGCGCGCGCGAATGCATCCTCGGCGCAAAATCCGTTCATCGTCCTCGGGATTCGACCGTCGCACTCGCCCAACGACAGGCGCTTGCGAGCCTGGCGCGGACGGAATCGACGCCGGCGAGCTCGAAGATGGCGCTGGTGTTGCGCCCCGCACCGTCGGTAACGGAGATAGACGTCTTTCCGGCGCGCAATGCGCGTACCAATTGGACCGGATCCTCCGGCATGGACGCCGTGCGACCGTCAGATGCCAATCGCCAACGCATTGGCCGCGCCGTGGCCTGGTCGGGAGAGATCGCGACGTCGACTTCCCCTCCGCGCAACGCGCGCCAGAGGCCATTGGAGCCGAGGGACAGCTCGGTCCGCTGGTTACGGCAACGTAGCACGAGCATTTCTGGTGCATTGGCCGTCACCGGGGCAAGCGCATACAATTTGGCGACAAAGAGCGGCGAGAAGTCCCTTGGAGACGTGGTCTCGCTGATCAACCAGCCCTCGGCGATTGACAGTCCCGCGATTGCGTCGTCCCGATTGGCCGGCGTCATCGCCGGCGCCGGTTCAGCTTCGGGTGGCAACGGCTGCATACCGGCGTGCGGTTTGGAGGGGATATCGTCGGGTTGTCGGACCTCGTCTTTGTTGGCGAACAGGCTGTCGAGGCACCGTTTCTCCGCGCTGTGTGCCTTCAGCCTGCATCCGAGACGCAGCGCGGTGTCGATGCCCGCCTGATCGCAGGCAGCTTCCGCTGCACGCGTCTGGGCAAAGCATTGGTCCAGACCCCTAAGCGTGCTGGAGGCGGATTGACCATGGGCTTCCGCGATCTCAAGGCTGGCGAACAGGACGGCGGCGAGCCGTCTCATGGACGTCCCGTCCGATTGGACATTTGGGACTCCTGCCAGTTCTCAGCCGCCTTGAGGCGCTGCAGTCCGGGAACGCCCGCACCGGGATTGGCCTCCTTCCACTTCGGATCGAAGCCGGACGCGCGCAGCTGATCGAGCCTGCTGAACAGTTCATTCACGAAAGCGGTGACCCTGTCATGGCGTGGGGTACCCGGATTCCAGTTATAGGCGACCAGCACCGTCGGCACCGCGATCGTCTCGATATCCCGCCCTGCTTGCACCAAAGCAGGATAGTCGGCCGACGTCAGAGAGGCCGGCACATAATAGTCCGCCAGCTTGGCACCCCAGGGGACCGGCAGGAACTTGAAGCCGTCGTCCCATTTGCGCTTGACGAACGCGTCCACCGGCTTCGACGTGACGAAAACCACAGCCGCCATCTCGCCTTTGCGCATCTGCTCCAGCGCGGCCGGGTGAGGCACGAAGGCCTTCTCCACCTCGATGCCGAGACGACTGAAGATGAGTGGACCCGAATAGGCGGCGGCCGTGCCCTGCGTGTTGAAGTTCACCTTCTTGCCCGCGAGGTCGGCGAGCGAATTGATCTCGGGACGCACGAAGACATGCAGCTCCGACGGGAACAGGTTCATCACATGCACGATGCGCTTTCCGATCTCGGGCACCTGCGCGCGATACTCGTCGAGCGAATCGCTGTTGATGATCGCGATGTCGATCCCCTTCAGATAGAGCACATCGTTGACATTCTCGGTCGGTCCGCGCGTCACCACCGGAAGCACGTGCACCTTTCCGCTCTCGTTGACCACGCGCGAGATCTCGGTCGCGAAGCGGAGTGGTGCGCCTTCAAGGAGCCCGGCGGCTAATCCGACCGTGCCTGCATTGATGCGATCTTTCACGTCCTCTTCGGCCGTCCGCTGTTGAGTGGCCCGCACCGACCGGTTCCCTCGCGCGGGCGCAGACGCGACCGGTTCCGTCGTCTGTTTGGCAGCGCCGGGCCTGGTGGCAGTTTGGGCGGAAGCGGGCAACGCGAGCAGCGACACAGCCAGCACGAACAGCAGCTTGCGCATCATCCCGGCCTCCCCTTGTTGGTTCCTGTCTACGGCCGGACGTAGCTCCAGCCCTTTTCCTGCAGCTCCATCATGCGCACGACACCCGAGGCAACCATGGAAACCTCCGGCAGCAGCTCGAGCGGCTTGCCTTCCTTCTTTTCCATCCCCTCCCGGGTGACGCCGCATGCGGCGAAGCGAACCTTGTTTGGGAAGGCGAGGTCCGTCATGGCGTGAATGCGATCGGCGACCGGCGTCGTGTCCTTGCGCAGCATGTGCAATCCAGGACCGAACGCCACGATCTCGACGTCGGCCTCTTCGCCCTTCTTGCGGTAATAGTCGAGCACGTTGGTGGCGTTGTTGAGCGCGAGATTCATCACGGCGGCATCGTTCTGGTTGACCTGGATCACGAGCCTGTGCGGCGCCGGCTTGACCGGGTGCACGGCTGCTTGCTTCCGCGGGATCATGGCGTGGGCAGAACTCGCAGAGGCCGGCTGCTGTTGCACCGAGCTCATGGCGTACACCGAGCCGATTGCGAATGTCGCGAGCACAGCTGCGGCGATATGGATTCGTACATCAGGCATGGACCATCTCCGTCTGCGATTTGCGCTCGACACGGAGTGCAACTCGCTTCATCCGGACCAGGCCCTCAGTGAGGCCGCAGGTGTTGCGCACTGGACTTGCGTTGGCGGTGACCCGGACCGGGAAACATGAACTCCCGGCCCGCCCTTCGACAGCCTGCAGTTCGTGCTAAGCGCAATGGATTAAGCGCAGCGAGCGTCAGCTCCACGTCCCATTGCGCCCGGGCGGATCGCCAAGAGAGACTTCAAGTCAGTGCGATTGTGCTGCGGCCAAGGCTTTGGAGCGGGCGAAGGGAATCGAACCCTCGTATGCAGCTTGGGAAGCTGCCGTTCTACCATTGAACTACGCCCGCGGATGCGCAGCCTGCGCCCGCTCTGATTAGCCGAGACGGCGCATCTCGCCAAGCGCTTTGGCGCAGCCCGCCCGATCCTTCTTGAGTTTCCGGCAAGATTTTGGGTGCGCCGGATTGTGGCGGTGTTATGATCGCCTGTCTGGGGAGACGTGCACTGAGTGGGGCGTGTGCATGGTGGGGCGTGGCTACGCGATATTCGACACGACCATAGGGCGCTGCGGCATCATCTGGAGCGGCACCGGTATCGTCGCCGTGCAATTGCCGGAGGCGCGGGAGATCGACACCCGCCGCCGGATTTTCCAGGTCCATCCCGAGGCGCGCGAGCAGCGGCCTTCCGCGAACGCCGCGTTCGCGATCGAGGGCATCGTGGGCTTGCTGCAAGGCAGCGATGCTGATTTTTCCGAGGTCAGCCTGGACGCGAGCGGGGTGCCCGGCTTTAACCGGCGGGTCTATGAAGCCGCCTGCGCCATCCCGCGCGGGGAGACGCGGACCTATCACGAGATCGCCAAGGCGCTGGGCGCCTCCGGCGCCGCGCATTCTGTGGCCCAGGCGATCGCGAAAAATCCCTACATGCTGATCGTGCCCTGCCACCGGGTGCTGGAGGCCGGCAATTACACCGACCGGCTCTCGCCCTATGGCGGGGTGATCTCCAAGCGGCGGCTGCTGTCGCTGGAGGGCGCCCATCCAATCGCCAGCAAGACGCTGTTCGACGTGCTGCTGCCCGTTGCCCCTCCGAGACCCTCCACCTAGATAGCTGGCATGGACGCAACCACGCTGCTGACCACTCCCTCGATGACCGTCTCCGAGTTTCGCTGCGACGCGGGACCGGACGACAGCCCGTTTGCGGAGTGTCGCACCGGCCATTCCATTGCCTATGTCCGCGCGGGCAGCTTTGGCTGTCATTGCCGCGCCGGCTTCTTCGATCTGGTCGCGGGATCGATGCTGGTCGGCGCGCCGGGCGAGGAATACACCTGCACGCATGAGCATGTCGCCGGCGACATCTGCCTGTCCTTTTTCCTCAACGAGGATCTGGTCGACGCGCTCGGCGGCCGGCGCGACGTCTGGCAGGTCGGCGCGACGCCGCCGTTGCCCGAGCTGATGGTGCTGGGCGAGCTCGCCCAGACGGCGGCAGATGGCAACAGCGACCTCGGTCTCGACGAGGTCGGGCAGATCCTCGCCGGCCGTTTCGTCGATGTCGTCTCGGGCAAGGCGCGCAAGCCGACGACGCCGACCGCGCGCGACCGCCGCCGCGCCGTGGAAGCCGCGCTGTGGATTGACGCCAATTCGCATGCCGAGGTCGACCTCGAACAGGCCGGGCGGCAGGCAGGCCTCAGCCCTTTCCACTTCCTGCGGCTGTTCTCCGCCGTGCTCGGCGTCACGCCGCACCAATATTTGGTGCGCTCGCGGCTGCGGCATGCGGCGCGGCTGCTGACCGACGACGACATCGCAGTCACCGACATCGCCTATGACATCGGCTTCGGCGATCTCTCCAACTTCGTCCGCACCTTCCACCGCGCCGCCGGCGTATCGCCGACCAAGTTCCGTCAGGCATCGAAGGGGGAGCGCAAGATTCTCCAAGAGCAACTTGCCCTCAACTGACTAGGTTCGTCTCCGGCGCGCGCCGATTGCGGCGCGCTTTGGCAATGGAGACGACCATGTACGACCATATCGGATTGCGCGTTGCCGACCTCGACGCCGCCACGCGCTTCTACACCGCGGTGCTGGCGCCGCTCGGTTATGTCCTGTGCTCGAGCGGTGACGGTTATGCCGGCTTCGGGCCGAAGGGCGAACCCGGGCTATGGCTGCACCTGAACAAGGGGCGCAAGGCCGACGGCGCGCATATCGCGTTTCGCGCCGGCGATCATGACGCGGTGAAGGCATTCCATAGCGAGGGCTTGAAGAGCGGCGGCCGCGACAATGGCGGCGCCGGCCCGCGCAAGGATTACAGCCCGACTTACTACGCGGCGTTTTTGATCGATCCCGATGGCAACAATGTCGAGGCGGTTTGCACGTGAGTGCGGCAGCCCTCACTACACACACGCTGTCATGCCCCGGCTTGACCGGGGCATCCAGTACGCCGCAATTTCCCGATTCGATCACAGCGGCCTCTGGAATGCTGGATCGCCCGATCAAGTCGGGCGATGACAGCTGAGACGCCGGTACTATCGCTCCCCTCTCTACATCAATGGACTCAACCAGGATTCAACAATGGCCTCCATCCACAACGACATTCCCCTGCCCGCCCCGGCGCGCGACGTCTGGGATGCGGTGCGCGATTTCGGCGCGCTGCATCGGCGGCTGGCGCCGGGCTTCGTCATGGCCTGCACGCTCGACGGCGACGCGCGCGTCGTCACCTTCGCCAACGGATCGGTGGCGCGCGAGGTGCTGGTCGATTGCGACGACGCGCGGCAGCGGCTGGTCTACGCGATCAACAACGAGCGGCTGAAGCATTACAGCGCCTCGGTGCAGGTGATTGCCGAGGGCGAGGCGAGATGCCGCCTGCTCTGGATCATCGACATGCTGCCGAACGAGCTCGCGCCCTATGTGCAGGGACAGACCAAGGACGCCGTCGCCGCCATACACCGAGCGTTTCCGGCCGCGGCTGCGTGATCTTTCTCACGGAGCCCAGCCCTCGTCCGCACTAACCATGGCGGCGTGCGTCCGGTTGGCTCCGCTCTCCCGGCGGCGCCCCGCACGCGAGGAGCAGGCCATGAGAGGTGCGGACAAGGTGATCTGCCAGGCGGCCGCCGTGCTGCTGATGTTTTCGATTTCGAGCGGACCGGCAAAGGCGCAGTTCCTCGGCGGCGGAGGTGCCGGCGGCGAGGACATGATGACCCAGATGGCGCCAATGCTGGAGATGATGAAGGCCAAGATGGGCAAGCGCCGCTTCGGCATGATGATGCAGACCATGGGCCCCATGATGAGCCGCATGATGGAGAATGGCGGTGGTGGTCTTGGTGGCATGATGGGCGGCGGCGGAATTGGCGGCCTCGGCGGCGGCAATCTCGGCGGCGGTTTCGGTGCGCCAAATTACGGCGGCTACGCGCCGATGGGCGCAGGCGGCACCATGCCGACTGGAATGGGCGGCATGGGTGGCGGCGAAATCATGGGCATGCTCGGCGGCGCCGGCGGCGGCGACATGATGGCGATGATTCCGCAACTGATGCGGCTCGCCAATGTCGGCGGCGGTGGCGGGCATCGCCGCCACAGGCGCCGCTAGTCCACGGCGGTCGACAGAGCCGGCCTGATCGCAGGTTTGGTTTGGCGCGGTCCCCAGCGCGTCAGCACCACGCTGGAGCACGAGAGCAGGCCGAGCACGACCATCGAGCTCGCCGCCAGCCAGAAGAAGTTTTGCGCGGTGGCATCATGCGTGGACAGCCACCAGCCGACCGCCGAAATGTAGATCAGCCGCGCGGTCTGCGCCAGCACCGGGCCGATCACCTTCGCAGCGCCCTGCGACGAGAAATACATCGTCGAGGCGAGGCCGATGAAGGCGTAGAATGGTGCCACCGTGGACAAATATTGATGGCTGGTGGCGCGCACGGTCGCGCTGTCGGTGAAGATGTTGACCCAGAGATCGGGGAAGATCGCAACCAGGCACGCCGGTGCACCGACGGCGACGAAGGCGCTCGCCGCCGCGATCCAGGCGATGCGCCGGGCGCGGGCGATGCGGCCGGCGCCGACCGCCATGCCGATCATCGGCACCGAGGCGATGCCGAACGAGAACGCGATCGAGGTCAGCAGGAATTCCAGCCGCGCACCGATGCCGTAGCCGGCGAGGATCGCGGTGCCGAATTTCGCAAGCATGTGGGTGAAGATCGAGATCGTCAGCACCGATTGCAGCGGCGAGAAGCAGGCGATGGCGCCGACCTTCAGGATGTCGAAAAACATCGCCCATTGGATGCGCAGGCCGCGCAGCTTCGGCGTCACGCGGGCGCGGCCGGAGAACAGGTACCAGCCCATCACGCCGATGTTCATGCAATAGGCGATCAGCGCGCCGGCGGCGACGCCGCGCATGCCGAATTGCGGCACCGGACCGAGCCCGAGCCCAAGCGTGCCGCCGAGCACGATCTGCCAGGCCGCAGAATTGAGGATCAACAGCGACGGCAGCTTCATGTTGCCGGTGCCGCGCAGGACCCCGGCCATGGTGTTGAGCAGCCAGGGCAGCACCGCGCCGCCGAAAAACACCTGGGTGTAGGCGATCGCATGCGTCAGCACGTCGCCGCGGCCGCCGAGCATCTCAAGCACCTTGGGTCCGAAGATCAGCATGCCCAGCATGAAGACCAGGCCGAAGCTGATGCCGATCAGCAGCGCATGTGCGGCGAGCGTCCCGGCACGCTCGCGATCGCCGGCGCCGAGTGCGCGCGCGATGGCGGAGGCCACCGCGCCGCCCATCGCACCGCCCGACATGGTCATGGTCAGGATCACTGTCGGAAACACCAGCGCCATCGCGGCCAGCGCTTCCACACCAAGACGTCCGATATAGGAGGTCTCCGCAATCACCGTGCAAGTGCCGGCGGAGAGCGCGACCACGTTGGGCCAAGCCAGCCCGAGCAGCGTGCGCAGGATCGGCCCGTCCATCAGCGCGCTCCTCACGGGGCGTGGTGGCGGCGGCAGCGGACGCTCTTGTTCATCGACCGGGATTTCGGCGATGTCGGACATGTCCTCTCCCGGGCGCGAGCACCAGTTGCGGCGCGGCAATGACTGGGTGTGCCAATGAATTTATTCGCGCAGAAGGCGCGAGGTTCAGCTTGTTAGCACGGCAATTGCCGATTCCTCCTGCGCCTGATGCAGGCGTGCCCTGCGGCAGCGCATTTCAGCCCGTGGAATTGCGACTCTCAGTCTCCGTGGGGCCATCCTTCGAGACGCCCGCTTCGCGGGCTCCTCAGGATGAGGTCTTGTTTCGCGGTGACATGTCGGACCCTCATGGTGAGGAGCCCTCGAAGCGGGCGTCTCGAACCACGAGGCCAACGCCCGCGCGGCATTACCCAATCGTCCAGAGCAATGGCGGACGGCCGCCATGCGTCGGGGACAGGTGCACGCCGATGTGCCGCCCGCATCCGGCCGCGAGCCCTTCGAACAACCCCGCCAGCACCTTGGCGCAAGCGGGGTGATTATCGGCGACGTCGTCCATCAACCTCCAACTCTTCTGACGGATTTCGAACGTGCCTTCGGATTGCGTCGTCTCACCCACATCGTCCTGCGCGACCAACAGTGCGTTGAGGAACGTCGCGAATTCGCTCGCGCCGCCGCGGCCCATCGACAGTGCTGCAGCGACCTCATCGAAATATTGCATCCCGATCAGCTTGCCGGTGAGATGCAGGAGATAGCCGGCATCCTCCGGACCGAACAGCTGCACCATCACTGGCGCTGCCGTGCGCACATATTCCATGGCGTAGTTGCGATAGGCTTTTTCCAGTCGCGGTCTTGGCCAGCTTGCGACCGGCAACGCCGGAGCCGCGGCTGCATCGAACAGCGGCGCTTCGAGGTGCCGCGCGAACACGAGGCGCTGGTCGAGTTCGAGCGGCTGGTCATATTGATAATAGTAGCCTTCGAGCCCATCCTGGCCGTCGACGCTCTGCTTGGTGCAGACGAACCCCAATCTGGTATCGCCGAGCGCCACGCCGTTGTTGGCGTGCCAGCCGCGCAGCATCGCGCGCGAGACTTCGCCCGGCACGCCGCAGATCGCAGTGCCTTTCCAGATCCAGCGCGGCGGGGGATAGCGGATCCAGGCTTTGCGATCGCTCTCATACATGTATTCGACGTGCACGCCGCCGATCCAGTTCGAGAGATAGTGATATTGCGCGGCCGCCACGGCGGGAGGCAGATGGCTCAGCCCGAGCTTCTCCAGCCCCGGCAGGAAGCGTTCCTGCTGCTGGCGGCGGAACACGCGAAAGACGAACTCCGCAGCATCTGCCGTGCCGCGACGCGTGACCACGGTGAGGATCAGGCCGGTGAAATAGGCGTGATAGAGATCGGCAACCGCGCGCCAGCGTTTCCATAGAGCTTCCTGCGTGGAGTCTGATGCGGCGGTCATGTTCGCTCCCGATCGTTGTTTTGATCGAGTGTGTCACTGCAGCCGGTGACGGACAAGCTGAGCCGCACGCAGGGCGCCCTGCACGCCGGCTCGCCAATTCCGCATCACGAATTTTGCGCAGGCTTAATTTTGCACAGCTTTGGCGGCACGCTCGCGCTCGACGCGCTCGGTGACGTCGCGTGCCATCGCCACCGATCCCTGCACAACTCCAGCGGCGTCTCGCACCAGCGCGAAGGTCATCTCGATGTAGAGCTTGCGTCCGTCCTTGTGCAGCGCGCGGGTCAGTGTCGGCTTGCCCGCAAGCTTCATCGCGCCGCTGGCAAGCGCGGCCTCGAAACCCTTCCCGTGCGCGGCGCGCAGATGTTCGGGAATGATCAGGTCGAGATTCTGGCCCAGCGCTTCGTCCGCGGAGAAGCCGAACAGTGCGGACGATGCGCGATTCCAGCGCATGATCGTGCCGGAGCGATCCGAATAGATCAGCGCATCGGCGACGTCGTCGAGGATGTTTGCGTCGAGTTCGGATGAATTGGTCATGTCAGCACCTTGTAGCCCGGATGGAGCGCAGCGTAATCCGGGATCGCGCCACAAGTGAGACTTTCCCGGATGACGCTTGCGCTCCATCCGGGCTTCTGTAACGGGCCTTGGTTAGTCAATCCCTTTTTGCGGCATCCTCTCGCCGGGAAC
>NZ_JBVVPS010000027.1:0-100556 GCF_055811355.1 Bradyrhizobium sp. WSM4873 | reverse complement strand
CCCTGCAATCTCAAATGCCGCCGCAACCGGAAAACTGACTCCTGCTCAATCGCTTAGAGCCTTGTTCACGGACGACTGGGCAGGATTCCAAGTACCCGTCTCGCAAGTCCCATTCGTTGCAACCGATCACTCATGCCTCTCACCCCCGAAGAGCTTTCCCGTCAGAGCCAATTGAAATCTGCGCTTCAGGCCGAGAGGAACGCCCACAAGCTGGAAAATCTCGCGGCCGGACTTGTGGGCCGGCTGCTGGGCATTTCGATTGCGGTGGCCAAGTCAGGTTTTCAACACGGTGGCGACGCGGGTGCGGTCGGCCAGCAGGATCGCCGGTTCCGCCTGGAGTGCAAGAAATATGGCGACGACACCAGCCTGAGCGATCGCGAACTCCTCGGCGAAATCGACCATGCGCTGGCACGCGACGAGGCGCTGGAAGCATGGGTCCTGATTGCCACGCGCAGCGTTCCCGAGCAGCTCGCCCAGGACCTGGTGCAAAAGGGCGAACGGCTCGGCATTCCCGTTGTCGTCATCGGCTGGAAGGAACATGAGCCTGCGCCGCTCGCTGCCTTGTGCGCATTTGGCCCCGATCTCGTGCAAGCCGAGTTCTCGCAAGACGCTGGCAATCATGCACGCAGCTTACAACCTGCCATGGGCGAGGCAATCGCCAACCTGCGGCGCAATCTGCAGGTTTGGTGCCTTGGCTTCGAAAGCCTGCGATCCGAATCGCACCGCAAACTGCAGGGCATCTGGACCTCGCATCGCCTTTCGAATGCCGAACTGGGGCAGGATGCGGCGGGAGGGGCTCAGTCCAAGAGGGTGCGGCGCCAACGGGTTCATGCTGCGCTGGATGCCTGGTGGAGGGGTGCTGCCGTTAACGACGCGCCGGCGGCGATCGTCGGGTGGCACGGTGTCGGGAAGACCTGGGCCGCGCTCGATTGGCTGACTGACCGGATGCGCGAACAGCCGATTATCCTCACCGTTCCCTCTTCCGCGCTCGCCGGTCTGACCGGGATCCCATCAGGCGTTTTTTGGCCGAGCGGCTCTGTGAGCTTACCGGCACACGCGATCCCGAGCATTGGTTGCGTCGGCTTGCCGCCGAGATCTTCGGTCACGTGCTTGCTGCCAACAAAATCGCGGAACCGGACCCGGGCTCGACACTCACGGTCGACCGGACGGAGAAGAGATTCACACCGTTCTTCGTTTCCGTGCAGCTGAGACCAGATCCCCAAGACCGAAATAGCCCTGCAGCGATCCGCGCTGCGCTCGATGCCGATGCGCGCATCAAGGCTCACCAACGTGCGGTAGAGACCGCAACAGCCCGCATCGAGGAAGCAAGGCAATCAGGAGCGAGCCTCTATCTCACCAATGTTGATGCCGTCGATCTGGTTCCTGTGATCCAGCATGCATCCAACATGATCGATCGCTGGCTGGAAGGCTCGCACGACATCAGTACGGATTTCCGTAGACGCGTGCGCCTTGCGGAGACTGCGTTCCTTGCGCTGTGTGAGGCGCTGCTCATTCAAGAGCCCACGCGCGGTGCCGCGCTGTGGCGCGCACTGCACAGGACCGTGACAACACGCTACATTGGTCCGGCCGGTGTAGACGAGTTGCTGCATATCGTGTTTCGCGTTCCCGATTCGGCGCCCGTCGCCGCGCTTCGGGATGAACTTGTTAGCCTACCATTCTGCCACTCGGATCAAGATCTCTTCGATGTCGCCTTGGCGGCGGCGTACAATGGCAAGGCTGCCTGGATCGCCGATCTTGCGGCTGCGGATCGTGCCTCGTCGCTGACTTGGCGGCAGCGACGTGGTGCCCTCCTGGACGGGCTAGGCATCGGTTATGCGCTACCTGTCCCGAACGCCTGGCCCGAAGGCGAGATGCGCACGGATAGTGCCGGTCTGCGCGCTAAGGCCGCGCGGCTGCGCTGGCGTGAAGCCTGCGCCCATCATTGGTGGCAGACCTATATCGCAGCTCAGGATGCGGTAGAGGCTTATGCCTCTTGGGTCCTGTTTCTGCGCTCGGCGGACGCGCGCGCCTGGACCTGGATGCGCGATGATCTGCAAGGACAAGCCAATAGTGACGGCTTCTTTGCCCTTAAATTCGCACATGTGCAGCTCAACCGAGCGGAACTAAAGCGAGCGATGTGTCGCGCGCCGTGGAAAACTGCCCCCTCTGCGTCACGAGGAATTGCCCCTCCTCGAATAGCTGAGGAGAGAGTGAATGAAGCGGGAACGAATCACTGAAGGCTCGCCGTGGAATGATCCACGGGGGCAGGTGATGAAGACGCCGGATGACGTGGCGGAGATGATGCGCCTGAGGGCGTGCGGATGGGGTGTGAAGCGGATTGCGCGGCAGCTGGGCTGCAGCCATCACACTGTGAAAGACTACGTTGCGGCGGGCGGTGTGAAGCCGTTCAAGTCGCCTGAGCGGAAGAAGCAGCTCGACGGCCTTGAGGGCTGGCTGCGCGAGAGGCTCATTCGGCATCGCGGCAATGCCGATGTGGTGCGCCAAGACCTGTTGGCCGAGAAAGGCGTGGCAGTCAGCCGGCGGACGCTGCAACGCGCCGTGCAGCCCTATCGCCAGGCGCTGAAGGCGGAGGCGCTGGCGACGACGCGGTTTGAGACGCCACCGGGTCGGCAGCTGCAGATCGACTTCGGGGAGCGCCTGGTCGAGATCGGAGGGGCGAAAGTCAAGGCATTCGTGTTCGTGGCGACGCTCGGGCACTCGCGACGGCTCCATGTGCGTGCGTTCCGGGCCGAGAGGCAGGAGCATTGGTTCGCCGGGCTCGAGAGCACATTCACGACCTTCAGCGGTGTGCCGGAGGAAGTGCTGATGGACAATCCACGCGCGCTTGTCGTGCGCCACGACGCGGTGAGCCGGTCGGTTCAGTTCAACGACAAGCTTATAGCCTTCGCAAAGCATTGGGGCTTCCGTCCTCGCGCCTGCGCGCCATATCGGGCGCGCACGAAGGGCAAGACGGAGAACGGCGTCGGCTACGTGAAGAAGAATGCGATCGCCGGTCATTCCTTCTCAAGTTGGGAAGCATTCGAGGCGCATCTCGACAGATGGGAGCGTGAGGTTGCGAACGTTCGTATCCACGGCACGACCGGCGAGGCGCCGATCATCCGCTTCGCGCGTGAGGAGATACATCGGTTGAAGCCGCTCGGGGGGCAGCCGTCGTTCGGATCGTTGCGTGAACTGACCCGCGTCGTCGGCAATGATTGCGCCGTCGAAATCGACACGAACAGCTACTCGGTGCCCTGGCGCCTTATTGGCGAGCGCGTGGCGGTAACGATCGCGGCCGGCGAAGTCCGGATCCGCCATGGATTGCACCAGGTAGCAGTGCACAAGCAGTCCGAGGGACGCCGGCTGCGGATCGTCGACGCCGCCCATCTCGATGGTGTCGCTGGGCGCAATGGCGCGGTCCGCCAGGAGATCGCGGCAGTGCTGGATCCGTCTCCACCGCCGTCGTTGTTACGCTCTCTTGCCGAATACGAAGCGGTGGTCGGAGGAGGCTTCTGATGGCGTGGGGAAAGAAGATAATGGAAGAAACGATCGATCCGCTCGATGCCATGCTGGCGCGATTGCAGCTCTCCTGCATCCGCGATCAGCTCGACAGCCTGCTCGACGAGGCGGCGCGCGCGAACCTGTCGGCGCGTGAGACGCTGATCCTGCTGTGCGAGCGCGAGATCGCACGCAAGGATCATCGCCGCATCGAGATGGCGCTGAAGCTCGCACACTTCCCAGCCGTCAAGGAACTGGCGGGCTTCGACTTCGAGGCGCAGCCGTCGATCGATCCCAAACAGATCCGTGACCTTGCCGCGTCACGTTGGATCGCCAACGGAGAGAACGTGCTGTTGCTCGGGCCACCCGGAGTCGGCAAGACGCACTTGTCGATCTCGCTGGGGCGAGAGGCGATCCTGGCCGGGTACACGGTGCAGTTCACCACGGCGACGACGCTGGTCGCAGGCCTTGCCAAGGCCCATGGCGAACGGCGTCTGGACGAGAAACTGCTCGCGCTATCGAAGCCAAAGCTGCTGATCGTCGACGAGCTCGGCTACCTGCCGCTGGAACCTGACGCGGCACATCTGTTCTTCCAACTGGTCAGCCGGCGCTACGAAACTGGCGCCATGCTGATCACCTCGAACCGCAGTGTTGCCGAATGGGGCACCGTGTTCGCTGATCCCGTGGTCGCCACCGCGATCCTCGACCGGCTCTTGCACCACAGCCACGTGCTGACGATCCGCGGCGACAGCTACCGGCTCCGAGCCAAGCGCAAGAGCGGCCTCATCAAGACGCCGACCGCCGGTGACGGCCCTCCGGTCGGCTCCGCCTCCCTCCGGCCCGTCACCGGCGGAAACAACCTTCAACCGAAATCATAATCCCGATGGTGGGGGGCAGTTCTTCATGACGCAAAGGGGGCAGTTCCGGATGGCGTTTGACAGCGATGGACAAGACTCTGGAGAGACGTGACAAGACGTTTCTCAATCACGACATCGTGGAAGGCATCGGGCCTTGGGCGAAAGCGGCCAGCCCCATCCAATCAATCCACAAGTGTGATAGCCAATCACCGCCTTTGGCAATCGAGTCTCGCGCGGTTTGGGCGCCTCAGGCTACCCATCATTCCCAATCACACACTGCACAACGGGAATGAAATGATTGCAGCCACCCGCGAATTGCCGGCATCTGGTTACGCGCTTGAAGTCGACGGCCGGCTCAAGACCGAATTTACAACCAGAGACGGCGCCAGGGCAGGTGGCGAAGAACTGAAGAGGCGTTTTCCCATGCTTCGGATCAGGATCTATGACGCGCAGACGCATGCGCGCGAGGAAATCTAGGTTCTCCGACTCAAGCTTTGGGGGAGTTCTTCCGCTCGCGCGCGTGCGGCTCCGCCGCATCGGGCTTTCGTGAACCGAGCCGCGTTGCGTCTCAGCCATCCGGCTTTAATCCCTCGCGCAAAGGGATACGGAGCTCCTCGCCGGGGGCACTCGGAAAAGGGGCTCGCCTGCGGCGATCGCTATCACTGCCCCGTTCCCGGGTGCCCTCTTAACCGGTCTCGTCGCTGCACTCGGACCCGCGTGCCCCTTTGGGTCGCTATGCTCACGCTCTCCGGGTGCCATTTTCCTTGAGGCGATGCGCCCCTGGCGCACGCCTGGTCGGGCCTGCGGCCCTAGGTAGCTCAACGGAATTCCATGAACACCCGATGGAAGGCGGGCTGCGTCGCAGATTTCGCATTCTCTCAGGTAGAGGCGAGAGTCAGAGTGTCGCGCAGGTTTGCCGAGACGGGTTACAGGCTGCGAGAGAGGCTCGCGGCGCCCGTCGCGGAGATCCGCGATGTCCAGACATCATCCTCGGGCGCGCACCGGTGAGGACCGGGCAAACCTTTATGACGAAATCACCTACAAGATCATCGTCGAACTGGAGGCTGGCCGAGTGCCGTGGGTGCAGCCTTGGGGCACCGCGGCGGCGAAGGGGCCACTGGCCTTGCCGAAGAGCGCCGCGTCCGGCCGCCAATACAGCGGCATAAACATCTTAATTTTATGGGGTGCCGTGACCGAACACGGTTTTACTGGGCAGAGCTGGCTTACCTTCCGCCAAGCGCTGTCGCTCGGTGGCTATGTCCGCAAGGGCGAGCGCGGCACGACATTCGTCTATGCCGACCGCTTTGTGCCGGTCGACGAAAAGCGCCGCGCACACGAGACCGGCAAAGAGGCACAAGCTGTACCATTTTTGAAGCGCTTCACCGTTTTCAATCTCGATCAATGCGACGGGCTGGCTTCGGACATCGTAACCGCTGCGCCACCACCGCCGCCCAGCATGATCGAGCCGACGGTCGATGCTCTGATCAAGGCGACCGGCATCGACTTCCGGATCAGCGGCAACCGCGCCTTCTATGCGCCGGCGGAAGATTATGTGCAGGTGCCCCCACCGCAAGCCTATTTCGAACCGATCAATTGGCATCGAACGGCCCTGCACGAGCTGGCACATAATGCCGCGATCCAGATTATGCCGCATCTGCTCGGCTGGGCCCGGTTGGCGGCATGATCCCGCCAATCCCATTCGGCATAATCTTCGTCGCTCCAACAACAAGGAGCACGAAGATCATGTCTCAATATTTGCAGACCTGCATCGAGCCGCATCTTGGCTCGTTCGCA
The DNA here is from genome assembly GCF_055811355.1 of Bradyrhizobium sp. WSM4873. Classification (NCBI taxonomy): domain Bacteria; kingdom Pseudomonadati; phylum Pseudomonadota; class Alphaproteobacteria; order Hyphomicrobiales; family Nitrobacteraceae; genus Bradyrhizobium; species Bradyrhizobium sp. WSM4873. The sequence goes on along the minus strand of NZ_JBVVPS010000027.1, from coordinate 94,407 downwards.
GCGAGTTTTGCGGCGGAGAATTACAGCGCCGGCACGGTCAAGACCTACCTATCGATCCTACGAAAGGTGGGTCACGCGATGGATGTCCAGGGCATCGGTCCTTCAGCGTTGACGCTCGATATGGCCGAGCATCTGGGACGCAAGGTGCCGCGTAAGAAAACCGGCACGATATGGCCGTATAGGTTGGCCCGCCGGTTCGCGCAGCATCTCCTCGATATCGGCGTGACGCATCCAGTGCCGTTGAGCGAGGCGCAGCAAGCGCGTGCGGCCCTACTGGCGGACTTCGAGACCTATTTGGTCAAGCATCGCGGCCTTAGCCCGCGGACGATCTATCACAGGCTGCGGTTCGCCAACCGGTTCCTCGATCATCGCTTTGGCGATGCGATGGTTGATCCGGGGCGGTTGCGGCCCGCCGACGTGATCAGCTTCCTTGAGCACGTAATGGCAAGTGCGCGGCGCGACAAGACGGTAGCGACGCATGTTCGTATCTTCCTGCAATATCTGTTCGGCAGTGGCGCGACAGCGACCAATCTAGCTCTGAGTCTGCCTAGAACGGCGAAACGCTGGGGAGCACGACTGCCGCGCCATCTGGTGCCCGAGGGCGTTGAGGCGGTGCTCGCCTGCGTGCGCCACAACCCGCGGCACGGGGCTCGGGACTATGCGATGCTGCTCATCATGGCCCGGCTTGGCTTGCGTGCTGCCGAGGTCATCGCGATCCGGTTGGACGACGTCGACTGGCGCGCGGGCGAACTCTTGGTTCGTGGCAAGGGCAAACTCCACGATCGCGTGCCGATCAGCTCGGAGGTTGGCGATGCGCTGAGCCGCTATCTGCGCGAGGAGCGCGGCCCCACGTCCTGCCGCATGATGTTCGTTACCCATCGCGCGCCACATCGTCCGTTCAATGACGGCCAAATCGTCAACGCCGTCCTAAAGGATGCCCTGAAGGCGACCGGCCAGAAACCGGTGACGCCCTATGTGGGATCGCACCTGCTGCGTCATAGCCTTGCGGTCCAGTTGGTGAACTCGGGTGCATCGCTCGACGAGGTGGGCGACGTGCTGCGGCATCGCTCACGCACATCGACCATGATATATGCCCGTCTCGACATAGATGGGCTGCGATCGATAGCAATGCCCTGGCCCGTAGTGGGAGGCGCGCAATGAGCCTCACCTCCCAACTCGATCGCTATCTGGCCGTGCGGCGCAGCCTCGGCTACGACCTGAGCACCAGCGAGCGCATCCTCCGCCGCTTCACGCGGTTTGCCGACCGCGAGCGTGCGACGCATATCGACACGGCGCTGTTCCTGCGCTGGCATGCTACGCTCGACGAGGCCAACGGCAGGACGCGAGCGGCGCGGCTTACCGTCGTGCGCCTCTTCGCGCAGTGGCTAAGTAGCTTCGATCTGGCGCATGAAGCCCCGCCCCGGGGATTGTTGCCGAATACCGTGATGCGCTCCCGACCGTATATCTACAGCGACGCGGAAGTCGCTTCGATCATCGCGGCCGCAATGGCACTTCCGTCGATTTGCGGATTGCGCGGGCTGACCTGCTCGACGCTGTTCGCACTCATCGCGATCACGGGCCTGCGCGTCAGCGAGGCGCTCGCGCTCGATGGAGACGACCTCGATGCCGATAATGGTGCGTTACGCGTCCGACAAGGTAAGAACGGTAAGGAGCGACTGCTGCCGCTCGACCCCAGCGCCGTCGAGCGACTGCTAGACTATCGCGTCAAACGCGACCGGTTGATCGGTCATCCGGCGAAGCCGATGTTCATAACTGACAAGGCGACTCGGCTCACCGACTGTGGGGCCCGCTACAACTTTGCGCAAGCATGCCAGCAGATCGGATTGCGATCCGAGCAGCAGTACCAGCGGCACGGCCGGGGACCGCGCATCCACGACCTGCGCCACACCTTCGCCGTGCGTACGATGATCAACTGGTACCGGACTGGCAAGGACCCGGCGCGCGAGATGATCCGGCTGACGACCTATCTGGGTCATAGCAACCCTTCTGGAACATATTGGTATCTGGAGGCGGTCCCGGAGCTGCTCGATCTAGCGATGGGCCGCGCCACCGCGAGCGGCGGGGAGATGGCACAATGAGCACCATCGCCTTACCTGCGCTGATCCAGCGCTTCTTCACCGAGCGGCTTTGCACGCAACTGGAGGCGAGCCGACATACGGTCGCTGGCTATCGCGATACGTTCCGGCTACTGCTCAGGTACGCGAGCACTCGCCGCAACAAGCCGCCAGTCAACCTGACGGTCGAAGATATCGACGCCGATCTGGTCGCGGACTTCCTCGCCCATACCGAGACCACGCGGGGCAATAGCGCCCGCAGCCGCAACACCCGGCTCGCGGCGATCCGATCGTTCTTCCGCTTCGTCGCGATGACCGATCCGACCTGGCTACTACACTGCCAGCGTATCCTGGCCATGCCCAACAAGCGCTATGTGAAGCGTGCAGTTACGTTCCTCGATGCCGAAGAGATGGCGGCGTTGCTGGCGGCTCCGGATCGCACCACATGGGCGGGCCGGCGCGATCATGCTCTGCTGTTGCTCGCAATCCAGACAGGCCTGCGAGCTTCCGAACTGGTCGGCCTTACCCGGGGCGATGTCGCGCTTGGAACCGGCGCTCACATCCGTTGCATGGGCAAGGGCCGCAAGGAGCGCGCCACCCCACTTCGCCGCGAGACAGCCAAGCTGCTGGCGACGTGGATCGGCAACGACAAAGACCAGAGCAAGCCGCTGTTCCCGTCGATCCGGGGCGAACGGCTGAGCCGTGACGCTCTTGAGCATCTGGTCCGCAAGCACTGCCTCACGGCGTCGCGCGCGTGCCCGAGCATCGGCACCAAGCGGGTCACACCGCATACGCTGCGCCACAGCACGGCGATGGACCTGCTCCATCATGGCGTCGATCCTGCGGTGATCGCGCTCTGGCTTGGTCACGAGAACGTCGAGACCACCCAGATCTACATCCACGCCGATATGCGGATGAAGGAAAAGGCGCTCGCTCTCGTCGCCGCACCATCCGCGCCGCCGGGTCGGTTCCGGCCGGACGACAAACTGCTCGCGTTCCTTGAAGGGCTCTGATTATGCCGAACAGCCGCATGGCCAACACCGGGATATCCAGCCTCCAACAGAGGCCATGCGGCATAATCTGGATCGCGGCATTATGCACGTTATGCCGATATCGGCATAAGGCGCATGCCAGCGGCCATCCGTCACGCCTCAACCGCGACTTGTCGGGCAGCTTTGGTACCAAGAAGTATGCCTTTGAGGAGTTGGTTGCTGAAATCTCCTCTGCGTTCGGTTGCGCGTCGCTTGGTATCGTGCCCACGGTGCGGCACGCCGATTATATTGGCTCCTGGTTGGAGGTCCTGCGAGAGGATAATCGTGCGATCGTGCGAGCTGCTTCGCAGGCCAGCAAGGTTGCGGACTATCTCCTTGGCTTCCTGCCGGAAGTGGTTGTCGACATCACCACGGAGAGAGCGAATCAGGAAGCGGCGTGAGGTTCTCCTCCGTCAACCGCGAGCACGAGAGTGAGAGGGCAGCGGCGGTTTTCGCGACGGGTTGGAGGCCGAGAGAGAGGCTCCCGGCCGCCGTCGTGGAGAATCGATATGACCAAGGCTGTCCAAAAGATCACGCTTTCGCCCTCACGCGATATTCCGTTCAACAAGCTGGTGCTGAGCCAGTCCAATGTCCGGCATGTGAAGGCGGGCATTTCCATCGAGCAGCTCGCTGAAAGCATCGCGCAGCGTACGCTGCTGCAAAGTCTCAACGTGCGGGCGGTTGTGGATGCCGAAGGCAATGAGACCGGCATGTTCGAGGTGCCGGCAGGCGGCAGGCGTTATCGGGCGCTGGACCTTCTCGTAAAGCAGAAGCGGATGGCAAAGACCCAGGCCGTTCCTTGTGTCGTGCGCAGGGGGGCATCGCTGAAGACGATTCGCTTGCCGAGAATGACGAGCGGGTAGGGCTTCATCCGCTCGATCAGTTCCGAGCCTTCAAGACCTTGAGTGGCGCCGGCCTATCCGAGGAGGATATCGCTGCCCGACATTTCGTGACACCGGCCGTCGTGAAGCAACGACTTCGGCTGGCGTCGGTGTCGCCAAAACTCCACGACGTCTATGCCGAAGACGGCATGACACTCGAGCAACTCACGGCTTTCTCTGTCACAGCCGACCACGCCAGGCAGGAGCAGCTCTGGGAGAACGTCAGCCGATCCGGCTATGATGAGCCCTATCAGATCCGGCGAATGCTCACGGAACATACCGTGCGCGCGTCCGATCGCCGCGTTCAGTTCATTGGGCTCGACGCTTACGCGCAGGCTGGTGGCGGCGTTTTGCGGGATCTGTTCGAGCACGATGATGGCGGCTGGCTCCAGGATATCGCCTTGCTCGACCGTCTCGTGACAGAAAAGCTCAAGGCCGAAGCCGAGACGATTGCGGCCGAAGGGTGGAAGTGGATTTCGGTCGCCGTCGAGTTCCCCTACGGCCACACGGAGGGCCTACGCGAAATCGAGGGCAAACTGGTGGACCTTTCCCAGGAGGAACAGGCCACCATCGACGCGCTCAACGCCGAGCAAGCCAGGCTTGAATCCGATTATCAGGATGCCGACGAGTTGCCCGATGAGGTCGATCAGCGTCTCGGCGAAATCGAGACGGCACTGATGGCGTTCGAAGACCGGCCGATGATTTACGATCCGGCCGAGATCGCCCGCGCCGGTGTCTTCATCAGCATCGATTCCGAAGGGCGCCTCTCGGTGGATCGGGGTTACGTCCGGCCGGGGGACGATTTGTCGGCAAACGATCCTGAGGTCGGACATGCCGACGACACCCAGTCGATCGAGGGGAAGGCGGCTGGTACTTCCGTCCAACGCACGGTCATCGCGGTCGCGGGTGGCGCTGCTGACGCGGAAGAAGATGATGAGGACACGACGAAACCTCTGCCGGATCGGCTCATCACCGAGCTGACGGCGCATCGCACGCTGGCGTTGCGGGATGCGCTGGCGGAAAATCCTGCGATTGCGTTCCAGGCGGTGCTGCACAACTTCGTGCTGACGGCCTTTTACCGGTTCGCGTCGTCTGGAAGCTGCCTTGAGATCGGCCTTCGGACGCCGGCCTTTCCGGCTCAAGCGCCTGGCTTGAGGGAAAGCGCGTCCGCGAATGCCGTTGAGGCGCGGCATGAGTCCTGGAAAGCAAGATTGCCGGACAGCGAGAACGATCTTTGGAATGCGCTCACGGCCCTCGATGGCGGTGCGCAGGCATCCCTGTTCGCGCACTGCGCCTCGTTTGCGGTCAACGCCGTCTATGAGCCGGCTAACCGCTACAATCAGGGTCGCGTCTCCGCCCACGGCGTCGGCTCCCGGCTCGGCCAGGCTGATGTGCTGGCACGCGCTGTCGACCTCGACATGGTTCGTGCGGGCTGGAAGCCCTCCGTCGACAACTATCTCGGTCGGGTCACCAAGCCTCGCATTTTGGAGGCAGTGCGGGAAGCCAAGGGTGAATCGTCCGCACAATTGATCGACCACCTGAAGAAGGCGGACATGGCCAAGGAGGCTGAGCGTCTGCTCGATGGTTCGGGCTGGTTGCCGGAGCCGCTGCGTCTCGTCGATCCCAATGCGGCGTCAGTGGAGCAGGAGAGTGAAGCGGGCCCGCTGCCCGAATTCCTCGGCGAGGACGAGGATCAGGACAACGCGAGCGACGATGATCCGCAACAGCTCGATGCGGCTGAGTGACATCTAGAACGGGATGGCTGTGGCCGTCCGACAATTGCTTGGGGACTGGTGTGCCGCGCCGGTCCCCATTTTTATGGGCGAGGACTGAAAGGGAGAGCCGGGCCGGCAAGGGTTTGAGCCGTCGGGTTTTAAGGAGAGCGCCGGATGGTTCGACCCGTTTCCTGCTCTCCGAAAGAAATCCTGTCATGACCCAATCTCTCGCCGGCGGCGCTGCCGCCGCGCCGCTCTCGATGCGCGCCGCTGCAACTCTCACCTCCGCCGCCGTCAAGGCCGCGCGACAGCTCGTGATTGATCTCGAGCGCGGCCGTCGCATTGATGCCGCTGTGCTGCGTAACGCCATGGAAGCTGCCTTCGGCGCTTCCGACGCCACTGGCGTCTGGAACTGGAAGACCGCCTATGATGTCTGCGAGGCGGCAACCGTTCTGTTCCTTCGCAAGTTCGGCCCGGCTATCCGGACCAAGGCTGGCTCAACGGCCGCGATGCTGCCGATGCTCGCGAAAATCGCGCGCTGTCTGCCGACCCAAACACGGCGCTCCGAGGACAGCCAGGCCTTTCAACAATTCTCGACGCCGATCCCACTTGGGCTTGCCGCATGCACCGCGGCCGGCATCACGCCGTCCGACTGGGTTCTGGAGCCGTCCGCGGGGACCGGCTTGCTCGCCATCTTTGCCGAACTCGCCGGCGGCGGCTTGGTATTGAACGAGCTGGCCGAGAGCCGCGCAGAATTGCTCGACCAATTGTTTTCCAACGTCAAGGTTACGCGGTTAGACGCCGCCCAGATCGATGATCATCTCGACGCCGCTGTCGTCCCGAGCGTCGTCTTGATGAACCCGCCGTTCTCGGCATTGGTGAGTGTCGATCGACGAATGGCGGACGCGGCTTTCCGGCACGCCACTTCGGCCTTGGCGCGTCTTTGCGACGGTGGGCGTCTGGTTGCCATTACCGGCGCGAGCCTTGCGCCGGATAATCCGGCGTGGCGAGATGCTTTCGTTCGCCTCCAGCAACGCGGGCGGGTCGTGTTTTCTGCCGCAATCCATGGCGTGGTCTACGCGAAACACGGAACGCAGACCGGCACACGGCTGCTGGTGATCGACAAGCAGCCCGCCGCAGAGCCGAAATTCTTTCCAGCCTCGCCCGGCATGCCGGGCGATGTCGCTACCTTGCTTGACTGGGTGACCCAGCATGTGCCTCCGAGGCTGCCTGTTGCCACCCCCGTCATGGTCGATGCGATCAGGCGCCCCGCGACGCCGCGGCCGGTCGGCGCCTTTGCGCCACCGCCTTCCACTTCGCAAGATGGTGGGGCAGAGGGCGTCGAACTCACCTACGAGACGGTCGAGTGGACGCCTCCGGAAGGCGCCCGGCTCACCGACGCGCTTTATGAGGAATACGCGCTGCAGGCGATCCGCATTCCGGACGCGCATGCGCACCCCACCAAACTCGTGCAGTCCGCCGCGATGGCCTCGGTCGCGCCGCCGAGGCCGTCTTACCGGCCCCATCTGCCGGCCAATCTCGTGGCGAATGGCACTCTGTCGGACGCCCAGCTTGAGAGCGTCATCTATGCCGGCGAGGCGCACTCCGAGTTTCTTGCGGGCTCCTGGACGGTGGATGCGACCTTTGATGTTGTGGCGGCCGCGCGCGACGATGCAGAAAATGCCGTCCGCTTTCGCCGCGGCTGGTTCTTGGGTGACGGCACCGGTGCGGGCAAGGGGCCGCAGGTCGCCGGCATCCTTGTCGACAATTGGCTCAAGGGCCACCGCCGCGCGGTCTGGATCAGCAAATCCGACAAGCTGATCGAAGATGCGCAGCGCGACTGGTCCGCGCTCGACATGGAGCGGCTGCTCGTGACGCCGCTATCGCGGTTTCGTCAGGGCATGCCGATCCGGCTTTCTGAAGGCGTCCTATTCACCACCTACGCTACGCTGCGCACCGACGAGCGCGGCGACAAGCTTTCGCGCGTGCGGCAGATCGCCGAATGGTTGGGCTCCGACTTCGAGGGAGTGATCGTCTTCGACGAGAGCCACGCGATGCAGAACGCGGCAGGCCAGAAGGGCGAGCGCGGAGACCAGGCGGCCTCCCAGCAGGGGCGTGCGGGCCTACGGCTCCAGCACGCCTTGCCGAATGCCCGCGTCGTCTATGTCTCCGCAACCGGCGCGACCACCGTGCACAACCTCGCCTACGCCCAGCGGTTGGGCTTGTGGGGCGGCGACGACTTCCCGTTTGCGACCCGCGCCGAGTTCGTCGAGGCGATCGAGGAGGGTGGCGTGGCGGCGATGGAGGTGCTGGCGCGCGACCTCAAGGCGCTCGGCCTCTATGCCGCCCGCTCGCTCTCTTACGAGGGCGTCGCGTACGAGCTCGTCGAGCACCAGCTCACGCCCGAGCAGATTCGGATCTACGACGCGTACGCCGGCGCGTTCAGCGTCATCCATAACAACCTCGACGCGGCAATGCGGGCCGTCAACATCACGGGCGAGACCGGTACGCTGAACGGCCAGGCCAAATCGGCCGCGCGATCGGCTTTCGAGAGCGCCAAACAGCGCTTCTTTGGTCACCTCCTGACCTCAATGAAGACGCCGTCGCTGATCCGCTCGATCGAGTGCGATCTCGACGCCGGCCATGCCGCCGTCATCCAGATTGTCTCGACCGGCGAAGCGCTGATGGAGCGTCGGCTCGCCGAGATGCCGACCGAGGAGTGGGGCGACGTTCGGGTTGATATTACCCCACGCGAGTATGTCCTCGACTATCTCGCCCATTCCTTCCCGGTCCAGCTCTACGAGCCGTTCACGGATTCGGAGGGCAATCTCTGCTCCCGGCCTGTCTATCGCGACGGCCAACCGATCGAGAGCCGGGACGCCGTCGCTCGCCGCGACCGCCTCATCGAGAAGCTCGCCTCGTTGCCGCCGGTACCGGGTGCGCTGGACCAGGTCGTCCAGCGCTTCGGCACCGATATGGTCGCGGAGGTGACCGGCCGCTCGCGCCGCATCATTCGCAGGGGCGACCGGCTGGTCGTCGAAAACCGGGCCGGTTCGGCCAACCTCACCGAGACCTCGGCCTTCATGGATGACATCAAGCGGATCCTCGTGTTCTCCGACGCCGGTGGCACGGGGAGGAGCTACCATGCCGAGCTGTCGGCGCGGAATCGTCGCCTCCGCGTCCATTACCTGCTCGAGCCCGGCTGGAAGGCCGACGCCGCGATCCAGGGCCTCGGCCGCACCAACCGGACCAACCAGGCGCAGCCGCCGCTGTTTCGTCCCATTGCCACAGATGTGAAGGCCGAAAAGCGTTTTCTCAGCACCATTGCGCGCCGGCTCGACACGTTGGGCGCGATCACGCGCGGCCAGCGCCAGACCGGGGGGCAGGGCCTGTTTCGGCCCGAGGACAATCTCGAAAGCCAGTACGGCCGCGACGCGTTGCGCCAGCTCTACACGCTGCTGGCGCGCGGCAAGGTCGAGGGCTGCTCGCTGGAGAGGTTTGAGGATGCAACCGGGCTGACGCTGACCGATGCCAATGGGCTCAGGGACGACCTGCCGCCGATCACGACCTTCTTGAACAGGTTGCTTGCGCTCGCGATCGAGCTTCAGAACATCCTGTTCACCGTCTTCGAGCAGCTCTTGACGGCTCGGATCGAAGGCGCAGTTGCCTCGGGCAGCTATGACCTCGGGCTGGAAACGCTCCGCGCCGAGAGCTTTGTTATCACCGACCGGCGCACGATTTACGTTCATCCCAGCACTGGCGCCGAAACCCGGCTTCTCACGGTCACCCAGCGCGGGCGCAATCGTCCTGTGAGCCTGGATGACGCTCTCGGTCGTCTTTCCGATCTTCGTGCTGTCCTGCTGATCAATGAGCGCTCGGGACGAGCCGCCGTGCAGCTGCCGGCTCCGAGCTTCATGCTTGACGACGGCGAGATCGAGCGGCGCGTCCGCCTGATCCGGCCGATGGAGCAGCACAGCGTCTGCTTGAACATGATGGCAGAGAGCCATTGGGTCGAAGCGGATCGTGAACGTTTTGCGGCAGCCTGGCTGGCGGAGCTTGCGGACGTCCCCGAGTTCACGGAAAGCACGATCCACGTCGTGGCCGGCTTGCTGCTCCCTATCTGGAAGCGGCTGCCGAACGAATCGACCCGGGTCTATCGGCTGCAGACAGACGCGGGCGAGCGGATCATCGGCCGCAAGGTCTCGGCGACTTGGGTCGCGAACGTCCTTGCGGCAGACGCGCCGGCGTTGACGCCGGACGCAGCCTTTGCCGCGCTCGTGGAAGGGCGGACCGTCCTTGAGCTTGCGGAGGGACTCCAGCTTCGCCGAGTCCGGGTGATGGGCGCACACCGTATCGAGCTGTCGGGCTTCAACGACACGATGCGTGATCGCTTGCGGGCCTACGGCCTCTTTGGGGAGATCATCTCTTGGAAGCTGCGCATGTTCGTACCGACGGACGCAAGCGGCGTCGAGATCCTGGCGAAGGTGCTCGACAGCTATCCGGTTGCGCGCGTCAGCGAGCGGGAGGCCGCGTGATGTCCCGCGATGCTTCCGAACTGGCAGGCCGCCTCGCGCGCGAGGCCGAGGCGGTGTGCCGACACTATCTCTCCAATGGCAAGCGGGCGGGACGTTACTGGGTTGTCGGCGACGTCCACAACACCCCGGGCCGCTCACTATTTGTGCGGCTCCAGGAATCGCCAAGGGGGCCGGCGGGCAAGTGGACCGATGCCGCAACCGGCGAACATGGTGATCTCCTCGACGTCATCCGCGAAAGTCGGGCCTTGCGAGACTTTCGAGAGGTCGTCGAGGAGGCGAGGCGCTTTCTCAAGCTTCCTCGTTCTGAGAAGCAACCGGCCTCGAAACCGGTTCGTTCGCCAGCGCCGACCGGATCACAAGAGGCGGCTCGTCGGCTCTTTGCGATGTCCAGCCCGGTTGAAGGGACGGTAGCGGAGAGGTACTTACAGCGTCGCGGAATAGCCCGCATCCACCATGGTGGCAGTCTGCGCTCCCACCCACGCTGCTACTATCGGCCCGACGACAATTTGCCGACTGAAACCTGGCCGGCAATGATCGCCGGCGTCACGAATCTCGATGGTCGGATCACCGGCGTGCACCGGACCTGGCTCGATCCGGACGGCTTTGATCGCGTGCGGCTCGGCAAGGCTCCGATCGATACTCCACGGCGCGCGATGGGCGATCTGCTCGGCAACGCCGTTCGGTTCGGCGTGGTGGATGACGTGCTCGCTGCCGGCGAGGGTATCGAGACCATGCTTTCGCTACGCTACCTGCTGCCGACTATGCCGATGGCGGCCGCGCTTTCGGCTAATCACCTCTCCGCCATGACGCTGGCGTCTAGCCTGCGCCGGCTCTACATTGCGCGGGATGCCGATGCCGCCGGTGGTGCGGTGGTGGCAACTCTCAGCCAGCGCGCAGCAGACGCCGGCGTTGAAGTGGTCGTGCTGTCGCCCCGGCTGGGCGACTTCAACGAAGATCTGCATGTCTTCGGTCTCGAAGCACTCCGAGCAGCGCTGCGGTTTCAGCTTGCGCCAGAGGATGTCGTTCGCTTCCTGCATTCGTCGATCGTGGCCGCGGAATAGCTCCCGGTCTTTGATCGACGTTGATGGGCCGGTCATAGGCGAGGCCAATACCGAAAGAGGACGCGATCTCGGCCTTCTAGAGGGCGATCGGACGGCAGCCGGCCCGGGCCGGCAAGGCTGCGCCCGGCTATTTTCCGCCGCGCGCCAGCGATGTGAAGACACATCATGCAGTTGGCCGCGCGCTTTGCATCGCGAAGCAAAATAGCCGGCCTCCGCCATCCTCCGCTGCCGCTTCGGCCCTGTCGGGTTCTGGCCCGGTCCGCCCGCCGTCAGAGGATCGCCACGAAGACCGCGATGGTCGCGGCCGATCCGGCAAAGGACCTCTTCCATGACCGACGATGACGACATCGAACCGCCGCATGCCTCTTCCCCGACCGACCACATCGTCACTGAATTACAGCTCTTCGGCTATCGCCCCTTCGACGACCAGCCCGATCCAAGACCGCTTCCCGACCGCAAGATGATCGTCGGCGCCGTAGTGGATATCTTTGACGCCTTTGTTGCGACCCTGAACGACACGCGGCTTGAGCCGGACCTTGACGATCTGCTCTGGTCGACCGTCAACCTGTTCCATCGTGCCGTCGACCGGGTCGAACGCCAGCTCGACGACAACGAGCAGGCGCAGCGCAAGAGTCAGCGCGAGCAGAACGGCTCGGAGGTGCGATCGGTGGAACTCGAGCGCCTGACGGCCGAAGGCATCACGCTGATCGAGCGGCGCAACTGCCTGGAGCTCTTCCGTGACCAGGCCATCGAGCGATTTGAGGTCCACACCGGTTCAGCTTGGCGTCCTCGGTCGGGATCATTGGTCAATCACCGAACCCTCACCGCGGCAATGATCGACTCCCGCGACTTCATCGCAGCAAAACGCCGTGCCGAAACCGAGATCATGTTGCCGCCAGGGCCGAAAATCGCACTCACCGGTGGGCTCGACTTCAATGACCACCACCTCATCTGGGATCGCCTCGACAAGGTTCATGCCAAGCACCCCGACATGGTTCTCCTCCATGGCGGCTCCCCGAAAGGCGCCGAACTGATCGCCTTCAAATGGGCCACCAATCGCAAGGTGCCACAGATCGCCTTCAAGCCCGATTGGACCAAGCACGCCAAGGCAGCGCCATTCAAGCGCAACGACGCGATGCTTGAACTCCTGCCGATCGGCGTTATGCATTTCCCGGGCACTGGAATCCAGGACAACCTCGCCGACAAGGCGAAGCGGCTCGGCATTCCCGTCCGGAAGTTCGGCGGCGCATGAGCGCCGTCGCCTCGAAGATTCCAAGGCGGAGTTGCACGCCGCAACTCCGCCTCGTTTCGTTTTTACATCCAAAACTGCGCCGTGGTGGTGGTGGAAGGCGCGATTGATAAATCCATGCACATGGAGCCACCACCATGCTCGCGCTTGGGCTTGTTCTCAACACATTTGGCATCGGATTGTTCTGCTGGCTGTTCTTTGCGCTGGCGATTTATGCCTTGCCGTTCTTTGTCGCACTCAGTGCCGGGATGTTTGCGTTTCGCGATGGCGCCGGCGTCTTCGGCGCACTGCTTATCGGAATTGCTTCTGGTGCGCTGACGCTTGCCGCTGGTCAGGTCGCCGTCGCTGTCAGTCGGTCCTTGACATTGCGCGTCGCGATCGCAGCCACATTCGCGATCCCAGCGGCAATCGCTGGCCATCATGTGGTGTTTGCCCTCTCGCAGGTCGGCGTGCCTTCGCTGGCTTGGCGCGAGGCCTTCGCTTGCGGAGGTGCGGTTTGCATCGGCTGCACGGCATGGGCGCGCTTGACCATTTTCGCGGAGACCCGCCCCTTGGAGTCGGGCGGGGTAGTGGAGAATATGCCTCAACCCGCTCTTACAGCCGCCACGCACGAACGATAAGGCTTCGTCGCCATCATCGAGCAAGACCGCACAGCGCGCCACGTTGAACGAGGGGTCGTCGAGCTTGAGCGAGAAGTAACAGCGCTTCTCCTCGGAGCACTTTAACAAGCCCTACCGATCTCTGTCTGGCCCACATAGCTGCGGTGGAGCGGCGCGCCACGCTCGATCATTCCTTCCGGGACGATACCGCCCTTTGCGGCAGATTGTTTCTCTTTCTGCGCCGAACCGTACCAACCCCTTGTTCAGCGCAACCGAGATTCGCCAGTCTTCTCGCTAAGATTGCGGTTCAGCACGCGGAGCACGTGGCCTCTTTGATGGCTTGATCTGGCCGAAGACCGGCTGCGCCTCGATCGTCTGAGCCGCAACGCCGTTGACGCGACTTTCTTCCCCTGGGCTTCGCCCATTCCGCGCGAGACAAGAAAGTCGCCACAACGACGTCCTCCGCTGCGCTGCGGCCCGCGAGCGGGTGCGTCGCCGATCGTCTTCGGCCTCTAGATCGCCATCGAGGCCGCGGTGGTCGCGGGCTCGAAACACAACAGGTAGAGTAGGGGCACAGCGCCTGTCCGTCTTGCGACGGATGGTTTCTGCGCCCCTCTCGCCGAACCGGGCGTGCAAGTTTCCAAGCAACCGGCTCTCCATGCGCGGCTTACGCCGCGTGTGGTCCTCACGCGTCCATGAGGGTGTTGAACGACGCCCAGAAGCGATCGGCTCCTTTGCGGAACTTCTCGCCAGGATCGTTCCATCCGTTCGGTATGCGTATGCCCCGGTGCGGGAAGTGGAGTGATCCGCCTTCCCGGAAGAACCGCAGCGATTTCGGTCCGTCGACCCATCGCCAGCGGCTGTCGGGCGCTGTTGCCTGGAAGCGGCGACGCAGTTCTTGCCACGTCGTCTTAGGATGCTTCCGGTGCAGCCATCGCCCGATGCGCTCCCACAGCCACCAATCCAGACTGGCGAAGTCCCGCGTGGCCCACGTGGCGTAGCGGTAGTAGTTTCGCCATCCGGTGATGACCGGGTTGAGATCGTCGATGAGATCGGCAAGGGCTTGGCCTGTCGGCGTCGCCCTCACCCTGACCTTGATCTTGTGGCGCAGGTCTTTCAGCTTGCTCTTCGGAATGAAGAGATTACCGACCATACGACCGGTGCGGCGTGCCTTGGTCTGCACCACTCGATAGCCGAGGAAGTCGAAGCCTTCCCCGACGCCAGTGATCCTGGTCTTTTCCATCGACAGTTCCATGCGCAATTCCGTTTTGAGGAACTGCGCCAACGCAAACTTTTCGGCTTCTGCTTCCTCGCGGGTCCCGTCCGTCAGCACGACGAAGTCGTCGGCGTAACGTACGGCGTAGAATGTAGGCCTGTTTCTCCGGCGATCGTAAAGCCGCCGGTCGGCTGCATTCTGCGGTCGTTCGCGAGGGCGCATCGACCACCGTCCGTATCTCTCGTCGATGGCCGCCAGATAGACGTTGGCCAGCAATGGCGAGATGATGCCGCCCTGCGGGGTGCCCGTAACAGGGTGGCGGACGGTGCCCTCGATCATGACACCGGCTTTTAGGAAGGCGAGCACGAGCCTGAGGACCTTGCGATCCCCGATGCGTCGGCGCACACGCTCCATCAGCACATGATGATCGACGGCATCGAAGCAGCCCTTGATGTCACCCTCGATCACGAAGCGGTACTCGGAAGTGCCGCTGGGTGTGGGGTGCAGTCGGCGCTGGATTTTCGCCAGCGCATCATGGGTGCTCCGGCCGGGCCGGAAGCCATAGGAGGTCGGATAGAAGTCCGCCTCGAAGATCGGCTCCAGCACGAGCTTCAAAGCCATTTGCACCAGTCGGTCTTTGAGCGTCGGAATGCCGAGCGGACGCACCTTGCCGGGCTTACCCGGTTTGGGGATCAGCCTTTGCCGAACAGGCTCGGGCCGATAGGTGCCGCTGCGTAGTTCACCGCGGATATCCTCGATGAACCGTACTGCGCCGCCCAGCTGCTCTTCGACCGTCTTGCGCGTGACGCCATCGGTACCCGGTGTGCGGCTGCCTTTGTTACGGGTCAACCGACGCCAGCTTTCCAAGAGCGTCCTGCGGTCGCATACGATGTTGAACAGATCCGCGAACACCTTTTCGGCATTCGCGACACTCCACCTGTGAAGCTTGCGCTGCATGTCGAGGACGAACGCGGTATTCACCGCGCCGGGCCTCATCGGCCCGCCTCCTGCCGGCTTGCTTCACCCACTGTCTCCCTTCGCCATGTGGACGGCTTTCCCGCCCTCCGACTACTACGAAGACTCCGTCCCCTGCCGCGCCGATCATCGGTCGCCTCGATCATCTCGCGCCATCCGGCTCGAGAGAACACGGCAAGGTTCCCAAGTTCACCTGATGTCCCTTCACCTGCCTTAGGGACCGACTCTACCCCGTGAGGATTCCGGCCAACGGTCACCGCAAGCTGGGCCGCTGGCTGACGTGCGCGATCACGCACGTCCCTGATCCCCGTCCACTCAGCGGGGATCGGCACTCCTCCGGTCTTTCGACCGATCCGCCCACTTCCGGTTCGGCGGATTCCATGTTGCAACGAGGCTTCAAACATCGGTTCGATAACTCTTTCCGTAGCAGGTACGCTCGCCGGACCAGCCTCGGACGGAAGTCCCGGGTCGTCCGACTTTGACGGGTTCTGCTCATTTATGGCTCGCCGGAGGCACTCGGCTTACCTCACCCGTCTGCTTCAACCCCCGTGCTTGCGGCACGTGGGCTGCGGGGTCTCCCACCCCGCAGGGGCAACAAGTGCGCGTGACGGACTCCACCCGTCACTCTTGGCGCACGAGAAGAGACATGGCTAACATCGGTTCTTTCAAGAAGGTCGGCAACGATTTCCAGGGCGAGATCATCACCCTGAGCTTGCAGGCCAAGGGCGTCCGCATCGTCGCCGAGACCAACCGCTCCAACGACAGCGCTCCCAGCCACCGCATCTATGTAGGCCGGGCGGATTATGCGTAGCGCGGGATTATGCGGAGTCGTTGGCTGGTAGCCGTGGTTTTCCCGGGCTTTTGTGGCTGCGCCGCTCCGCATAATGACGGGGCGCTGTCCGCGGCGTCCCGCGATGTTGCGAGACGCCGCGGTGTCGGTCAGCGCGACCAGATCAGCGCACACTCGCCATCGTCGCCTTCGAAGAGATTGGCGTAGATGGGCGCAGTGAAGGACGGATCGTCGAGCTTGACCGAGTGGTAGGAGCGGTTGTCCTTCGAGGCCCGGCGCCAGGCGGCACCGATCTCGACGCCTGAGACGATCACGCGCAGGTCTGGCGCCTTATCGCTGGTGGAGGAGGGATCGCTGGGGACGAGGCGCGCCTTGGCATCGATCGCGAGCGTCTTGATGGTGCCGGTGTAGGTGCCATCGTTGCTGCGGGTGAACGAACCGATCTGGGACATGGTGGATCTCCTGTGCTGTGTTCAAGCCCGCGACCATCGCGGCCTTGTGGCGATCGAAAGCCCCGGGACGGCCGACCCGCACCGTCAGGCCGCAGCGCATGCGAAGGACCGCGTGCGGCGATCTTGTTGCTGCGCGAGGAGCGGCGCAGCCGCGGGGAAGAAGATCGCCGGCACGCTGTTGCGGGGAACAGGCCGGGTCGCAGACCGCATCTCGGGGCAGATCCGCCCAGCAAGGCCCGTCGGTCGCAGGGCATCACGGCACGCCCGGAGAACCATCCGGCTCCAGTCGGACACGCATGGCACGAGTACGCCCGACACAACCGCTGACTGACGTTCCGAACGGCAACGACCTCGAGCATAGTCCTGCCTCCACATGCAGAAGGGGGCGACATGCCGACAGGTGTTTATGTCCGTAAGAACGCAGTCTGGGACCGATTGAAGGCGGGAATGGCCGCAGACCACGCGGTCGACTTTGCTCAATGGCTCCGTGGGCGCCGATATACGCCACTTACCATCGTCGAGAGGATGCGGCTGCTTGCGAGTTGGACGCACTGGGCGCGCGGGGAAGGCTACACGCTGGCTGCAATCCGTGAGGCGCACGCGGCCTCGTTCTCCTTGATCGAAGCGGGACATCGGCCGCGCTTCCGCGGCGACCTCAACAAGGACGCGGTCGAGTGCGCCAAGCTGTTCATCGCCTACCTTGAGGATCAGGGCGTGATGACGCGATTGCCGACGAAATCGGCGGCGCCAGTGGTGACGGAGTTTGCGGCTTGGGCCCGCGAGCAGCGCGGCCTGGCTGAAACGACGCTCGCCGCGTATCTTGGGACGATTACTCCCTTCGTCGATGCGCTGGGGGATATCCCGACGGCCTACGACGCCGTGACGATCCGGGCATACATGATCGAACGTGCGAAAGCCGTATCGATCGAGCGCATGAAGGGCATATCGGTCGGCATTCGCGCGTTCCTGCGCTTCCTGATCGCAAAAGGACGATGTCCGCCCGGCCTCGATCACGCCATGCCGAATGTTGCGGGATGGCGGTTGGCATCGATCCCGCGCTTCCTGCCTGATGCCGATATCGCGCGGATCATCCGTGCGTGCGACGGGGAGCGTCGCCTGCGCGACCGGGCCATCATCCTGCTGTTGGTCCGGCTCGGGCTTCGGGCGAGCGAGGTGGCGCGGCTCAGCTTCGACGATATCGACTGGCGGCAGGGGAGCATCCGCCTGTGCGGCAAAGGCCGGCGCGAGGAACTGCTGCCGCTCACCCAGGAGATCGGCGACGCGCTGCTCGCCTATATCGAGCGTGGCCGGCCGGCACTGGCGACACCATCCCTGTTCATCACCGAATATGCGCCGCTGCGGCCAATCGACCGCATCGCGGTCAAATGTATGGTCAAGCGCGCGCTCAAGCGCGCGGGCGTCGAGAGCCGTTACAAGGGTGCGCATATCCTGCGCCACTCGGCGGCCACGGCGATGCTCCGCCACGGCGTCAGCCTGCCGGGCGTAAGCATGGTGCTGCGCCACCGGTCGCAGGCGATGACGGCGCATTACGCCAAGGTCGATATCGCGCTGCTGTCGGCCATCGCGCAGCCTTGGCCGGGGAGGTCGCCATGCTGATCGATGATGTTGATCGCTACATCGAGCTGCGCCGCTCGCTCGGCTTCAAGCTTGCAAAGACGGCCCGACACCTCACCGCGTTCGCGCGTTATGCGGTCGACCGGGGCGATACTCATGTTCGCCGCGAGACCGCGACCGCCTGGACGGCGGCCGTCTCGTCGACGCCGCGCAGTCACCAGCGGCGGCTTCAGGAGATCGCGCTCTTCGCGCGCTTCCTCTACGCGGAGGATCGCGAGCATGAAGTGCCGCATCATCCTCGCAGCCCTGCAACACGTCCCGCGCCCTATATCTACACGCCAGATGAACTGGCGCGCATGCTCGACGCTGCGGGCAATCTGCGGCGCCAGAAGCCCAGTCCGCTCAGGCGCCACATCTATGTGATGCTGATCGGGCTGCTGGCGTCGACGGGGCTGCGGATCTCCGAGGCTCTGAACCTGAGGTTAGACGATCTGCTGCCCGACGGCGTGCTGCACATCCGCCTGACTAAGTTCAACAAGAGCCGGCTCGTGCCAATGCACCCCAGCGTGGTCGACGCGCTGCAGGCCTATCTTGCGATACGGCGGCGGTTCGCCGGGATGGACGACCATGTGTTCCTGTCCGTGGATGCTAAGCCGATGTCGCTTCGGACCGCCCAAAGCAACTTCAATGTGATCCTGCGCAAGGCTGAAGTCGGTCAGAATCGGTCGCGACGTCCGCGTATCCATGATCTGCGCCACACCTTCGCGACGCGCGTGCTGGAGCAATGCGCGACATGTCGTGATGACGTTGCGCGCGACTTCGTCGCTCTCGCCACTTATCTCGGTCATGCAGACATCCGGCATACCTACTGGTATCTGGAAGCCACCCCGGACCTCATGGCCGATATAGCGGGTGCTGCCGAGGCGCTGATCGCCGGGGAGGTCGTATGACGCCGATCGCCCCGCTCATCACCAGCTTCATGCGCGAGCACATGCCGCAGCAGCGCGGCTACAGTCCGCACTCCTGCGAGACCTATGCGTACAGCTTCCAGCTGTTGTTCGCCTTCGCCGCGCAGCGCCTGCACACGCGCCCTTCTCTGCTCCAGTTCGAGCAGATCGATGCAGACATGGTGGTCGCGTTCTTGCATCACATCGAACATGACCGCGGCAACGGTCCTGCGACCCGCAACCTGCGGCTCGCCGCGATCAAGTCGTTCATGCGCTACGTCGAACTGCGGCATCCCGGCGCCTTGGAGCAGATCGCCCAGATCGACGCGATCCCGAGCAAGCGTCATGACCAGAAGCTCATACGCCATCTGACCATGGACGAGATCCGCGCCGTGCTCAATGCGCCCGACGCGACGACACGCTTGGGGCTGCGGGATCGCGCGATGTTGCACTTGTGCTTCGCAGGCGGCCTGCGCGTCTCCGAGTTGATCGGCCTCACCCTGGAGAACGTCACGCTGCAACCGAGGCCGAGCATTCTGGTGTTCGGCAAGGGCCGGCGCGAACGTAGCCTTCCACTTTGGAAGGAAACCGCGCGCGACCTGCGCGCCTGGCTATCAGTGCGAGGAAAGCCGCCGGCAACAGAGCTGTTCGTCAACGCACAAGGGATGGCGATGACCCGCGCCGGCTTTGAGTATATCCTCGAAAAGCACGCAAAGGCCGCCGCGGCTCGATGCCCGACCCTGAGCGGCCGCACGCTATCGCCACACCTTCTGCGGCACAGTTGTGCCGTCCTGATGCTGCAGGCCACACGCGACATCCGCAAGGTCGCACTCTGGCTTGGCCACGCCGATATCCGCACCACGGAGATTTATCTGCGCATGGATCCCTCTGAAAAGCTGGAGGCGGTGGAAGCGGTCATTCCGCCGGCGCTGCGCCGTGGACGGTTCAAGGCACCAGATGCGCTGATTGCCTCGCTGTTGGAGAAAGCACCTCTGCCTTCAGGGTGAGAGACGTCGGGCAGCCGGTCGTTACGACGAAATACCTTTGATGCGTTGTGACGTCGCGGCATCACCGCGCCGTCCCGCACGAGCAATCGAGCGCTTCTCCATTGGATTGGGATCGGCGAAGCAAAGCGCTGTGGCTCGATCGCGCTTGCCGTGATGGTGTCGCCGTCGCGGCGGTGGTGAGGCCTTTGAGCCGTTATTCCCCTGTCGGGCTGTTTGGCCCACGTCCATACCGGCCTTTTGCTGGCGGATCACGCGCCACAATACGCTCGCTATGCTCGCCGTCCTTTACCCGCAAGGGCTTGCTCGCGATCTTCTTCCCCTGCCGCCAAGCGGCGGCATTCCTCGCGAGGCAACAAGATCGCTCAGCCGCCATCCTCCGCTGCGCTGCGGGCCAGAGGCTGCAGGTCGGTCGTTGCGGCGCTCAAAGATCGCCATCAAGGCCGCGATGGTCGCGGGCTTGGAAACAGCAACAGGAGATTACCATGGCTCAGATTGGCACCTTCACCCGCGCCGAAGACGGCTCATATAACGGCACCATCAAGACGCTCTCGCTCAACTTCAAGGCGCGCTTCCTTCCGGCCGAACCCTCTGAGAACGAGAAGGCTCCGAACTTGCGCGTGGTGGTCGGTAATGTCGAGATAGGTGCCGCGTGGCAGCGGACCTCCAAGGACAACACCGTCTATCACTCGGTCAAGCTCGACGACCCGTCCTTCCCGGCGCCCATCTACGCCAATCTCGTCGCGGTCGATGACGGCTATGCGCTGGTCTGGTCGCGCTGACCCACACCGCTGCGGCGTCTCGCCTCGTGCGAGGCGCCGTAGCTTCTCTCCTCGGGATTATGCGGAGCGACGCAGCGGCAAAAGCCCTGGAAAACCGCAGCTACCAGCCAACGACTTCGCATAATCCCGCGCTACGCATAATCCGCCTTATGCGGTGCACCGCATAAGGCGGAGATCGGGGCAGCCTGGTCGAAGCGCTCCGAAGAGGGACGCGACTACCTCTCGCTCAAGCTCGACGACCCCTCGTTCAACGCGCCGATCTACGCGAACCTGTTCGATGAGGAAGGCGGCGAAGGCTACACCTTGCTCTGGTCGCGGCCGCGCAAGAACGGAGAGTGAGGCTCATTACCGCCAAGCCCCTCCCGACGACCTCGGGCGGGGCTCCCTCTTGGAGAAAAGCCGACGAGCAAAGCTGCAGCTGGACCGGCTTGGTCGCGTCGATTTTCAAGTTTAAGACACGCACTTACGTGGCGCTTGTCCGCATGGCTTGCACTCGCCCAAATGCTATTGGTTCTTGGAACGCAGACGCGCTGACTTGCGACCTTTAGGCAATGTCTTGGGTGTGGCCGCTCCCCTGGGTGGCTGAACAAAGAATTCAGATAAATGAACGCCTAGCGTCTCGGCGAGCCGGTCGAGAAGATCAATTGTCGGATTCTCGGATTGCCGCTCAAGGCCGCTCATATATGAGCGGTCGATCCCGGCATCGTAGGCCAGTTGCTCTTGCGGAATACCGCGATCCACGCGGATCCGGCGCACATTCCAGGCAACGAGCGCACGAGCTTTCATGCGCTCAAACAGCCATTAGGCAGACCATCAAACCACTGGCTATAACCGAACTATTTTGGTAAGTTTCGCTTACAATGCAGATTAGCGAAGTGCGCGCATAAGCCTACATGACGAAGCCACCGTTAGATCCCGATGTCGCGGATGTCGCGCCGCATGAGCCGGTGCTGACGACCTATGACGAGCAGCATCTGGTAACGTATTGGCGACTTCTTGATGCCGAAGCCGATGGCGCGGATTGGAAAGAAGTGACCAGGATCGTGTTGCACATCGATCCCGATCGTGAACCGGATCGCGCTCGCAATGCGTTTGATAGTCATCTGGCCCGCGCAAAATGGATGGCAGACCACGGCTACCGTGACTTGCTTCGCGGCGGCGCGCCTAAATAGCAAAATCTGTCATGAAGAATTCGCACTTGAGAACAGATTTCCCCGCTGACGCGTGATCGCCTGCAGGCATCACACAATGCATAATTGGTGACTTCCCCGACAATCCCAAGCTTCATAGACATTGCGCCGCAATCGAGTTACGGCAGGAGATAACAGCAATGTCTGAGTTCGACTGGCGCTCACCGGAGGCGTATCAGCACGCTATCAAGTCGGGCGAGATGGCGGATTTCGCCTGGGAGTCACTGCGGCGCAGCCCGAACTATCGAGCTTCCTATCGTGAAAATCGATCCCAGATGACCTCCGAGTTCCGAAGGAGATGGGGCGTCTGCTTTCGCCCATGACCCGCAGGGGTCCTTTCACCAACAGACTATCTTCTGGGCACCTGAGGCGTTGCCGACGGTGGTGCCGGTCGTTCGCAGCGCGTCCGGCTCAAAAACGGTCGGCGCGGGGCTACAGCTTGCCGACCTTTCATCGGGCGCCATCAGACAGGCATCTGACGGCTGGCATGCCGTATTGCGCATTCAAGGGGCACAACATCATCTCTGGCTGAAAGAGGCGCCGCAGTTTGGTGTCTCTTATGCGGCCGAACTGCCGCTCGATGCGGACTTTGAGATCCGCGCCCACGCCTCACATCGGCTGTGGCGCACAATCAACGGCCGCCCGCCGGGACCTCCCTTTCATCAGATTTCGGCGCAGCGGCGCGAACGACTCGTCTTGGTGCTGCGTGCGCTCGATGGACACATGGAGGGTGCTTCCTATCGCGTCATCGCCGAGGTGCTGTTCGGCCGAAAACGCATCCCCGAGCGCGCCTGGAAAACCCACGAATTGCGCAGCCGGACCATCCGCCTGGTGCAGGCTGGTTTGGCTCTGATGCGCGGCGGCTATCGCGCATTGCTACGTCCTCCATCTCGCAAGGAGTAGAGCAGGGGTGCCGAAAATCATCGTTCGATCTTCGGCATCCCCCTTGGCACGCTGACTGCGCCATCGTGACCGTCGACGCGCGGGCCGAGCCGGCCGCGCTCCAGACGACCACGGAGCCTCGCAAATGCCCGATCCGAACGCCGGCCTGCCGCCGCGATACCTGCGCACGCCCGAGGCGGCGCGCTTTCTCGGACTCTCCGGCCGAACCCTGGAAAAGCACCGCACCTATGGGACAGGCCCGACCTACCGCAAGCTCGGCGGTCGCGTTGTGTATGCGATCGAGGACCTGAAGGCGTGGGTTGACCGTGGCGCCAAAACGTCCACCAGCGATCCCGGCACAGGCACGGTCCTGCCCGCGAAACGGCACACACCCATTCCGTATGCCGGCAAGGAGCGGCGCTGACCCATGCCGGACAGCAACTCCACTGCAAGCAGCAGGCGGCGATCAGAGCGCGACCAACTCGATCTGTTTCGCGCCCTCCCGGGCGATCTGGCGCCACGGGACGCACAAGACTTGATGGCGTATCCGTTCTTTTCGCTGGCAAAATCAAAGCGCAATGTTCCCATCGATTTCCGCGCAGGGACCATCGCCATTCGTGTCGAACCCGTGCCGGAACATGGCATGGCGACGATCTGGGACGCGGACGTTCTGATCTGGGCTGCCTCGCAGATTGTCGAAGCCCGTGATGCCGGCCTGAAAACGTCTCGCCTGATGGCAGCGACCCCTTACGAGATCCTGACCTTCGTCGGCCGCGGCAGCAGCGTGCGCGACTACGACCGCCTGAAGGCTGCGCTCGACCGGCTGCAATCGACCACTGTGATGACATCGATCCGGCAGCCGAGCGAACGGCGGCGGCATCGCTTCTCCTGGATCAACGAATGGAAAGAGACAGCCGATCTGCACGGGCATGCCCGTGGAATCGAGCTGATCCTGCCCGATTGGTTCTACACTGGCGTTCTCGATGAAGCGCTCGTGCTGACGATTGACCGCGCGTATTTCGATCTAACCGGGGGGCTGGAGCGTTGGCTCTATCGGCTGGTGCGCAAGCATGGCGGTCGTCAGGGCGGTGGCTGGAGCTTCGACGTCGTACATCTCCACGCCAAATCCGGCAGCTTATCGCCAATCAAGCACTTCGCTTACGACCTGCGCCAGATCGTCCGTCGGCAGACGCTGCCGGGTTACAAACTTATCATCACGCAGGACCCAAACGGCGCCGAGCGACTGAATTTCGCACCAGTCCCCATCGGCCCGTTGAGCAAGCGACTGCGCAAGCGCAGCGTCGTCCTTCCTGCTGGGGATAAGCTGTGAATTCACTCGTGCTATCAGGGACCAGAACCCTCGTGCCATCGGGGACGCGATGCTCGTGCTATCGGGGACCGGAAACAAAGCTAAGGTTCTGCGGCTCCAAGACTTCCTGCTCCCGTAACTTTCCTAACATACTGACACTAACTTCCAGTTGTGAATCAGTACGTTGTGAACAAGTCGGCGGCGCGTGCAGCGAGGATGCCTCAGGCCTCGACTCTCTCACGCGCAAAGCTTCGCTGCAATACGATTGTTATCTCCAGTCTGCGCGCGCGAACGCGATCGCGCGCAAATCTTCGCGATCGCTGGCGTCGACATCATTGCCAGGTGCGCGTCACGTCCTTTTGCAGCCACTCGCTCGTCGAGGAGAACTCGCTAACATCCGTGGTTGGCACGATGGCCACCACAAGCCGGAATCTGAGGAAAGGGCGGTCAGGCTAACCAGCGCCGTGCTTGATGGCTTCAAACCTCGTCATGAAGCCGCCGGCAAGAAAAGTTGCGATCTCACCCAGATCCCCGTCTCCTCGGGAGACGCCGCTCCGCCGTGGCGGAAGGAAAAGGCGCGCGTGGAAGCGGCCGGGTCGCGGAGGCCCTTACACCCGGCCGCGCTTGCCGCCGGCGCCAAACCGGAAGGTGGTGCCATCGATCCAGATCTTGTGCAGCAGCACGGCGAGCGCCCGCGCCACCGCGGTTGCCGCGCGCTTCAGACCCTTCTTCCTGGCCAGCCGCAGGCCCCAGAGCCGCAGCTTGAAGGTCTTCGGAATGCGCGTCAGGATTGCGATCGCAGCCTCGTACAGCATCGCCCGCGTCAGCTCGTCGCCGCATTTGGAGATGCTGCCGATCCGGTCGGTCTGGCCGGATTGATAGCGCCGCGGCGTCAGTCCGAAATGGGCGCCGACATTGGTCGACTTTTTGAATCGCGACGGATCGTCGACGGTGGCGCGGAATGTCAGCGCCACCAGCGCGCCGACGCCCGGCACCGTCATCATCCGCCGCACCACCTCGTCACCGCGTGCGGCCGCCAGCACCAGGCGGTGCAGTTTTGCCAACTGCAGCCGCATGGCGTTGCGGGCGTCCAGCAGCGGCACGACGATCGCTTCCAATTCCTTCTTCCCGGCCAGGAGATCGCGCACCCGCGCCTCAAAACGGCCGACCGAGATCTCGCCAACCTTGAGGCCGAACGGGCGCAACAGGCCGCGGATCATGTTCTCCATGTCCAGCACCTTGCCGAGCAAAGCCTTGCGCCCGACCAGCAGCGCCCGCAACGTCTGTGCGCTCTCCGACTTGACGTGAACCGCGCGGAACCAGCCGGTCCGCATCATCTGCGCAATGCCCCTGGCGTCGTTGCGGTCGGTCTTGTTCAGCATCGCGTTCAGCGCCGCCTTGGCGTGCCGGGTCTCGATGCAGATCACGGGCAGGCCCTTGTCGGACAGCGCCGTGAACAGCCAGGCACTGTACGAGAACGCTTCCAGCCCGACGCGCTTCAGCTGGATTCCCCATTCCGCCAGGAACAGCTCGATCGCGTCCGGATCGGTCGCGAGTTTCGCCTCCCGGACCACCTTGCCGTCGCCGTCCACCACGCAAATGTTCGTCGCCTCCAGCGACACATCAAGCCCTGCATAGACGTCCGTCATGCGCCTCCACCGTCGATCGCCGGCACGCACCGCGCGTTCCGTTCGCGAATCGCTGTGAAGCATTTTCGCAGCACCACGGCCGGCGAAGGGGCACCGGTCAGTACCCCGGCTAACGTACTCTCCTTCGGATTCCTTCTAACGAATTGGAGCCACTCGGCTGTGATTCTCGGCAGCAGCAGGAACGCTGCAGCGCTTCGACAACGCCGATCATCGGCGCATCATCACAACCGTTCTGCCGAAACCAAGGCTCTGACGTCGATGCGCTGGCGACAGCGCACCCGTTGGCATGTCCAAAATTTCACTCAGAACTATGGAGTAGCCGGGTGAGCGACCTCACGACTGTTGAGCTCTTGTGGCTCGAAAAGCGGATCGAGAACCGAATCAGGTTCGGCAAGCCTGTATCGGAGAAGATCATTGACCAGCACCGGCGCATTCTCTCGTTCGTTCCCGGCAGCATCTTTGCGTTCGTGCGCTGGACCTCCAATGACTTCGGGACCATCCTGTCTCGAATCGACATTCTGCGCGCGATTACACCGGGGCAGCGGTATTCGACCGTGCCTTGGGTCAGCCCTGGCGGCGAAAGCCTGCTGCGACTGGCGGGCTGGCGAAAGGTCGAGCGCGTTCTCCAGTTGATCGATGCCGTGGAGTCACTCGGCATCGATCCTGCCGATGCGGCCCCCGAATACTGGCATCACGTCCACAACCGCCTTTCCGTCAACGAAACGCCACGACCTTACACGCGTGCGCGCCACCAGGCGTGGCTCCGCCGGCGCAGGATGGTGCTCTGATGGGACGGCTAAGGATCATCCTTGCGATATGTGGGGCCACAACGCTCGCGCTTTGGCCGGTCACCGACACCTCACTGTCGTACATCTGGAACGCTTCCGAAAGTGTGCCGATCGGCCTCTATCGTTTGCAAGGGACCGCACGATTGCACATTACTGAGCTCGTGGCCGTTCGGCCACCAGAGCCGCTTGCGAGCTTCCTCGACTTCAACGGCTATTTGCCGAGCGGTCTTCCGATGCTCAAGCGCGTGCTGGCGTTGCCCGGACAAACCGTCTGCAGAACGGGACTCACAATCGTCGTCGACGGCATCGAATTGGGCCAGGCACGCGAGCGCGACCGCCGTGGCAGGCCATTGCCGGCTTGGCGGGGCTGCCGAGTCGTCGCTGAGGACCAAGTGTTTCTGATGAACTGGCAGTCGGACGGGTCCTTGGACGGCAGATATTTCGGACCACTCCCGAGATCGGCCGTCATAGGGCAAGCGGTACCGGTGTGGACCAGGGAGGACTGATAAGTGGCGGCATTGCTCCAATGGCTTGCGGTCTCTCTAGTCGGCCGATCCCACTGTCATTCCTCCATCCCGGCCGAATTGTCGGCAATCGGCGCGCGTCGCGGCCGTCTCGCGCCGTCTCAGTGCCGGCCGGGAAGAGCTCTGTCCTTGGCGGCTTTCCGCACATTGCTATCTCCAGCCGCTGCATGCTTTTTGGGAAGTCTGCTGACGTTCGGAGCGCCATCGGCCGGCAGAGCGGAGGTTGGACCGCGCGCACAAGCTGCGCGCCCCTCAAACCTGCTTCCAGGCGGTGCATACACCGCGTTCGTGACCGAAGCCTCGCATCGGTTCGCGGTCCCGGAGCGTTGGATCCGTACTGTCATGCAGGCCGAAACCGGCGGTAATGCGCACTCCATATCACCTCGCGGAGCGCTCGGGTTGATGCAAATCATGCCCGCGACCTGGGTTGAGCTGAGCGTTCGTTACGATCTCGGTATCGATCCGTTTGATCCTCACGACAATATTATGGCTGGGGCAGCATACCTTCGCGAGATGCTCGATCGTTTCGGATCGGAGGGGTTTCTTGCAGCCTACAATGCGGGACCGAGACGGTACGAGGAGCATCTGGCCACCGGTCGAGCGCTTCCGGATGAAACACAGATCTACATCGCTCGACTTGCACCATTGATCGGTATTGAGCAGCGCAACAGTAGTGGTTCGGGTGCCAGACGCTTCGCCACGTGGCAGCAAGCGCCAGTCCTTGTTGAGCGGTCCGAGAGCTTATTCCCTGACGGCAACTCGGCATCTGGCGTCCGCACAATGAATTCGTCGAAAGCAGCGGCTAAGGCGGGTACGACTGCACTCGTCCCTCGTGCGACGGGGCTGTTTGTGCGGCGATCAGACGAGGTGCGGTCCCGATGATCCCAATCGCATTTCCTCGCATGTTGTCGAAGCCAGTCGCAACGTTGAGAGTGGTCGGCAGAGAGCCGGGAGTGGGCGACCGGGGAGGGCAGGATAAAAGCCGCAAGGTGCGGCCGGTCGGTTGTGGGCGAAATTGCATCGATTTCAATGATCCGGAAAACATTGCGAATGGGCGACGCAACTTGGGATTTGCCGTAACACTACGTTCTTGCTCGGTTTTCGACAGGTTGCAGCCGGCACGATGACCGGTCACGACGATTTCCGCATCCGCCCAGGCCGCATCCGTTCGACGCGCGCGCCTCGGACAAAGCCGTTCTTGGCGCAGGCGCTCAAGGCTGCTCAGAAGGTCGGCGGTCTCTCGCGGGGCAGCCGCAGCCGTGGCAGCAAGTTTGGGCGCGGTCGCGCGGCGAGCCTTGCCGCGACGCGGCTCCTCAACAACCGTGCGCGATCCGCCATGGTCAAGGCGCGGGTCGTGCGCCGAATGCGTTCGCCGGGCGCGCTGCGCGCGCATATCGGTTATCTCCAGCGCGACGGGGTCACCCGCCAAGGGACACCGGGCAAGCTCTTTGACGCCGCGGGCGATGACGCCGACGGCCGCGCGTTCGCCGAGCGCTGCGAGGGCGACCGGCATCACTTCCGGTTCATCGTCTCGCCCGACGATGCTGGCGAGCTCCCGAACTTGCGGATCTTTACCCGGGAGTTGATGGATCAGGCCTCGCGCGACCTCGGCACCCGGCTCGATTGGGTTGCGGTCGATCATTGGAACACCGAGCACCCGCATGTCCACATCCTGGTGCGCGGCCGCGCGGATGACGGAAATGACCTCGTCATCAGCCGTGACTATATCTCGACAGGCTTGCGCGCCCGGGCCGGCGATCTCGTCACGCGCGAGCTTGGCCCGCGATCGGAGCTCGAGATCCGCCACGCCCTTGAAGCGGAGGTGACGGCAGAACGCTGGACCAGGCTCGACCGGGCGCTTGCCCGGGAAGCGGGTGCGGCGGACGGGGTGATCGATCTGAGGCCGGACGGGATTGCCGGGGACGACCCGTTACGGGAGATTCGCATCGGGCGGATGCGGACACTCGAGCGGCTCGGCGTGGCCGCGCCCGCCGGTCCTGCGCAGTGGATACTGGCCGCAGACGCCCAGCCGCGGCTGCGTGCGCTCGGTGAGCGCGGCGACATCATCAAGCGGCTGCACAATACAATCTCGAAAGAGGGCACGGCACGCGCGCCCTCGTCCTGGGCACTCGAAGGCGAACGCCATGGCGAACCGGTCATCGGGCGTCTTATGGCGCGCGGGCTCGACGACGAGCTCAAGGGCACGGCGTTTGCCATCATCGACGGGATCGACGGGCGCGTGCATCACCTGAAACTCCCCGATATCGAGTCGGCTGGCAACGGGGCGATCGGCGCCATTGTGGAGGTCCGGCGCTTTGACGATGCGCGCGGTCGAGCACGGATCGCGCTCGCTGTGCGCTCGGACGTGGCGCTGGAGCAGCAGGTCTCGGCGGAGGGAGCGACCTGGCTCGACCGACAGCTTGTGGCACGCGAGCCTACCGATCTCTCACGCGCTGGCTTTGGCGCCGAGGTGCGGACCGCGCTCGATCGGCGGATCGACGTCCTGGCACAGCAGGGACTTGCCCGCCGTAACGGCGAAAAGATCACACTCGGTCGTAACCTGGTCGAGACCCTTCGCCGCCGTGAGTTGGAAGCCCTCGGACGACGTCTGGCCGAGGAATCAGGGCTTGCGCATTTGCCCACTGAGGCAGGTGAGCAGATTTCGGGGGTCTATCGCCGGCGCCTATCGTTGGCCTCTGGGCGTTTCGCCATGATCGACAATGGGCTTGGTTTCCAGCTCGTGCCGTGGACGCCTTCACTTGAGCACCAACTGGGAAAACAAGTAAGCGGCATCGCGGGACCGGCCAATGTCGAGTGGAGCTTTGGACGCAAACGGGGGCTCGCGCTCTGACCCGTCGATTTCTGCTTTGGGGCCGCCGGCAGTTGCTGGGCACGACGGGCTATCATTGAGCCGCACATCGTTCCTATTCAACCCGAACCCTGTTCGCGTCAAAGGGGCAATCTTGAGGGTCCGGCGTGACGACTGGATCTCCATTTCTCAACGAGAGCTGGCAGAGTTCATGAGGTTTTGAGACCATCCTACCCGTTCAATGTTGAGGCGGTTGGCTTCATCAAGTCGTAACAGTGGAATGTAGGCCGACGACCTTAGGCCAACCCTTGTACACGCCGACATCAGCCCACCAGCTAGAATGCAACGGATATTGCCATTCGGACGCAGGATCTAGCTGTCAACTCAGCATGCATTGCACCAATTGAGATTCGAATCCCCCTTAGGATCGGAAATCGAGCAGCTTCCACTCTTGGCCATCACCAGCCTGCAGCGAACTCAAAAGGGACATCATCAGGAAGCTGCCACAGGTGATGTCGAAAAGGCGCATGCTAATGGCGCGTCTCAGCCTTCTTCTCGGCCTGGACAGCCGACACCAAATGCACGACTCGATAACCGTTCTTGTGCAGATATCGCAGCAACGCCGGCATCATCGCGGCAGTGCGGGCTTGGGCATCGTGCAGGAGGATGATGCCCTTTCTCGTGCTCTCTAGCTGCGCGATCACGTTCATGAGCTCTTGGTCTGAGCTTATGTCTTCCCAATCGCTCGCCCAAAGGTCGGTTCCGAACACGACGATCCCGCGCGACTGTAACGCGTCGAGCATTGCAGGCGACGAGCCGAAATAGGGAAAGCGGAAGAATGGCGTCGAAGGGACGTTGGTCGACACGCCCTTGAGCGCCAGTTCATCGGCCGCAATGCCGCGATCGATGTCATCCATTGCCTGCTCGAACGGCATCTTGGACATCATCTGGTGCGACCAGCTATGGTGCGCAATGCTGTGGCCCTGTGAGGCGATGCGGCGGACGAGCTCGGGAAATTCTGCCGAGGATCTGCCGACAAGGAAGAAGGTGGCCCGCACGCATTCCTGCGCGAGCGCTTCCAGCACCTTTTGTGTGTTCGGCGGCCTCGGACCGTCATCGAAGGTGAGGACGACCTCGTGATCTGCCAGAGGAAGGGTCTTCGGAAACTCATTCGATCCCACGCGCGGATAGGCCTTCGGATCGACAGCGAGTACGCGCGACTTTCCCAATGCGTCCTGCCGCGGGCAGTCGGTCGCGCTAGCGATGCCATTGCAGGCGAACACCACGGCCGCAGCGCGGGCAAGCCATGATGCCAATCTGTTCAAACGCCTGGGCGACTTTGCTTGCTGCGCAAACCCGTGCGCGCCGTACGATATTCGATGTCGCTAGCGGGATTTCTGCGCATCAATGGCATATCGGGCCAAAAAGCGTCGTTAGGCCCCGGCTGATGAGATGAACGCTGCGTTCTTAATGACTAAACTTATTTCCGTGCCCTCTCTGCGGGGAAGCATCCTGGCCCGACCTTGGGCATAGTCGACAGCTCGCCAAGTCGCTCGTGTCGAGCACGACAACTTCCGAAAGAGAACGCCACCAGCACCAATTGATCGGAGCAAGGGCGAATCCGCCATATCGAGCAAACGTTGGGTAACGTCTGACGCCGCAGCCGCGACGGTCACGCAACGATGGGATAATCGCCGGCTCTTTCAGTCGTTTTCGGAGCGCGACATGGATCATTGTATGTTGTGGCTAGTATCACCGGTATGTTCCGGACCGTTGGGGATCTTCATTCACGAATGCGACCGTTCGCCTGACCCGCTGATTTCTGCGCCATGACGCGCGCGAGTACGATTCACGGGCAGCACCGCTTGTGCGCACCCCATGAATGCCTCCACATCTCCAATCCATGTCCGCAACAAAGATCATATGGCATCAGGTCATCCTGGTTTGTCTCGTCGTACTCGCCTTTCTTTGGGGGGCTACCGAATGGACGGCATGGCGGCTCGCCTTCCAACCGCAGCTTGGACCAGCCTGGTTCAGGATTGGGCATTGGCCGATTTACCAGCCGGCAGCCTTCTTCGCTTGGTGGTTCAAATTCGACGCTTACGCACCATTGATCTTCCTGGAGGGCGGCGCCATTGCCGCGAGCGGTGGCATCGCAGCAATTGCGCTAGCGATGATGCTCTCCGTCTTGCGGGCGCAAGAGGCGAGGGACGTCACCACCTATGGCTCGGCACGCTGGGCGGATGCGCGCGAGGTCAGGCGGGCGGGTCTCTTGGGATCTGAGGGCATCGTGCTCGGCCGGCTTGAGGGCCATTATCTGCGGCATGACGGGCCTGAGCACGTGCTCTGCTTTGCTCCCACGCGCTCGGGCAAGGGCGTTGGCCTCGTCATACCGACTCTTTTGACCTGGCCGGCTTCCACGATCGTTCATGACATCAAGGGCGAGAACTTCCAGCTGACATCCGGCTGGCGCGCGCGATTTGGGCCAGTGCTCTTATTCGACCCGACCAATCCGGCCAGCGCCGCCTACAACCCGCTTCTCGAGATCCGTCGTGGTGATTGCGAGGTGCGAGATGCCCAAAACATCGCCGATATCCTTGTCGACCCGGAAGGGGCACTCGAACGCCGCAACCACTGGGAAAAGACCAGCCACTCTCTCCTTGTCGGCGCAATCCTCCATGTCCTGTACGCCGAAGCTGACAAGACCCTCGCAGGCGTCGCCAATTTCCTGTCCGATCCTTCCCGCCCGATCGACGCTACGCTCACCGCAATGCTCGCAACCCCGCATCTTGGAGGTAGCGTTCATCCCGTTGTCGCTTCGGCCGCGCGCGAGCTTCTCAACAAGAGCGAGAACGAGCGCTCCGGGGTGCTCTCAACCGCGATGAGCTTCCTGGGGCTCTATCGCGATCCGGTGGTTGCCAAGATCACCGCGCGAAGCAATTGGCGCATCCGCGACCTCGTCGACGGCGCCGAGCCCGTCTCACTCTATCTCGTGGTGCCTCCATCCGACATCGTTCGCACCAAACCCTTGATGCGGCTCATCCTCAACCAGATCGGGCGGCGGTTGACCGAGAGCCTGGATCCAGACCGGCGCCGGCACAAACTCCTTCTGATGCTCGATGAGTTTGCAGCGCTCGGCCGGCTCGACTTTTTCGAGAGCCAGCTCGCCTTCATGGCAGGCTACGGCATCCGCAGCTTCCTGATCACCCAGAGCCTCAATCAGCTCGAACGCGCCTATGGGCCGAACCATGCCATTCTCGACAATTGCCACGTCCGGATCGCCTTCTCGACCAATGATGAGCGTACCGCCAAGCGCGTCTCCGACGCGCTCGGAACTGCGACCGAGTTGCGTGCCATGAAGAACTATGCTGGGCACCGTTTGAGCCCCTGGCTTGGACACCTGATGGTGAGCCGTCAGGAGACCTCGCGGCCGCTGCTGACGCCAGGCGAGGTCATGCAACTCTCGCCTAAAGAGGCAATTGTGATGATTTCCGGGGTGCACCCGGTCCGCGCTACGAAAGCCCGCTACTATGAGGATCCGCAGTTCCAGCGACGTGTGCTGAAGCCAGCCCGCTTCGAGCAGCGTACCTTGTCCGCAGGACCGGATGACTGGTCGGCCGGCGCCCCAATTCCGCCATCAGTCGAGCTACTGACCAGACGCAAGCGCAGGAGTGATGAGGCGAATGGTGGTTTGCGTCGCGAGCCGGAATTGCCGCAACATGAGGAGATCGAGGTCAAGGCGCCGCTCGGCGAACACGAGTTCGACACCGACCTCGATGAGGGTGATGCCGATGCCGTCCAGGCACAAGCTCTGAGCCGCTCGATGCAGGGTGTTGCGCGGACCGTCAGCCTCGACGCGGACGATGGGATGGATCTGTGAGCGGGCAGCGTGAAAAAGATCCAGCTCAGCATCTATCTCGATCCGGAAACCTTCAAAACCCTCGAGGCCTTCGCACAACGCCGGGGGCAGCCCAAGTCCCTGGTCGCCGAGGCCGCGATCGCCGCGTTCCTTTCCCCTGATGATTCCGATCGGCGCGAGGCGGCGATCGCCAAGCGTCTCGACCGGATCGCGCGTGTGCTCGAACGCCTGGAGCGCAATGATGGCATCACGCTTGAGACCATCGCGCTCTTCATCCGTTTCTGGCTGACCTCGACGCCGGCGCTCCCCGAACATTCGACTCCCGCCGCGCGCGCCAAGGGCGCGGAACGTTACGATCGCTTTGTTGACGCGCTCGGACGGCGGCTTGCAAGCGGATCCACCGTCCTGAAAGAGGTGAGCATCGACATGCACGCCTCTGAGAAGCCCGAGTAATCAGTACGCGCGCTCCAAATGCGCCTGGCAGCTTTTGGCAATAGATGCGGCGCTGGGTCAGATAGGCCGACCAGCAGGTCGGCAGCATGCCACGAAGCACGTAAAGGATCGGCGCGTCACTCAAGGCGCCCGGGCCCGCTGCAACAGACCGTTAGCTGCCCGCGAATGACATAGGCTTACAAATCCCGCTCTTCTTGAGACCGCCTTGTCTTTCTTTGGCTACGCCAGACTACGACGCAGATGTCGGTGCGGTTGAAGTGACGTTCGGATTGGCCCTTGTGTCAAGTCCATCATCGCTGGGGGCGATTCAGCCGTTTCGATTCCGAAATCGACGCCGCGCGTGCCGCGGTGCGCGGGCAGGTCGCGGCCGCAAGTTGGGAGTGAACAAGCAATGCAAGTCGATGGAGAGCTTAGAGGCCAGCCCAGCTCGATTGTGAATCAAACCGAGAGCGATGCGCAGCCGAGCCCGAACGAAGGAGCGCGAACCAAGAAGGTCACTGTTCAGCTCTCTGAGAGCATGTTTCAGCGGCTTGAAGTTGCGACCGAGCGCCCGGGGCTCGGCAAGAGCATAGTCGTCGAGACGGCGCTTGAACGATTCCTGAATCCTGCACCGCCCATCGAAGGACTCGTTCATGAGGCTCTGGACCGGATCAGTGGCCGGATGGCCAGGCTCGAGCGCGAGATCGCGATCATCGCCGAGACGGTAGCCCTGCATGCGCGCTATCACCTCACCGTGACGCCGCCGATGCTGCCATCCGGGCAGCGGGAGGCGTGCCTGCTCGGGCAGCAGCGTTTCAAGGTATTGGCGGAGCAGGTCGAACGGCGGGTCCGGCTCGGTCAGCCATTGATCCAGGAGACGATCGACCGGCTGGGTAGGCGCAGTCGACCTGCCAGTGAAGCTCATGGCGGTGCGTCACAACGCGCGGCAGAAGAACAGCCGAGTCTGGAAGGTGTGTCCGCAGTCGCGGCGGATGGAAACTCCCAGCCGAGCGCTGCCGCCGAGGAGGGCGTCAGCAATTCGAACTTTCGAAACCTGCCGAACTCCTTTTGTTGAGGCGACCACGTGGGCCGGAAGAAACGCGCCGAAGCAAATGAGGGCGCAAACATCGCCCGCAAAACGCGTTGAGCCTTGTCCCTCGTGGCGGCTCATCGCCTGCGTGTTTCTTCCCTTCGCGGCCGGGTACTACCTTTCGTACCTGTTCCGGACCATCAATACGCTCATTGCTGGGCGCCTCGCCTCTGATCTCGGTCTTGGCGCTGCCGATGTCGGGCTGCTCACGTCAATCTATTTCCTGGTCGTTATGGCGGCCCAGATTCCGATCGGCATGTTACTTGATCGATTCGGGCCGCGCCGGGTCCAGAGCGTGCTCTTGGCTGTTGCTGCGGCGGGTGCCGCGCTCTTTGGACTATCGACGGGGTTCCTGTCGCTTCTTTTTGCGCGGGCGATGGTCGGCCTTGGGTGTGCAGCAGCCCTGATGTCGGGGCTGAAAATCATCGTCCTCTGGTTTCCAAGAGAACGAATGGCCCTCATCAATGGCTATATGATCATGCTGGGCTCATTGGGGGCCGTTACCGCAACGGCTCCTGCCGAGGCGCTGCTGGACTGGATCGGATGGCGGGGTCTATTCGGCGTGCTGGGCGCCGCAAGCGCGCTTGCTGCAATTTTGATCTATCTCGTGGTTCCCGAACGAACCACTGGGCCACAGAGAAGCAGGACGCCCGCCACTCTGAAAACAGTCTATTCCGATGCGCGGTTCTGGAGAATGGCGCCCTTATCAGCGACCTGCATCGGGTCCGCTTGGGCACTGCAATCCTTATGGGCGGCGCCGTGGCTTTCCGATGTGGAGCGGCTGGATCGAATGAGACTCGTCAACGAACTGTTCGTGATGGCGGTCGCTCTGAGTCTCGGCGCTCTGGTCTTGGGCGTCCTTGCCAACTGGGTGCGCCGCCGGGCCAAGAAGAGCGAGGCTCTGTTTGGCTCGGTCGCGGCGGTGTCGATTGTGGCGGAGCTTGTACTGATCCTGCATCCGCCCTGGCCATCACTCCTGCCGTGGTGCGTGCTGTCGATGGCCGGATCAGCCACTGCTCTGGCCTACGCCATGATAGCGGATTATTTCCCAGCCGAGCTAGTTGCGCGCGCCAATGGCGGCCTGAATGTCCTGCAGTTTGGCTGGGCTTTCGTCGTGCAGTACGGGACGGGACTGATTCTGGAGCAATGGCCTCTGGAGGCGGGGCATTATCCTTTAACGGCCTATCAGACCGCCTTCGGTGTGAACGTTTTGCTGCAGGTGGCAGCGCTGGTCTGGTTCGCCATCCCGTGGCTCGACGGCCGGAAATGGAAGGCTGGCGCTTCGGCCACACGTCAACCGGCGGGAGGCTGGAACTCGGTTGAGGCCGTTATTGCACCAGCCGAGCTCGCCATCCTGGAGGCGGACGATCACGCGGAATGGTGAAGCCAGCCTTGTCGCCGGGCTGATGTCCCGGTTCATGATATTCGGCGCGTCAGAAGCGATCGTCCCTAATCTTTCTTCTTCTACGCCAGACTACGATTGACATGGTCTCATTGTTGCTGTCGCGCAGGTTCTGCTTTTTCTAGTTGTCCTCATGTGAGGCGGCTAGACGCTAGCTGCCTCACTCAACTGGGGGGCTGTCGTGGTGATCCATTCATTTCATTCGGAAGCCGAGTTGCGCGGAGCGCGCATGCTCCGCACAGCGCTGGGGCCTGCCATCGCAGGCTTTCTGGAAGATCCGTCGATCGTTGAGGTGATGCTGAACCCCGATGGCCGGCTGTGGATCGATCGGCTGTCGAGCGGCCTTATCGATACCGGCGAGAGTCTATCAGCTGCCGACGGCGAGCGAATTGTCCGGCTGGTCGCGCACTATGTGGGCGCTGAGGTTCATGCCGGCTCGCCCCGAATCTCGGCTGAGCTGCCGGAAACGGGAGAACGTTTCGAAGGTTTGTTGCCGCCGGTCGTCGCCGCGCCGGCCTTCGCGATCCGCAAACCTGCGGTCGCCGTGTTTGGGCTGGACGACTATGTCGCTGCCGGCATCCTGAACTTGGAGCAGGCGAACGCGCTCCGCGATGCGGTCGCTACACGCAAGAACATCCTGGTCGCGGGCGGCACATCGACGGGCAAGACGACGCTGACGAACGCGCTTCTGGCGGAGG
Organism: Bradyrhizobium sp. WSM4873; assembly: GCF_055811355.1. Classification (NCBI taxonomy): domain Bacteria; kingdom Pseudomonadati; phylum Pseudomonadota; class Alphaproteobacteria; order Hyphomicrobiales; family Nitrobacteraceae; genus Bradyrhizobium; species Bradyrhizobium sp. WSM4873. The sequence goes on along the minus strand of NZ_JBVVPS010000027.1, from coordinate 56,888 downwards.
TGGCCAAAGGTTCGGACCGCGTCGTTCTCATCGAAGATACGCGGGAGCTTCAGTGCACGGCGCCGAACCTCGTGGCGCTGCGGACCAAGGATGGCGTCGTCTCGCTGTCCGAACTTGTGCGCTCGTCGCTTCGCCTGCGCCCTGATCGTATCCCGATTGGCGAGGTGCGCGGAGCCGAGGCGCTCGATCTGCTCAAAGCCTGGGGGACTGGACATCCGGGCGGAATCGGCACGATCCACGCCGGCACCGCGCTTGGCGCGCTCCGCCGGCTCGAGCAGCTGATCCAGGAGGCCGTCGTCACGGTCCCGCGCGCGCTGATCGCCGAGACCATCAACGTCATCGCCGTGCTCTCTGGCCGTGGTGCCGAACGGGGTTTGAGCGAACTCGCTTCTGTCACCGGGCTTGGGTCATCAGGCGACTACACCCTTTCGAAAATCGGAGATCAGTCATGAACGTACGATCATCTTCCGGGCGAGGTTTCGCATCAGTTGCGGCATTCGCTTGTCTGTACCTGGTGAGTAGCACGGCCTGGGCCGCCGGTTCGAACATGCCCTGGGAGCAGCCGCTCAACCAGATCCTGCAATCGGTCGAAGGACCCGTCGCCAAGATCATCGCGGTCATCATCATCATCGTGACCGGTCTTTCGCTCGCATTCGGCGACACCTCGGGCGGCTTCCGGCGGCTGATCCAGATCGTGTTTGGTCTGTCGATCGCATTTGCCGCCTCGAGCTTCTTCCTGTCGTTCTTCTCGTTCGGCGGCGGGGTGGTGATCTGATGGATGAGCCAGTCCCGGGCTTTGTCGCGCCTGTCCACCGTGCGCTGACCGAGCCGATCCTGATGGGCGGTGCACCGCGATCGGTTGCCATTCTCAACGGCACATTGGCTGCAGCGCTGGGCCTTGGTCTGCGCTTGTGGCTGGCAGGCCTTCTGCTGGCGTTCATCGGCCACATGGCCGCGGTCTGGGCCGCAAAACGCGATCCGGAATTCGTCGAAGTCGTACGCCGGCACGTTCGTGTTCCCGGTCATCTCAGCGCTTGAGAATAGTCCCATGATGAATCTTGCCGAATACCGCCGCTCGAATACGCGCCTTGCTGATTTCCTGCCCTGGGCTGCTCTGGTCGACGAGGGGATCGTATTGAACAAGGACGGCTCACTTCAGCGGACGGCGCAGTTCAGGGGACCGGACCTCGACAGTTCCGTGCCGGCTGAGGTTGTTGCGGTCGCAAGCCGGCTGAACAATGCGCTCCGGCGTCTCGGATCGGGCTGGGCGGTTTTCGTCGAGGCGCAACGGCATTCGGCAGGGCGCTATCCGCCCGACACATTCCCGGATGTCGCATCCGCCCTGGTGGATGCGGAGCGCAAAGCGCAATTCGAGGAGGCCGGCAGCCATTATGAATCGAGCTACTACCTGACCTTCCTTTATCTGCCGCCTGCAGAGAGTGCCGCTGTGGCAGAGCGTCTCCTGTACGAGGGCGGCCATCGCAGCGCGGGGGCGGATGCGCGCGAGGTGCTGAGTGGCTTCGTCGACCGGACCAACCGCGTGCTGCAGCTCGTTGAGGGCTTTATGCCGGAATGCGGCTGGCTCGATGACGAGGCAACGCTCACCTACCTGCACTCGACGGTCTCGACCAAGCGGCATCGCGTTCGCGTGCCGGAAGTCCCGATGTATCTCGATGCGCTGCTTGCCGATCAGCCGCTGACAGGCGGGCTTGAGCCGATGCTGGGTGAGGCGCATGTGCGTGTCCTGACGGTTGTGGGGTTTCCCACGACGACGACGCCCGGGATCCTCGATGATCTCAACCGCCTCGCATTCCCGTACCGCTGGTCCACGCGGGCGATCATGCTCGACAAGACGGATGCTCTAAAGCTCCTGACCAGGATCAGGCGGCAATGGTTTGCCAAGCGCAAGTCGATTGCCGGGATCCTGAAGGAGGTGATGACGAACGAGGCGTCCACGCTTCTGGATACCGATGCCCACAACAAGGCGATTGATGCAGACAGCGCGCTCCAGGAGCTCGGCTCGGATCGGATTGGAGAGGCCTTTGTGACGGCAACCGTCACGGTCTGGGACAGGGATCCGCACGCGGCGGACGAAAAGCTACGCCTCGTTGAAAAGGTGATCCAGGGCCGGGACTTTACCTCCATGACCGAGACAGTAAATGCCGTTGAGGCCTGGCTCGGCAGCCTGCCGGGACAGGTCTATGCAAACGTGCGCCAGCCACCGGTGTCGACGCTAAATCTCGCCCACATGATCCCGCTCTCTGCGGTCTGGGCGGGAGAGGTGAGGGACCATCATTTCAAGGCGCCTCCGCTGTTCTTCGGCAAGACGGAAGGATCGACCCCTTTCCGCTTCTCGCTCCATGTCGGGGATGTCGGACATACCTTGGTGATTGGGCCGACGGGCGCCGGCAAATCGGTGCTGCTCGCGCTGATGGCGCTGCAGTTCCGGCGATATCCGGCCGCTCAGATCTTTGCCTTCGATTTCGGTGGGTCGATCCGTGCGGCGGCGATCGCCATGGGTGGCGACTGGCATGATCTCGGCGGCGCGGTTGGCGGAGCCTCGGCAGAATTCGTGGCGCTCCAGCCGCTTGGGCGCATCGACGATGTCGCGGAGCGCGGTTGGGCAGCCGATTGGATCGCATCGATTCTTGCGCGCGAGCGCATCGAGGTCACGCCCGAGACCAAGGATCATGTCTGGTCGGCCTTGACCTCGCTCGCCTCGGCGCCAGTTCGGGAGCGGACGCTGACGGGCTTGTCCGTTCTTCTGCAATCCAATGCCTTGAAGCGCGCGCTGCAACCCTATTGCCTCGGCGGTCCATTTGAGCGGCTGCTGGATGCCGAAGGTGAACGGCTGGGAGAGACCTCCGTCCAGGTGTTTGAGACTGACGGGTTGATCGGGACCGGTGTCGCGCCGGCGGTTCTCTCTTATTTGTTCCACCGGATTGAGGATCGCTTCGACGGCCGTCCGGCCCTTCTCATCATCGATGAGGGCTGGGTTGCGCTGGACGATGCCGATTTTGCCGGCAAGCTCCGCGAATGGTTGAAGACGCTGCGCAAGAAGAACGCCTCCGTCGTGTTTGCGACCCAGTCGCTGGCCGATATCGATGGCTCCGCAATTGCGCCCGCAATTATCGAGAGCTGTCCGACCCGGATCCTGCTTCCCAATGACCGCGCGATCGAGCCGCAGATCTTAGGCGTCTACCGGCGCTTTGGACTAAATGATCGGCAGATCGAGATCCTCGCCCGCGCGACGCCAAAGCGCGACTACTACTGCCAGTCGCGCCGGGGCAACCGGCTGTTCGAGCTCGGCCTTGGTGAGATCGCGCTGGCTTTTGCGGCCGCGTCGTCCAAGACCGATCAGGCCCTCATCGAGCGCGTTCTTGAGGAGCACGGACGAGACGATTTCGTCACCGGCTGGCTCAAGGCGCGCGACCTCGGCTGGGCCTGCAATCTCATTCCGCAGCTTGCCAAGGAAGGAGGCTTGTCATGAAACGTCTCCGTCCGCTTCTGGCAGCAAGTATCATCGCAATTAGCCTGACCGAAGCGCCCCGGGAAGGGAAGGCACAGTGGATCGTGTTCGATCCCAACAACTACGTGCAAAATGTGCTGACGGCTGCGCGCGAGCTGCAGCAGATCAACAACCAGATCACGTCGCTGCAAAACGAAGCGCAGATGTTGATCAATCAGGCGAAGAACCTAGCGAGCCTGCCGTACTCGTCCTTGCAGCAGCTCGAGCAATCGATTCAGCAGACGCAGCAGCTGCTCAGTCAAGCGCAGCGCATTGCCTACGATGTCCAGCAGATCGATCGCGCGTTCTCGACAACTTATGCGACGGCATCCGCGAGCATGTCCAACGGGCTCCTCGTCGCCAACGCCCAGACACGCTGGCAGAATGCGGTTGCCGGACTGCAGGACGCCATGCGGGTGCAGGCGACCGTCGTCGGCAATCTCGATACCAACCGCACCCAGATGTCGGCCCTGGTCACGGCGAGCCAGGGCGCGTCAGGTGCTCTGCAGGCAAGTCAGGCCGGCAACCAGCTCCTTGCGCTTCAAGCCCAGCAGCTTGCTGATCTCACCGCGACGATGGCCGCGCAGGGGCGCGCACAAACGCTCGAAGCCGCGCAAAGAGCAAGTGCGCAGGATCAGGGGAGGGAGCAAATGCGGCGCTTTCTGACCCAGGGGCAGGGCTATCAACCGACAACCGTGCAGATGTTCCACTGATGATGAAGAACAAATTTGAACGGCTGCCAATCGCGGTGGCAGTTGGCCTCACAGTCCTGGTCGTCGCCGCCTGCGCCATTCGCCTGCGCGGCGACGACAGCGCGAACCAATCTTCCGCCTCGCTCGCTGCGAAGCCCGATCCGGCGGCGGCAAAGCTTGAGCAATGCCGCACCGTCACCTACGAGCAGAGAGAGGCTCTGTTCGAATGCCAGAGGATCTGGGCCGAACGGCGCAGCCAGTTCTTGGGGAAAAGTGGATCGGTAGACGGTGATAGCGGGGTAGGCGCCGCGCCATTTTCCTCGCCTGTGCCGCGCAAGGACGAAAGCCGCCTCCCGTCCGGCTCTCCCTCCATTCCAAGCCAGAGCGAGTGAGCAATGGGTGCCACCTCCGTCATCGACCAGTTCCTGGAAACCTTCACCCGCTACATCGATTCCGGATTCGGCCTGGTCGGGGGCGAAGTCGGATATCTCGCCACGACGTTGGCCGCAATCGACCTCACGCTTGCGGGCCTGTTCTGGTCCCTCGGAAGTGATGAGGAGATTCTTGCCCGGCTCGTCAAGAAAACCTTGTTTGTCGGTGTCTTTGCATACCTGATCGGCAATTGGAACAGCCTCGCCCGCATCGTCTTCGAGAGCTTTGCAGGTCTTGGACTCAAAGCCTCGGGCACGAGCCTGTCATCGGCGGATTTCTTGCGGCCAGGTCGGATCGCGCAGGTGGGGCTCGATGCCGGCCGTCCGATCCTGGACTCCATCTCGGGCCTGATGGGGTATGTCAGCTTTTTCGAAAATTTCGTCCAGATCACGGTCCTGCTGTTCGCTTGGATCGTGGTGCTGCTGGCCTTCTTTATTCTCGCCATCCAGCTCTTCGTCACCCTGATCGAGTTCAAGCTGACGACGCTTGCAGGTTTCGTCCTGATCCCCTTCGGTCTGTTCGGCAAGACCGCCTTTGCGGCCGAACGGGTGCTGGGCAACGTCATCTCCTCCGGCATCAAGGTTTTGGTCCTCGCCGTCATCGTCGGCATTGGATCGACCTTATTCTCGCAGTTCACGGCAGGTTTCGGCGACAATCAGCCGACCATCGAGAACGCGATGGCGCTGGTGCTCGGCGCACTTTCCTTGTTGGGGCTTGGCATTTTCGGACCTGGGATTGCCAACGGCATCGTCTCCGGAGGTCCGCAGCTCGGCGCAGGTAGCGCAGTCGGGACGGGACTTGCCGCCGGTGGAGTCGTTGCGGCTGGCGCTGGCCTTGCGGCCGGCGCTGCCGGTCTCGCCGGCGGCGCGATTGCAGGCTCGCTACGCGGTGGAAGCGCGATTGCAAGCGGCACCATGAGCGTGTTTCGGGCGGGGAGTCAGTCCGGCTCCGAGGCGAGCGCGTCCGGTGCTGCAAGCCCCTTGCGTTCGGTCGCAGCTGGTCTTGGTGGACCGGCGAGCGATGCCGGTAAGGGGGAAGAGGGTTCCTCGAGAGCTTCCGACAGCGCGCCCGCTTGGGTTCGGCGCATGAAGAGAGCGCAGACGATCAGTCATGGCGCATCGGCGGCAACCCACGCGATCCGTTCAGGTGATCACGGAGGCGGCGGCGGATCTGTCGACCTCTCGCAAGAGGATCACTGACGCCTCCTTTCCTTCCAATTCGGTTCCCCGCCATCTCTTGAGGTCAAACAATGTTTAAACGATCGGCCGTTCACTATGGCCGCACGCCGGAAGCCGTCACCCCCTATCAACGCGCAGCTCAGGTCTGGGATGACCGCATTGGGTCTGCGCGCGTGCAGGCCAAGAACTGGCGCCTGATGGCCTTTGGCTGCCTCTTCTTATCAGCCGGCTTTGCCGGCGCCCTGGTCTGGCAGTCCGCTCACGGGACGATCACGCCCTGGGTGGTCGAGGTCGATCAGTTGGGGGAAGCGAAAGCCGTTGCTCCGGCAAATGCCAGCTATCAACCGACCGATCCGCAAGTAGCCTTTCACCTGGCGCGCTTCATCGAGCATGTGCGTGGCCTGCCGATGGACGCCATTGTGCTGCGCGAAAACTGGCTCCGCGCCTACGACTTTACAACCGATCGCGGTGCGGCCGCACTGAATGACTACGCCCGCAACAACGATCCATTCGCCAAGATTGGCAAGACGCAAATTGCGATCGAGGTCTCGAGCGTCATTCGGGCTTCGCCTGAGAGCTTTCGCCTCGCCTGGGTCGAGCGCCGCTACGACAACGGTCAGCTTGCCGCAACCGAGCGGTGGAGCGCGATCCTCACGATCATCGTGGAGATGCCGCGCGATCTCGATCGCCTCCGCAAGAATCCGCTTGGTATTTACGTGAACGCCATCAACTGGTCGAAGGAGCTGGGCTAGTCATGCCGTCAGGTTTCGTTATTGCGTCACAGAGGGTCCGCCCGAGCCTGGCTCTGGCTCTTGTTATTGGTGTGTCCACCCTTGGCGGTTGCACCACGTTCAAGCCGCCGCAAATCAGTTACGATAGCGATGTCCCGCCGGCTCCAGATCTGCCGGCGCTTGCCGACGATCGGCCGCGGCCGCTGCATGTTCCACCGGCCTGGAAGGCGGCGCGCGGCGGCAAGAACGCGGAAGCCAAAGAGCCCGTCGAGCGGATTGAAACCGCGAATGACGCCGCACGTGTGCAGCCGCGAAAGGCCGGCTACTTCAATGCGGTGCAGGTGTTTTCGTACAGTCCGGGCGCTCTCTATCAGATCTATGCCGCGCCGGGGCAGATCACCGACATCGCCTTGGAGCCCGGCGAGCAGCTAATCGGGTCGGGACCAGTTGCCGCGGGTGATACCGTGCGCTGGGTGGTCGGTGACACCGAAAGCGGCAGTGGCGACACGCGACGCGTGCACATCATGGTGAAGCCGACACGACCGGCGATCGAGACCAATCTCGTCGTCAACACGGATCGGCGTACTTACCTGGTCGAGCTCCGCTCCCGCGAAAGGCCCTACATGCCACAGGTCGCGTGGTTCTATCCGGAGGACCGGACCGCGCGTGGTCCAGCTCTGCCGCCCACACCCGTTATCCCGGATCAGGCGCAGCGCCGTTACCGCTACGTCATCGAGGGAGACAGCCCGCCCTGGCGTCCTGTCAATGCCTATGACGACGGCCGCAAGGTCTACGTCGAGTTTTCGCCCGGCATCGGCCAGGGCGAGATGCCGCCGCTCTTCTTGATCGGGCCTGATGGCAAGACCGAGCTCGTCAACTATCGCGCTTACGGCAATGTGCTGATCGTCGACCGGCTGTTCGCGGCGGCGGAACTGAGGCTGGGCGAGGAGCACCAGCAGAAGGTCAGGATCGTCCGAACCGACGGGAGGTCGCTGTGACAGAGACTGGCCAGCCGAATGACACACCCAAGGACGCTCCTCGGGTTAAGCCGCCGGAAAATATCGCCGAAACCCTTCGGCTCCGGCCGGATCGGCCGCAAGTTACGCGTCTATCGCGCAAGGTGCTTGCGGGTGGCAGCGCCCTTTTGTTGGTGCTCATCTCTGGTGCGGTCTTCTGGGCTCTCCAGGAGAAGCGATCACGCACACCGGCCACCGAGGAGCTTTACGCGACCGACCACCACAATGTTGCCGATCAGCTTGCAACCTTGCCGAAGGATTATGCTGAGATCCCGAAGGAGGTGCCGCGTCTTGGACCACCTTTACCCGGCGATCTTGGCCGGCCGATCGTTGCAGCACAGGGCTCTTCAACGTCCAGCCCGCTTGGTGTTGACGCTGAACAGCAGCGCGCCAATCAGGAGAGCGAGGCGGCACGCACCAGCAAGGTGTTTGCCAGCACGAACGTCCGCGCACAGGCCCCTGTCTCATCGCCAAGTGAAGCCCCATCAAATGCAGCGCCATCATCCGACGAAGCATTCGCCCAGAATGGGCAGGATCGAAAACTTGCGTTCGTCAGTGCTTCCGTTGACCGTCGAACCACCAGTCCCGATCGCCTGGCAAGACCGGTCTCTCCCTTTGTGGTCCAGGCGGGAACGGTCATTCCGGCTGCTCTCATCACGGGGATTCGGTCCGACCTGCCTGGGCAAATCACGGCCCAAGTCACAGAACCGGTATTCGATTCCCCTACCGGGCGAGCTCGCCTTATCCCGCAAGGAGCCCGGTTGATCGGGACGTATGATAGCCAAGTCGCATTTGGCCAATCGCGCGTACTCCTGGTATGGACGCGCCTCATCATGCCAAATGGGCGGTCGATCATCCTGGAGCGGCAGCCGGGCGCAGATGTCGCGGGCTACTCTGGGCTTGAGGATGAGGTCGACAACCATTGGAAGGAGCTGTTGGGGGCCGCGGCCCTTTCGACGCTGCTCGCCGTCGGCACGGAGGTGAATTCCGGATCGGATACGAATAGCACCAACAGCGACCTCATCGCTGCGCTCCGCCGCGGGGCGGGGAACTCGATGAACCAGACGGGCCAGCAGGTGGTCCGCCGCAATCTCAACATCCAGCCGACCTTGACGATTCGTCCGGGATTTCCGGTGCGGGTGATCGTCAACCGTGACCTGGTGCTCGAACCGTACAGAGGGTGAGGACATGACAAAGCTTAAACTTGGAGCGATCGAAGACGATAAGCCGATCAAAATTGCGCATGAACTCCCGGCGAGCGTCCACAGGGATCTCGTGGCATATTCAGAAATCCTTGCACAAGAGAGTGGACAGCCGATCGGGGAGCCGGCCAAGCTTATCGCTCCCATGTTGGCACGGTTCATGGCAGCGGACAGAAGTTTTCGGAAGGCTCGGCGGGCCCGTCAACATCCGAAAGGATAGCGCTCAGAAAGCAAGTTCAAGAAAGCAGCCAACGCAGGATTTTCGTTGTCGTCTCTCCAGTATGCCGAAAAGTCGAATCGGCTCGGACCGGCTCCATCGCGCAATTCGCGGTAGACGAGGCCCGCATAGTTGATGCCCATGTCGGATTCCAGCACCAGGCTGATTCCTGTGTTCATCCTGATCAGGCTCTTGATGATACCGCGGCTGACGTCGTGGCGCTCGAGTTTAGGACGGTCCTCAGGCGACACGAGCTTGGAAAACAGAAGATCTTCAAACTCTTTTCCCGGATCGTAGTGGCTCATCAGGACCGTCTCGCCGCGCAGGTCAGTCCAATAGACCGTGTCGCGCGCGGCGAGGGGATGATCATGGGGTAAGGCGACCAGAACACGTTCGCTCCACAGCGGCATCACTCGGTTATTGACTAACGGCAGGTTCCCTGTGACGATCAGGATATCGAGAACGCCGTTGCGAAGTGCCGTCGCTAGTCGTGTTCGTGATTTCTCGATCGTCACAAGCTCGATTTGCGGGAATCGCTGCTTGAAATCCAGCAAGGACGTCTGCAGGTTGCCAATGGAAAGTGAGGTGCAGAGCCCGACACTCAGCCGGCCAGCCTCGCTGTTGCGTACAGCCCTCGCGGTCGCGATGAGAGCATCGAACTCCTCCAGAATTGTCCTTGCCAGGCGAAGAACACTGCGGCCTGCTTGCGTCGGGCGCACACCACCGCTGAAGCGCTCAAAAATCGCAATTCCCAGGTGATATTCGATCTCGCTGATTCTTCGGCTGAGACTCGATTGTTGGGTTCTCAGCAATTCCGCCGCTTGACGGAGGCTGCCACAATCAGCCGCAGCAACGGCCGATTGCAGGTGTTTCAGTTCGATTGCCTTGCTGGCTTGAAGGGAAGGTGTTGATCGACGTGGTTTGTGCATCGTAAGTCTTAAGCAGATGGCTTTCCGGTCCAATGCGCAGCGATGCCCCGGATTGTACTTGCTTCCAGATCCTAGGCGGCCGCTTGGATGACTGGAGCCCAGAGCACCGGACCTGAGATGTGTCCCGCTTTGCGGATGCGATGCAACGCTTCGGGCGAGACCTCCAGGTATCCAGCAATGGCCGTGGTGTTTCCGAGAGGACGAGCTTCTCCGATTTTGCGGAGCGGCCAGCCCGCGCGCCGAAGAATGCGTTCCATCCGGGCGTCAGTGACGGTAACGATTTCGGTCAGTTGAAGCGAAAGGCCGAATTCAATCATGCCCGCAAACAGCTCGTAAGTCGCGGCAGCAAGTCCACCACTTGCCTTCGGCGCATCAGGAGGAACATCGAGGGCGAAGCGACTGCTCTCCCAAATCCCGTCGCTTCGTGGCGCCGGCTGCCCTTTCAGAAGGATCGGGAAGGTGTCTCTCAGCATGGTTGGGCCGGTCGACGGCAGAAGTCGTACGCAACCCTGAAGACGTCCAGCGTTCGAGCGGTTCAGGAGGTGCACGGGTCGAAGGACATCAAACTCGTCGACTTCCATCTCGCCACTGACCTCGACGTTCCAGTCCAGGCGCTGTTTGAAAACGCGATAACGCAGCCGGTGCATCTCGGTGAGATCGTCGACGAATTCGCCGTAGTACTCCGGCGTGATGAGCTGCATCATTCTTGCCTCCTTGCCTTGCTTCAGGCAAGCAAGCAGAGAAGGCAGGAGAGCACATCCTGTGGAGTTGCACAGGTGCTTGCAGCCTGTGGTTGATCTATGTTCGAGATTTTGATTCGGTCAACAGCACGATCGCTTGACGAAGCGAGCTGACGCCGAGCTTCGCGCGCGCGTTATCCAGGTGATATCCCGCGGTTCGCTCTTTGATGCCAAGAATGATCCCGATCTCCCCAGCTGATTTGCCGCGCGCGGACCATTCGAGACACTGGTACTCGCGAGGAGACAGCATCACCCCACCGACCATGCGGTCAATCGTCCAGAAGCGTTTTGCATGTGCATGGAAAAACGCTGCGATGAGCCGCAGGCTCTGGGCGTGCTCGACCAGCGAGCGTTCGAAACCAGATCGACGCTCGTCGCTTGCAAAGCTCAGCGCGGCGATTGCGCCCTTGTCATCGTGGATAGGGAATGTAAATCCGCAGCGAATCCCAAATTTGGCGGCTTCTTCGAACAGAGCGCGTTCTGACTCCGACCGATTTTGCGTTTCAAATCCAAGCCCCCATCGGAAGGGCTTAAGCTGACGCCTTGCCCGACGTACCACTGGATCGACGGATTCGTAGCCGCGCTGCAGATAAATGGCGGTCCAGGAGGGTGGATATGTCGAGATCAGGTTGGGAGCACTGCCCGGCCTACGGGGAAGAGCGAGATATGCGAAGCACGACAGTCTGAGCGCAGCGGCGACCTCGGCCATGCTCTGCTGAGCTGCGTCTGGATGCGTGCTTTCGGTCAATTGCTCTGCAAATCTTTGAAAAACCCGATCCATCGTTGATGAACCCGCGGGCCTCCCTCGCAAGCGCTACTCGCATTACAGATCGAGCATCACTGCGAATGGGGCAAAACAAGGAAGAAGCCCATCTATTCCGGCTTTGATCGATCTCGATCGCGAGCCACTGCATCGAGTGGTTGAGGCGTATCGGGTCAGCCGAGTCCTCGCGCTCAGTTGTGATATCATCGCGACCAAGTCCGCGAACTCCGTCGTCTGTTTGAAATCCTGCAAGAGGGCGCCGAAGATCGCCGGATTGCTGCGTTCTTTGCGTTCCAAGTTGGAGGTTTGTACGGCACTTGCGATCTGATCGTCACGCCGCAACTCAGTAGCCATGCGTCCTCCTAGATAACGCGAAATTGGATCCGGGAATCACCGCCCCGGGGCCCTCTCGGCGGCAAGAGCGTGCAAGATTTCATACGGCCGCGAATCCGGGAAGGCGGCGCTCGGACCAAGCCTTCAGCCCTTCCTGAGCATCGGCGCAAGAGAGACTTTCAAAGAACCTCGCATTGATCTCTGCCGGATCGGCGGTGCCTCGGCACATCGCACAGCTGTACGCCATCGAAGCCATGGTACGCGGTTCATCGCAGGACATCCTGCTGGCCGCACGCAATGAGCATTCGTTGGCTCTCGTCGCCGCCTTGAAAATGTGGTTCGAGAAGCAGCTGTCGATGATCTTCAACGTCTCGACACTTGCCGAAGACATTCGCTATGCGCTGAACCACTGGCAGGGGCTGACCCGATTCCTCGAAGACGGGCGCCTCGAACTCGACGCCAACCCGGTCGAGAACGCCATCCGGCCAGTTTGCTTGACCAGGAAAAATGCGCTCTTCGCCGGCCATGAAATCGGGGCAGAAATCCGGAGTTTGCTCGCGTCGATCGTTGCCACCTGCGAGCTCAAACGACGTCAACCCGGCTGCCTACATCGCCGCAACACCCGAGGCCATCATCGACGGCCATCCGCATAGCAGGATCGAAGACCTACTGCCCTCGCGATGCCGTAAATCGTCAAGCCAGCCCCAATAAGGGTCCCGCGAAGCGCTTACTCTCCATGGGCGGCACAGGCCGATTTTTTTGAGAGGCGTGAGGCTCACCTAGCCGGGTGCTCTGGATTTCTGCGCTAACGAGCAAAAAATCGATGAATTTTTGCGCCACTTCCTGATGTCCGCTGCAGGTTAATACGGCTGTTCCGACTACAAAGAGTTATCCAAACGAGGAGATTGCAAATGAAGGTCGGTGTTCCCAAGGAAATCAAGACTCACGAATATCGCGTGGGTCTGACGCCTGGAGCCGTCCGCGAGTATGTTGCTGCCGGTCATAGCGTAGCGATTGAGACGAATGCAGGGGCTGGCATTGGTGCGACAGACGAAACCTATCGCAAGGCTGGTGCAACAATCCTTGGCTCCGCTCGCGAGGTATTTGGGTCGAGCGAATTGATCGTGAAGGTCAAGGAGCCCCAGCCTACCGAATGGACCCAGCTGCGAGAGAGTCAGATTCTGTTCACCTATCTCCACTTGGCGCCGGACCCTGAGCAAGCGAAGGGCCTCTTGAAATCTGGATGTACCGCAATCGCCTACGAAACGGTCACTGATGCATATGGCGGACTTCCATTGCTTGCTCCCATGAGTGAGGTTGCCGGTAGGCTTTCGATTGAGGCAGCCGGTGCGGCGCTGAAGCGGTATGCAGGCGGTCGCGGGCTGTTGATCGGCGGTGTGCCTGGTGTTCAGGCGGCGCGCATCGTGGTGATCGGAGGCGGTGTTGTCGGTACCCACGCAGCTCGAATGGCGGTTGGCTTGGGAGCCGAGGTTACAATCCTTGATAGGTCGATTCCCCGGCTTCGTGAACTTGATGAACTTTTCGAAGGGCGGGCGCGTACCAGGTTCTCGACCATAGATGCCGTCGAGGAAGAGGTCTTTGCCGCTGACGTGGTAATCGGGGCCGTGCTCGTTCCTGGAGCGAGCGCGCCGAAGCTGGTTAGCCGCAGCATGTTGAGCTCGATGCGAAAGGGCTCGGTGATTGTTGACGTCGCGATCGATCAAGGCGGGTGCTTCGAAACATCTCGTCCGACCACACACGCCGATCCAACCTTTGAGGTAGATGGGGTCATTCACTACTGCGTCGCCAATATGCCCGGGGCTGTCCCGCTCACATCGAGCCAGGCTCTGAATAACGCCACGCTGCCCTTTGGACTGGCTCTCGCCAACAAGGGATTTGCAGCCGTGCTCGAGAACCAGCATCTGCGAGCGGGCCTCAATGTCTATCGTGGCCGTCTAACTTACAAGGCCGTGGCCGAGAGTCTCGGCCTGCCATACTCACCGATCGATCAGGCTGCGGCCTGATCCCCGAGGCCTCCCATGGGGGCATTTCCTCCCTGACTTGGCGGGCCACTCCTTCGGGGGTGGCCCGTTTTTCGTCGAGGCCGTCAACCGTGAGCTCCGGAATCATCCGTTGTCGCCTTGCCACGTTTAGTCATCAACTCGTTGACCTCACGCGTGTGCTCGCGGGCGTTCGTCGACGCAAACGCTCGGCGACGGCGGCACGAAGGTGATCAGGGGCTGCAGGCACCGGACGACCAGCGAGCCTTCGGCCTCTTTACCCGACCGATGCCGGGGCACGGCAGACAAACTAGATTGGCATGCGCAACAGACGCGCCCGTCAAGAACGCCTGGCCGGCAGGGAAGAGATCATCCGCCAGATTGCCGAGCAAACCGACCCGTTCATCCAGAGCCACAACTTCCGCGATCTCAGGCGACATAATGGCCAGCAGCGCCCGGCTCTACGGACAACGAATGGATGTTGCTGGTCAGTGATCATATGGTTCGAGCGCAATTTTCCCTGCTCGAGCTCCGAGCCCGCCAGACCGAAATTCATCAAGCGCAACGACCGAGTTGCCAACGGTAAGGAGATCCTTTTGACGCACGCGGATCAAGCGAAGTTGCGCGGCCACTCCAATGAATAGTCGTAACTATCTGGACCGGTGGCGCCAACTGAACCCACACTGGACATCGGACTCGGATGCAGGCGTCTAGCTACGGGCGCCTTTGCGCAAACGCGGCGCTGTCGTGCGGCCTGTCTGCGTTGGGCTCAGGCATCCCTTGCTTCTCAGCTCCAAGCAGTTCCTGAGCGCGGCATGACGTCCTTCGCGGCCCGTTCACGTTCATCTTCCCTCCGGCGGTCCGATCCGAACGGACGCTCGAGCATGCGGCGAACCCGCATGGGGTGAGGACCAATGTGAAAAGCCGCCGCCGTTTCATCCAGGGCGCGCTCTGACTTGGTCGAGCGATTGCGCTGCCGCAGATAATCAAGCCAGGTCGGGCAGTGATAACGCTCGGTCCAAAGCTCGGGATCGGAGACGTCGCGCGCGATGGACCACCCATAAGCACCGCTGCGCTGGCGAAACAGCTGTACATCCTGCATCACATTGTGAAACGCGCGCGCATCCTCCGAGGCGATACGATATTCGATTTCGACCACAAGCGGCCCACTGCGTGCAGAAAGTGCAACACGCACCTCGGGATCGGCCAACATCTCGGCATCTTCCTCACGAGTACTTACGCGTGGCATTCGTAGCCAGAACCCCAAGAGCGGGGAGGCGAACATTAGACCGGCCGACATCAGGAGGGTGGTCTGTACACCAGTGGCATCAGCAAGAGAGCCCCACACCCAACTGCCAACAGCAATCCCACCCGATCCCGCCGCCTGATAGGCTGCAAGCGCGCGCCCCGCGACCCAGCGCGGCGCCGATAGCTGGACCCCAATGTTGAACAATGCCCATGCGATCATCCACACAGCTCCCGCGAGGAACAGCGCAATGGCCGTTAATATCGGCTCGCGGCTCAGCGCGACCGCGGTGATCGCGCCGCCCAACGAAAGCGCACAGGCACGGATTGCCGCTTCGCCGCTCAGGCGTTTACGCACCTGGGTAATATTGAGCGCGCCGATCACAGCGCCTAGACCGAAGGCACTGAGCATCGTCCCATAAGTCTGTGCGCCACCTTGCAGCAGATCGCGAGCGACGAGAGGCATAAGCGCGACGATCCCTCCGCCGATCACGCCCGTCACCATGGTGCGACCGAGCACGACCTTGATAGAGGGCGAGTTAACGATGTAGCGGATCCCGGTAACTATAGCGCGATTCAGCGTCTCAGGCGGCAGATGCGAGGGTTCAGGGATGCGCTTCCACAGAAATAGCGCCAACATCAGCGGCAGATAGAGCAGCGCATTGACGGCGAACGAAGCGGCCGCGCCAGCGATGGCAACGAGGATACCGCCGATCGCAGGGCCCACGCTGCGAGCAATATTGTAACTGATACTGTTCAGCGCGATGGCCGCGGGGAGCGTTTTTAGAGGAACTTGCTCACTGACCGAGGACTGCCAAGCTGGATCCATCAGCGCCATTCCGCTGCCGACGACGAAACACAGAGCCAGCAACATGTTTGGCGTGACTAGGCCGACCCACGCCAGCGTCGTCAGCGCGGTCGCGCCAGCGAACGAAATTGCAACGGAGATGAGGGCTACCACGCGACGGTCGTACATATCGGCGATTGCGCCGGCAGGCATCGATATCAGCATGACTGGTAGCAATAGAGCGGTCTGCACCAGCGCCACTTTATCTGCCGACGAGGTCATCTGCGTCATCGCCCAAGCCGCTCCAACACTCCGAATTAGAGCGCCGAGATTGGCGAGTACGCTCGCCATCCAGATGCGCCGAAATGTGACATGCTGGAGCGGTGCGGTGATCCCGTCGGCGTGGAAGATGCGCGAGTTCCGCGAATCAGTCATCTCGTGCCTGCTGCGCGTCCGGGACCGGTCGGATGAGGGCCATTCTAAGCTCAGATAAATTCGGCGCTGGAAACGACTTACCTAATATGGGCAGGTCAAATGCAACAAGCTTCGACGCAACAAGACGGTCCTGAGATCGCTTCGAAAGCGGGTCCTTGGGACATTGCGCGCAAGACGCACCGAATCGTTGCAAATGGGACAGGCACCAGGCCAGTTGCCATGTCAATTTATTTGAGGTCGTGGAAAGCAAGCAGATTTCAGTCAGACTCCCCGCCCAGCTCTTAGCGTCAGCTCGGAGATGTTCTGATCTCAGCGATCTCGATGTCGCATGCTGTGATGATCGAACATGCGGACAGTAGAGCGGGACGTTCGAGCGAAGCCACACTAGCTCGCCTACCGTACCGCAGTTAAATCTCCACCGCGTTCTTTCAGTTTGCATCGTCTCGCCAGAGCGGAAGTATCAAGCCCAGCGCTTGAAACGTCCTATCGGTATAGCTGTAATTTCGGTCTGAAATCATACTTCAGCCAAGACCTTGACAGCGCCGAAACTAGCGGCTCACCGCTGGGGTTTTTGGGCATTGTATGCGAATGCGTGAGGAAAAAATGCGGGCATGGCACGGCTGCGAGGGGCAGCTCAGTCTTCATCCGGCATCTCGATCGGAACGGCGAAACCGGTTTTTACCCGGTCCATTATAACCATTGTCTTAAAACCCTTGATGTCGGGGTTCTCATAGAAGAACCGTCGAGTGAACTGCTCATATTCCTCCATGCTCCGGGCGGTAAGGTAGAGAACAAAGTCAGCATCGCCGGTCACATAGAAGCCGTTGACCACTTCAGCTGACGACTTGATAGCTTTCTTGAACCTGTCGATGATGTCTGAACGCTCGCGCTCCAGGCTCACTAGGACGAGCATCTGGATCGGTCGTCCGACCGCCCTCGCCGAGACGATCGAAACATCGGCCTCGATGATTCCTTCAGAGCGAAGTCGCTTTAACCTCCGTTGACACGCGGTAGCAGAAAGCCCAGCCATCTCGCCGATCACCTCGGACGTCAAACGGTTGTTCTTCTGCACAATCTCGAGGATGCGCGCGTCTATCCGGTCGTATCGCATGCTTAAGCTCCAGCCCTCAGGTGCATTCCGTCTCCGAACGCGTGTCCATTGCAGGAAATCGTTAGCGCATCGGAGAAATGCGCTGCAAATCTGTTGAGATTACCAGTATCCTGAATGCACAACAAATTTCAACAATTGACGGTGTCGGACCCGCAAATGGCCCTTCAAACTCTTCGGCAGGAAAATCGCGAGTTGATCGGTCTTGCTAAGGAGCGCCTGCAGACTTTGCGCAAAGATTTTGTGGCAGGGGCTGCGCTGCTAGACGGCCGGTGGATTTCGGGTCACCTAAGAGATGGCGTCGTCGATCCGGCGACCGGCGAACAGATCGCAGACGTTGCGCGTTGCAGCGCGGCTGACATGAATACCGCGATCGCGGCGGCTGACGGCTCTTTCTCGGCTTGGCGGGGATTGTTGCCTACGCAACGAGGGGCGATCCTTCGGTCCTGGGCGTGCTTAATCCTCGAGCATGCGGAAGATCTCGCTGTCGTCGTCACGAGCGAGCAGGGTAAGCCCCTCGCGGAAGCGCATCATGAAATCCGGTACGGTGCAGGGTTTCTTGAGTGGTTCGCAGCGGAGGGAGAACGTGCGTACGGAGAGACCATCCCAAGTCACAAGCCCGGCAGTCTCCTTCACGTCCGAATGCAGCCAATTGGTGTTGCGGCTGCGATTACGCCCTGGAACTTCCCTGTCGCGATGATTACGCGAAAGGCCGGGGCCGCGCTCGCCGCTGGCTGCCCCATCATTGTAAAGCCTGCTCCGGAGACACCGCTCTCTGCGCTCGCTATTGCCCGGTTGGCCGAACAGGCCGGACTCCCTGCCGGCGTGTTTCAAGTCCTGGTAGGCGATCCAATCGAACTGTCGACGCCTCTATTGCACGACGCGAGAGTGCGGGCCCTGTCGTTCACAGGTTCTACAGAGGTTGGCCGCCATCTCCTTCAAGGGGCGGCGGACACGGTGAAGAAGGTCTCCATGGAATTAGGCGGGCATGCCCCGTTTATCATCTTTGATGACGTGGAGCTCGAGAAGGCGGTCAAGGGGGCGATGGCAGCTAAATTCGCGACGTCAGGGCAGGACTGCCTGGCAGCGAACCGCATCTACGTTCAAAAGGGAATCTATAGGGCCTTTGTCGAAGCGTTTGCTGCAGAAATGGCTCGACTGCGAGTCGGTCATGGACTGGACCCGACAACAGATATCGGGCCTATGACCAAGCTATCTGTTGCTAACAAGTGCAGGGCCCAAGTCGATGATGCCGTGAAAAAGGGAGCCACCGTTGTGTTGGCCCATCAGGGCGCCACTGCCGGCCCCAACTTCGTTCCTCCGACACTGCTCACTGAAGTTTCCGAGAATATGCTCATTGCTTCTGAGGAAACATTTGGCCCAATCGCAGCAGTCCTTCCGTTTGACACCGAAGAAGAGGTCATCGCTAGAGCCAACGCTAGCGAAATGGGCTTAGCCGGGTACGTCTACACCGACAGCTTGCGTCGGGCGCTTCGGGCTTCTGAGCGGCTCGAGTGCGGTATGGTCGGCATCAACACAGCCTCATTCACAGGGCCACCTATTCCGTTCGGCGGATGGAAGCAATCTGGCCTTGGTCGAGAAGGCTCGCGACACGGCTTAGCCGAATTTATGGAACTCAAGTACGTCTGTTTCGGCGATCTGGCAGGTTAGGAGAAGTGACATGATTGATATCAAGGCCATCGCTGAACGAGATCGCTCGAGTGTTCTGCATCCTTTCACTCAGCTCAAGGACTTCGCGAGCGGCAAGATGGGTGATCCCACGATCGTTACGGGCGGCAAAGGTATTCGCATAAGCGACGCCGAGGGTCGAAACTACATCGACGGCTTTGCGGGGCTGTACTGCGTCAACATCGGTTACGGTCGGACCGAAGTCGCAGAAGCTATTGCGCGGCAGGCATATCAATTGGCTTACTACCACACGTATGCGGCGCACACGACGGAAGAGTTGGCAAGTCTTTCGGATCGTCTCGTGCGGATGGCACCGGGCAAGCCAAGCAAGGTGTTCTATGGGCTGTCCGGATCGGACGCTAACGAAACGCAAGCAAAGCTCGTCTGGTACTACAACAATCTACGCGGTCAGCCCAGGAAGAAGAAGATTATCTCGCGCGAGCGAGGTTACCATGGTTGCTCGGTTATTTCTGGTTCGATGACCGGTATGTCATTTTACCACGCTCACATGGATCTTCCTTTCCCTGGTATTCTGCACACGGGAACGCCGCATCATTATTGGGGTGCTGAGCCGGGCGAGACGGAAGAGGCCTTTTCTCGCCGGCGTGCAGCGGAGCTTGAACAGCTAATCTTGCGAGAGGGTCCAGAGACAGTCGGCGGCTTCATCGCAGAGCCGGTGCTCGGCACGGGCGGTATTACGCCGCCTCCTGCTGGGTACTGGCAAGAAATCCAAACGGTGCTCAGTCGCTACGACATTCTTCTGATCGCTGACGAGGTCATCTGTGGATTCGGTCGAACCGGTGCCGACTTCGGCAGCACACTCTACGGGATCGAGCCAGATCTGGTGACTGTGGCCAAGGGGCTGACCTCCGGATACGTACCACTCTCTGCCGCCATCGTCGGTGAGAAAGTGTACAAGGTCATGGAAGAAGGAGCCGATCGCGTTGGAGCTTTCTCGCATGGATATACGTATTCCGGCCATCCAATTGCGGCCGCAGCTGCAAATGCAGTGCTCGACATTGTGGAGAAAGAGGCGCTAAGCGACCGAGCCAAGACCGTCGGCGCGCACTTGCAGAGACGGCTTAAGGAGCGTTTTGCGCAGCTCGAGATCGTTGGTGAAGTCAGAGGCGTGGGCTTGCTCGGCGCTGTGGAATTCGTCGCGGATCGTCAGACCAAACGGAGATTTGATCCGGAGCTAAAAGTAGGTGCTCGCATTTCAAAGGCTGCCCGTGATCTAGGACTTATCGCGCGAGCGATGCCGCACGGAGACATACTCGGTTTTGCCCCACCGCTCGTTGTGTCCGAGGCAGAGATCGATGAAATAGTTGATCTTGCATATCAGGCGACCAAGCAGGTAATGGACGAACTTACAAAGGAATCGGGTCTGTCTTGAGAGGTGGGCAGCATGTGCTGCATGAGCGTCGTCGGGAACTTACTAGTAGCGCCAGGCGTCAGACATGAGAACGGAAGCGCAGCCGAGACGTAAAACTGGTTAATGACTGCAGCAAGAAGCATAAACGCCTGCGCGGCGTTGCGCGTTAAGCGTCGCGCCAACATATCGACGCACTGGCCCCATTGGATCCGCTGACCACCGTCACTTCGCGATCGCATCTGCTGCACTTCGAAAAGTCGATGTGATCGTCATTTTTGCAGCGAATTCCTGGTTACTTAGCGAGTGGGGGACATGATAGGCTCGTCACCCACGCGGATGGCTCGCTTTTATTCGTTCGATCCGACGCAGCTGCTAATGAGGGTCGATTCCGGCGAGTGATCTTCACCTCGGCTGCAATCGTCTCCAGGCCACATTCGATTGACCGAAGGTCGTTTCCGGCAAGGTTCACAAACCATCTGGATTTGACGGTGTGTGCGCTTCACCGACCTGATATGGTTCGCCGCGCTTTCGAATGGCTTCAGACCAGCCGGGGGTGCAGCGCGGCGTCACAGCTTGGGTTCGAGCAGCCTGTGACAAACTGCGGCGCTCAATGTCACGAACTGAATGTGCGCGCCCGGGGCGACAGCCCTCTCTTAATCGTCTTGACGCGGGATGCGACGGTCGAGGGCCGCCTGTGCTTCGCGCGTATAAATGGTCTATTTCCGCGTCGAGTGAGCGCGTGCGATTGGAATGGCGCTGCCGTCTATCGGCATGCATCTGGGCAGCCGCAAGGCGAAGTCCGCCGGGTGCGGGAAAGCCGGATGCACGGTTCTGTGAGGACAAAGCAGTCACTTAGCTAATTGACGAAGATCGCGAACTAAATGCCCCATCTTGCAGGCGGAACGACATCATCATTAGATCCGTGAGGTATTCCTCCGTTGAGCCGCCTTGTTTGACGGACGCGAACGCTGCAGGTCCTAGGGGTAATCCTAGGAGAAGCGCTATGACGATTTCGAGGGCGGAGGTGATCACATCGGTCGAGCGGCGGCGCCGGTGGTCGCAGGATGAGAAGGAACGGCTTGTTGCAGCATCGCTCGAGCCCGGAGCCTGCGTTTCCGAGGTGGCTCGCATGGCTGGCCTTCATGTAAGCCAGCTGTTCAGGTGGCTCAAAGAGCTTTGCAAGCGCGCTGAAGCGAGTATAGCGCGCCGTTGGTGCCGGTCGAGATTGGGTCGTCTGTGCCGCCGCGGGCGGTGGCCGAAGCGCCATTGACGACGACGGCGGCCCGTCGACGGAAGAGCCATGGCATCATCGAGATCGACCTTGGTAGCGGGCACCGCATCCGGGTCGATGGCGACGTTGATGGAGACGCCCTGCGTCGGGTTCTCGAGGCTCTGGTGCGCCGATGATTCCGGTTCCGACGGGCGCGCGCGTGTGGCTTGCGCCAGGCTACACGGACATGCGCCGAGGCTTTTCCGACGCTGGCACTCCAGGCGCAGGAGGTGCTGCGCAAGGACCCGCTCAGCGGTCATCTGTTTGTCTTCCGCGGTCGCCGAAGCGATGTTGTGAAGGTGATCTGGCACGATGGCCAGGGAGCATGCCTGTTTACCAAAAGACTGGAGAGAGGGCGGTTCATCTGGCCTTCGCTTGCCGGCGAAGCAGTGACGATCTCTCCGGCGCAGATGAGCTACCTGTTGTCCGGAATCGATTGGCGCAACCCGCAAGAAGCCCAGCGTCCGACGCGGATCGGATAGCCGTTTTGGGTTTGAATCTGCTGCTTGATCTGATTCAATGGCTTCATGATATCGAAGCCGGACGGACTTCCATCGGACCTTGTGAGTGCCCTGGCGGCGCTGCAGGCCGAGCGTAAGGCGCGGCTGCTCGCCGAGGCGGTGGCTGCCAGTGCGCGGGCGGTCGGACAACGCGGCGCTGATTGCGTATCTCGAGCTGCGGATCGAGAAGCTCAAGCGCGAACTGTACGGGCAGCGCTCCGAGCGCACGGCGCGTCTGATCGAACAATTGGAATTGGAACTCGAAGAACTCGCCACCACGGCGAGCGAGGATGAGCTTGCCGCGCGGGCCGCCGCGGCGAAAACCCAGAGCGTGCGCGCCTTCACGCGCAAGCGGCCGGTGCGCAAGCCCTGGCCGGACGACATCGAACGCGAGCGAGTCGTCATTGAGGCGCCAACGACCTGCGCCTGTTGCGGTGGGGCGCGCCTTGCGAAGCTGGGCGAGGATGTAACCGAGACGCTGGAGGAGATCCCGCGCCGGTTCAAGGTCATCGAGACAGTGCGCGAGAAGTTCACCTGCCGCGATTGCGAGAAGATCAGCCAGCCGCCGGCGCCGTTCCACGCGACGCCGCGCGGCTTCATCGGCCCACAATTGCTGGCGACGATTCTGTTCGACAAGTTCGGCATGCACATCCCGCTCAATCGGCAGAGTGCGCGCTTTAAGGCCGAGGGGATCGACCTGCCATTGTCGACGCTGGCCGACCAGGTCGGCCATGGGACCTTCGCCGTGATGCCGCTCTTCCACTTGATCGAACGCCATGTGCTTGCTGCCGAGCGCCTGCATGGCGACGACACCACCATCCGCGTCCTGGCGAAGGGCAAGTGCAAGACCGGTCGGATCTGGACATATGTGCGGGATGACCGGCCCTTCGCCGGGCCAGCGCCACCGGCGGCGGTCTGTTACGCCTCGAGCGACCGTCGAGGCGAGCATCCCCAGAAGCATCTGGCCGCCTTCGCCGCTATCCTGCAAGCCGATTGCTACAATGGCTTCGAGCCGCTGTTCGATCCGCAGAAGAAGATGCTGCGATTACGCCGGCGTTTTGCTTCGCCCATGCGCGGCGGGGCTTCTTCGAACTGGCCGACATCGAGAAGAATGCCCGGGAAGGCCACAGGGGCAAACCGGTCTCCCCGATCGCGCTGGTGGCGGTCGGCGTCTGGACGCCCTGTTTGAGATCAAGCGCGCCATCAACGGCCGCAGTGCCGACGAGCGGCGTGCCGTGCGCCAGGAGAGAAGCAAGCCGCTGCTCGACGACATGCACACCTGGCTGCTGCGCGAGCGAGAAACCCCTCCGAGGTTCTGAAGCCCATGAATTACATGCTCAGGCGCTGGGCCGACTTTGCCCGCTTCTCGACGACGGCAGGATCTGCCTCAGCAACAACGCCGCCGAAAGAGCGTTGCGCGGCATCGCCTTGGGAAGGCGCAATTGGACCTTCGCCGGCAGCCTGCGCGGCGCTCACCGCGCCGCCATCATGCTGACGATGATCACCACCTGTCGTCTTAACGATGTCGATCCCAAAGCCTGGCTCTCCGACGTCCTCGCCCGGATCGCCGATCTTCCCGCTTCGCGTCTGCACGAACTTCTGCCCTGGGAATGGAAGCTCCCGCGCCAAGCCGACGACCCCAACGATTAGCAAGCTGCCTAACCTTCACGCAGCGCCATCATAGCCGACCCGGCCCGCGCGCGCATGCGTCAATCTGGCGGCCTTCGTCGTATGCGTACTCCGTGAGGAGCTTGCTTTCGGGTACATCCGAAGAGCGATTGAGGAAACCTGAAGTGAGTATCCGATCCGCTTTGGAACGGCAGGGAGGTTCTAAACTGGCCTCAAGAAAAGGCGGGCTGAAACCTTCACTAAAGATAAACAGCGGTGCTCTTGTTCGCAAAGATTCAGTGAACGGTCGTCCCGTATAATAAAGGGTTCAAGAAACCGATGCGATCATCAGACGGCAGAGATCGGTGATATCGTAGACGGGTAACTTGACCCTACGGCGGATCGCTGCCGCTACCATCGGGAATGCAGCGCACTCGAACAAGATGGTCGCGATTTCAGGATAGGCGTCGCGAAGACTTTCGATCCGTGCACCAACATCAGTCTCGATTGACGTGACATCGATCGGCGGCGGTGGACGCTTCAACTCATCGTGCCAGAACTTACCGCCTTCAATCCCGCCGATGACAATCCTCGCCCGCTCGCCTGGATCATCGACGCCGAGCAACTCTTCGCCACAATGCGTCGAATCGTACGTTAATATACCGATCTTGGCGCCCGGGGGGACTTGACGGAGCAACGTCGGCAAAAGAAGCAAACTCGACATTGCTACCGGTACATCCACAGACGCGGCTACTGCTTGCTGGTGTCTGATCGAGAACCCGCAGGTGGAACTTATCGCTACGGCCCCGCGCTCGACCAACCGTCGAGCCGCGGCGACGTAAGCCGGCTCAAGCCCCGGATCGCCGCGGACGACGTTCTCAACCCAAGCTCCTGCGACAGTTTCTGCAATAACTGGAAAGTTAAAGGTAGACGGATTCAATAAAGAGCCCGGGCGCCGCGGTGGCAGCGAGGCGCCGGCTGGCACTCCTCTCTCCAGGTTGAGAATTCCAATCAACCGTCCGCTCTGCGATGCCATGGCGAAAGGATACCCAGAATCGAGGTTTGGTATTCTGCAAATTCGCCGATCTAAATCGAGAAATTCTGCGCTAGCATTGAAGAGTGTTTCGGTGCGCGGGACCGGATACCAATTTTCGCTTTTCGTGCTGCGCCTCAAGGTTCGTCAACTCGCATCCAAAGCGATCATCCTGCCACTTGAACCGAAGCCCATAGTAGATTGCCCGCTGAGGTCTGAGTGGCCGACTTACAAATAAAAGCCACGCATTTCGGCGGTAACTTGCAGGATTTCGTACGCACGAATGATCACATTGGGGAATTTCACCTCCGGGGAACCCATATCGTATGTTTGGAAGTCAGAGTCTAAGAGCAGCTTTCTTTCGGCAGACTCTCCTTTTGGATCACTACTCGAACGGCTGCGACTTGCTCAGTAACCGCGAGCGATAGGTGGGGGTATAGCCAGGGGGCACCGGATGGATTGCGCTACGTGGCCTGTTGTCCTAGGCGATTTGGCGTCCACAAGGTGCGATGCCGCAGCTTTCCTGGACAGTCTGCAATTTGTTGACGTGCAGAATGCCAGTCATTGGCAGCACTGGGGCACAAGATGGTCAAAACTCGGAGATGCTCAGTCGCTTCACGGCGAGCTAAATGCCGAAAAAGGAGAGACAGATCAGGCTCGGGAAGCCTGGCTCTGTGCTCTAACCGCGTTTGAAGTTGCTAGACGACTAATTGGTGAAGACGATCCAGACGCTAAGCAGATTTCAGCGAAGATCGACGGTGGAGTTCAACGGCTCGGATCAGCGCTAGAGCAGAATATTGAGCGGGTGCAAATCGCACGGTGGGATCAATCCGAAATCTCAGCATACTACGTGCCTCCCAGCAATCGCGAATTCTGCGCCCCCGCAGTTATTTGCGTCAGCAGAGAGGAAGAGAGGGCGCAGACGTTGCTTGGAAGGCTCTTGCCTCTCGTGGTCGGACGAGGCATTTCGATCCTCGTTGTTTCTCATGATGACGTCTCAGATCATGCCCGCGATTTGTCGAACCTGTTCTTATCTAGCTGCATGGATTTCTTGTCGGTTCAGCCCAAGGTCGATGCTGCCCGTGTTGGCGTCTACGGTGAGGGGCTGTCCGCTGTTTTAGCTACTGATTTTGCGCGGTCAGATTCCCGTGTTGCTGCAGCGGTTTGTGACGGTGGGCTTTGGAATCGGACTCGGCTACTCGCATCAATCGGCTGGATGACGAGAACTGCTGGATCCGACAACCACTTGGTTTGTACGCGTCGCAGGGAAATGGTGTGGCATTTGAAATGCCCGGTTCTCGTGATCGCTGGTGGGCGCAGCGTTGTCAGCGTGTCGGAGGCGATCAGACTTCAAAATGATTGCGAGGGCGCGCAGGTCGACCTCGAAGTGACGATGCCGCGGATGAGCGCCTTCCCACTACGCGAGATCGAAAACTTCCCAAGTTCTGACGACTGCATCTTTCGATGGCTGGATCGCAAGCTCGCGAACAGTTCGCAGCGGTCTCTACAAGCTTAGGTCCATTGAACAGTCGATGCCGATCGTCATCTAGTGGAATTGTGGGAAGCGACACATGACTTGCTCGCGAGCGCAAACCTTGCGATGAACGAGATCGCCATCATTGCCGTAGTGCAGTCCACGCTTTGTAACATCAGTTCACCGATTGGATCGGGAATTCAGCAGCTCGCGGCCACTTTGGTAACGCAGGACAGATGCTGATAGAGGCGGGAATATCAAGATTGCATCGCTGTCGAGGATGTGCCGAGGTTGATCGCTGCATTGGTCCGGCTCTGCAACGCCAGCCTTCCGAATGTCATAGGCGAGAGCGCGGCGGCGAGATCCGCATCACGTCAATGACCAAATCCGGCGATTTTACCAACAAGTCTCACGTCGCGGGAGGCTTTAATTGTTAAGGCGATCGAATCGCGGCCTACAAGACGCCGATACTCAGCTTCTGAGATGCCAAGCGGCTATTCTTAGCGAGCAAGGACAGCCGCTTGTTGAGATAGTCAATGGTCGTTTGGTCCACCCCTTCAAGTATCGTAGCGTTGAGGGCTTTTCTCTTAACCGACAGCTTTGCGATCTCCGCTCGCGCCGTGTCCGTGAGAGACATCTGTATGAATCGTGCGTCGTCGGGCGATGTCGGGCGGGCTAGAAACTCCATGGTCTCCAATCTTTTCGTCTGACTGGTAACAAACGGCGGATGAAAGCCCAGTTTGTTTGCAACTGCAGTTCCAGAAACACCGCTCCCCTCATCGAGCTCGCTAATAGCCATCAGGATCAACCACTGCGCTTCAGTGATTCCGAGCATTTTAGCCCAGCTCTTATGGATCTCTTCGAGTTGTGAGTGGATCTCCACGATGTTCCAGATGAAGTCCCTTACGGCCTTATCGGATTGTTCGGCTTCAGCCATTTTTGTTGTTCAACCTTTTCGCTGGTGCTGGCGGCCGCGCCGCAAGGCGTCGTGAACGGTACCTACCCTTCTTAAGTAGCCTGAAGAGCCCCGCGATAGTACATAGGCGTCAGTCAAAATATAATTATAGTGTGTAATTATTTTAATGCAGTAAGATCTCTGGATCATCGGCCTCCTGCGACGATCACGGTCGAGATCTCCAAGAGAGGCTCCCGTAGCTGCCCATCCGGGGGCGCAACTGCATGTTGGCTGACCCATTGTTGTCAGGTGTTGCCTGCTAGCAACACAATGCCGCCAAACAGAAATTCTAGAAATTAATGCATGGAAATAATTAACTTGGATGTTAGACAGGGATCGACAGCGAGGGGGCACCTCGAAGTCGTTCCGTCAAGCGGCCGCCCCAAGGGCGAGGTTAGCGAGCGGTTCTTTGAAGGACGGAAACGAGTTTTCCAATTTGGAGGTTCACCCATGAAAGTGATGAAGAGCCTTATTCTAGGTTCTGCCGCGATGTTCGCGGGCGCGGGGGCTCAGGCAGCCGATCTTCCCGTCAAGGCCAAGGCAGTCGAGTACGTGAAGATCTGCTCATTGTACGGTGCCGGATTCTATTACGTCCCCGGAAGTGACACCTGCATCAAGATGGGTGGTTACCTACGCGCCAATGTAGGGCTAGGTGCGCAGGGCCTGTGGGTCGCGCCCACCGCCGGTCTCGGTGGCGCGCACGATCGCCTCAGCAACTACTATACTTCGCAATCTCGTTTTGACCTCAACGTCGACACGCGCACCGCGACCGAATACGGTCTCGTTCGCACATACGCTGAATTAGCCTTTACCTGGACCGCGGGCGGCTACAATGGGACGGGCTCTACTGCGATCAACGGTGCGACCAGCTATTCCGGAAACGCGACTGGCGCCTCGGGCAGTGGCGCGATCTCGGGTGGCTCGATGGCTGTTTACTACGCGTTCATCCAATTCGCCGGTTTCACCTTCGGTAGAGCGCAGTCACAGTTCTCCTCTCCGTGGACGAACTACCCGGCGAATAGCTACGATGGTTTGCCGGGCGGTGGCGGGTGGGAGGCTGTCAATCAGGTTGCCTACACTGCGGATTTTGGGCAGGGCATCACGGCTAGCTTCTCGGCCGAGGATCAGGTCGTCCGCAACACGACGAATATCTGGAACGTGAGTGGCGCAACCGCCGCAGGTCTAGCAGCTGGCTCGTACGGTGCTGGCGACATCGGCGGATCGCGGGCTCCAGACCTCGTTGCGATGCTTCGGGTTGACCAGGCTTGGGGCCTTTTCCAAGCGTCGGTCGCCGCGCATGATAATCACGCTGGTTACTATGGTGTTGACGAAACGACGGGTCATCCTGGCGACAAGTGGGGCTGGGCTGGACAGTTGGCCTTGTCGATCAAGAACATCCCGACCGGACCGGGCGATACCATCAACGTCCAAGGTGTCTATACCAACGGCGCGTCGGGCTACAACTTCCAGCCCTATGCGCCCTACACTTTCGCTCTGTACAGGGGTGCCGGGGGCGCCGGAGCCTACCAGAGCGTCGGCCTCGCGGGGGTCTCTGACTCTGTCTTCGTTGCTGGCGCTGGTCAGCAATTGACTACGACTTACGGCTTCAACGGCGGTTATACCCACAATTGGAACGCAAATTGGAACACCTCAATTTTCGGTGGGTGGGCCGCTGTAAGGTATAACAACACGGCCAAAGGTTACGTCTGCGGCGCGTTTGTGACCGCGCTCGCTCTGTCAAGCGGCGTTGGCGGTTGCAACCCTGACTTCAACTATTCGGTCGTAGGTACCGCCACCCGTTGGAACCCCGTGAAAAACCTGACGTTCTCGGCAGAGCTCGCGTACGTCATGCTCGACCAGAAGTATGCAAGCGGAAGCACTGTGACGCTGCCGGTCCAAGCAGGTATTGCAAAGCCCGGGGCTGCGTATGAGCTGAAGAATCAGAACAGTCTGGCGCTGCTGCTCCGCGCAACGCGAAACTGGTAAGTTTTCAGTCTAACTAGCAGAAGGAGAAACGTAGCGGCTTTTAGACCTAAGTTACCTCCAAGAAGGCCTCCGGCATGCCCGCCGGGGGCCTTTTATCTATGCAATGCCGTGCTAGCCCCTGTCCTTAGTTGAGCAAGATGAAAGCCGAGCCAACGCGAACATTTCTGCCGAGCTTGGCGTCGGGCCTTGTGCTGGCGCCAAAGTCCCTGAGTTCTTGGAGAAGAGCTCGGCAAGGTTGCGCTAGAGGGGCAATCGCACGGCAGTAGGATCGCGCGGCACGGATGAAAAGGCACGACCGGGGCGATTTGCCTGTCGGAGAATTGGCGGCATAGGCCTAACCGCCTATCAAGGCCGCTCGATCGGATCGGATTTCTTGAGCAGCGCCTCTCAAAACGTAGCGCGCGCATCGGCGGGCCGTCGCAAAGTCGGTCACCCGTGAATCACTCATTTCCGTGGTTGGAAACTCTTGAGAGTTCTGTGAAGTCGCAGGGTAAGCCCAGTCTCGCGCTGTGGCGCAAGTGGTGACCTCTAGAAGCCGGATTGAACGAGCCGCTGGCAAGTCCGAGCGTAAGCGGGGCTGCGAGGCCCATCAGATTGTTTGTGCGTAGACCTATGAGCGCCGTTAGAAGAGTCATCTTCTGCAAGGGTGCTCACAATGGACGACCATTCGGACGACATAAGACGACCGTTGTCACCGCGCATAGAAGTGTACGCCGGCGGCGGCCGGAAACAGTGGCCAGATGATTTGAAGGCGCAGATCGTCGCGGACAGTCTCGAGCCGGGCGCGATCGTAACAGATGTCGCACGTCGCCATGGCTGCCGGGCCCAGCAGGTGCATGACTGGCGGCGCCGGGCGCGTTCAGGTCAACTTGTGCTGCCAGCTGCGGGGGGAGCACTGTCGTTTGTGCCGTTGGTGTCGGAATCGGCGCTACCGGCGGCCGCAGAGCCCACCGGGTCGCCGGAAGCAGCCGTTGTGACGGTTGAGCTCCAGGGGGCACGAGTTGAGGTGCGAGGGACGCCTGGCCTTGCTGTGTTGAGTGATGTGTTCTTGGCGCTTCGACGGACACGTTCATGCTGACGCCGCCCGCGAGCCTCATGATTTACGTGGCGACGCAACCTGTGGACTTCAGAAAAGGTGCGGAGGGCTTGGCGCTCTTGGCGAAGGAGACGCTGGGCCATGATCCGATGAAGGGCGTGGCGGTGGTCTTCCGTGCGAAGCGCGCCGACCGTGTGAAGATTGTCGTCTGGGATGGCACCGGCCTAGTGATGTACTGGAAGCGGCTCGATGGCGGCGGCTTCAAATGGCCTCCCATCGTGGCCGGCGTGATGCGGATGAACGCCGCGCAGTTATCCGCGCTTCTGGCCGGCATGGATTGGACGCGCATGCACGCGCCTCGGATATCGCAACCGAAAGCACTTGCGTAGGGAATAAGATCTTCGCTGCATCGAGGCGCGAAGCATGGCAGACTCGGGCCAATGAGTGATTTGCCTGATGAGCTGCCGAGCGATCCAGCCGAGTTGCGTGTCTTTGCCGCGGCTCTGCTGGATCGCTGCGCCAGGCTCGAGCGGTTGCTCAAGCTTGCGAAAGATGCGCAGTTCGGTCGATCGTCGGAAAAGCTGGACGCTGATCAGTTACAGCTTGTTCTGGAGGACATCGAAGAGGCGGTCGCAGCTCTCGAAGCAGCCGAGGATCGCGTCAATCCCAGAACCTCCGAGAAGAGAGCGGCCGAGCGTAGAACCAACCGTGGTCAGCTTCCGGAGCATTTGCCGCGCATCGTCGAGACCCTGATGCCCGCTGCAACCTGCTGTCCGTCCTGCAAAGGCGATCTCTTTGAGATCGGCCACGATGAGAGCCAGAGGCTGGACGTCGTGCCGGCGCAGTATCGCGTCATCGTCACCCGCCGGCCCAAGCTGGCCTGCCGCGCCTGTCATGGCGTCGTCCTCCAGCACGCCGCGCCCGAGCGACTGATCAGGGGCGGATTGCCTACCGAGCGACTGGTCGCGCATGTCATCGATGCCAAGTATCATTGGCATTTGCCGCTTTACCGCCAGGCGCAGATGCTGGCGACGCACGGGATAGCGCTGGACCGTTCCACGCTCGCCTTCTGGGTCGGCTATGCCGCCCAGGAATTGAAGCCCCTGTGGCATCGTCTGGGCCAGCTTTTGCTGGCCTCCTCGAAGCTCTGTGTCGATGAGACCCCGGCGCCGGTGCTGGATCCGGGGCGCGGCAGGACCAAGACCGGCTACTTCTGGGCGCTGTCACGCGATGACAGGCCCTGGGCCGGACCTGACCCACCTGGCGTGGTTTACGCCTATGCACCGGGCCGTGGGGCCGTTCATGGCTTGCGGCTGCTCGAGGGCTATCGCGGCATCATCCACTGCGACGGCTATCAGGCTTACAAGACGATGACCCGAGAGACGCGTGCGGACGCCTTGTCCGGGACGCTCGCCTTCTGCTGGTCGCATCTGCGGCGCCAGTTTGTGAAGATCGAGCGGGAGGCTGCGCCGGCGCCAGCTCCGGTTGCCCGCGAGGCCCTCGAGCGCATCGCCCAGCTTTACGCGGTCGAGAAGGCACTCCGCGGCCGATCTGCGGACGAGCGCCGCGCGGGGCGACAAGCGCATGCCCGGCCTCTGGCTACAGCCTTGAAGCAATGGTTTGAGGCCAGGCTTAATCACCTTGCGCAGAAGAGCGACACGGCTAAGGCCTTGCGTTACGCGCTGCGTCATTGGGATGGTCTGACACTCTACCTTGATGACGGGCGCATCGAGATGGACACGAATGCTGTCGAGCGTGCGATGCGGCCAATCAAGCTCAATGCCAAGAACTCCCTTTTTGCCGGTTGCGACGAAGGTGCCGAGAATTGGGCATTGCTGGCTTCGCTCATTGAGACCTGTAAGCTCAATGGAGTCAGTGCCGAGCACTGGCTCGCTGGCGTTCTCGCCAAGCTCGTCAATGGTTGGCCTGCGGCGCGACTAGACGAACTGCTTCCCTGGGCGTCGACCTATACGATGCATACACACGATCCGAGGCTGGCGGCATGAGCCTGAACACGACCGCGGTCCGGATCAAGGTGGCCCTCAAGGATGTGAAGCCGGAGGTGATGCGTCGCCTTGTCGTACCCGTCACCCTGCGCCTTGATCGGTTGCATCTGACGCTTCAGGAGGCATTCGGCTGGACGAACAGTCACCTCTT
The DNA here is from genome assembly GCF_055811355.1 of Bradyrhizobium sp. WSM4873. Lineage (NCBI taxonomy): Bacteria > Pseudomonadati > Pseudomonadota > Alphaproteobacteria > Hyphomicrobiales > Nitrobacteraceae > Bradyrhizobium > Bradyrhizobium sp. WSM4873. Next base: position 24,492 of record NZ_JBVVPS010000027.1, on the reverse strand, counting down.
CGAGTTCTTCGCTGGTGAGGCACATTGGGGGATTCCCGACCCCGACAATGATTACGGCCACCAGCCCATGGATGCCCGTAAAGCACGGCTTTGCGATATCGTTCGAGAGACCGGCGCCAAGACGATCCACTATCTCTATGACTTCGGCGACAGCTGGGATCACGTGATCAAGCTCGAAAAATGGTTCGACAACACCACGACGGAGGGCATGCCCTTCCTGCTCGAGGCCGCCGGTCGTTGTCCTCCGGAAGACGTCGGTGGTGCGCCAGGCTATGCCGAATACCTCGACGCCATCAGCGACCCTGCTCATCCGGAGCACGAAAATATGCGCCGCTGGGGCCCGGAGCGGTTCGATCCCAACGTGATCGACCGGAAGGCCCTCGAGGCCGCCGTCAACGCGTTGTCCGACACATGGAAACCGCGGCGACGCGCCACGCGGACAAAATAAGCGTCAAGCGCCAATCAAAAGGGCCGCAGCGCTACGCTTACGTCCGAGCCGACACGGGCAAAATTCAAGGCCGATGCTCGTCGACGATGGGTCGGGTGGGCGGAAAAGTCAATGACGGTTGTGGGCGCGAGATGAAGGGCAACGGCCTTCAACAAGTGCGACGGAATTGCAGAAGTCTCCCGGCATGGCCCCTCGGTTGTGTCCAGATGCTGTTCATGCTTGATCCAAAGCATTGCCTGCCCAGCGTATCAAGCTTGCTGGTACTCCAACGGCGTCATCACCGGGTGCTATGTGATCCCCGATTCAAGCTCGTAGCCTCAGGGCGGCCAAGCAAGGCTGGCGCGACGCTCTCCTCTTGGAGCGTTCCGCGATAGGGAAATGGGGGCAGATTCCCGCGATCGACGCGATGATGACTGTGGATTCCGACGAAGCCGGCCATGCATTCCAATTCGAAGCCGGCCGGGTATTCCGATCTGAAGCCGGCCACCCGTGGCGTCGTTCGCATGGGTCAATTTCATGATGTCGTTGAGGGCTGGGAAGGTCAAGAGGCCGGTTGATCTTGAGCGGTTTGCTTCTGCTTTCTGAGGCTCTCTCCTTTGAGTTCGATGCGGTAGGCATTGTGGACGAGGCGATCGAGGATCGCGTCGGCGATGGTGGGGTTTCCGATGATTTAGTACCAGCGATCGACGGGCAGCTGGCTGGTGACGATAATCGAGCGGGATTCGTATCGATCCCCGACGATTTCGAGCAAATCACGGCGTTGGTCGGCGTCGAGAGGTTCTGGTCCCCAGTCGTCCAGGATCAGCAGATCGAGTCGTGCGATAGCGCGCAGCATCTTGGTGTAACGGCCATCGGCGCGGCCGAGTGCGAGCGCGGCGAAGAGACGCGGTACACGATGGTAGGCAACGGAGAAGTCGTCTCGGCAAACCTTGTTGCCAAGGCGCAAGCGAGCCAGCTCTTGCCGACGCCGCACGGCCCGGTAACAAGGAGATTATGTCGTGCCCGGATCCAGTCGCCGGCGGCGAGTTTTAGAAAGAGCGCGCGGTCGAGGCCGCGGATAGCGCGGTAATCGACATCCTCGACGCAGGCGGCATGGCGCAGCTTGGCGGCTCGAGCTCTGGTTTCGAACCGCTTTTGCTGGCGCAGCGTTTTCTCGTGTTCGAGGAGCAACGCCAACCATTCAGCGTGTTCGAGGCTGCGCGCTTCGGACTGGGCATCGAGGTCCTTGAAGCCTTTGGCCATACCGTGGAGACCGAGGCTATGCAGCAGGTCGAGGGTGGGATGGGTGAGCATGCTGGGTAATCCTTTCAATGGAAGTAACCGGGGCCGCGCAGATTGGGATGTTCGATGATCGCGTCCTCGGTGTCGTGAGATCCGCGTTCGAGCTTGTTGGCGATGATGGAGGCGATGCTCTTGTAGGTCAGCGCGCGGACCGCAACCGCGCGGGCCGCGATCAGCTCGGCCCGTTCGGGATCAATATCCTTGAACAGCCGAAGCACGCCCAGGCAGGTCCGGAATCCCTGTTCGGGATGAGGCCGATTGGCCAGGATGGCGAGGACGAGCCCCTCGGTGTTGGGCCCGATTGACCGCCCCCAACGCCGGAATCGATCGGGAGTCCACTCGGCATAACGCCGATGCGCACTGGGCATGTGATCGGGGTCAGTGCCGTGCCGGCGGCCACCATAACGGCGCTGGTGAGCCGCAACACGCAAACCCCGATGGACTGCCGGTACGAACCGTCCTGGTTTTCCGGATTTGGCTTAAGCCTAGGGGGAACAATCGAGCGAGAGGTCGCCCGGTCAAGGGCTTCAGCTCCAGACAGGAGACATCATTCCCGCGGATCATGATTAAAGCTGCTCTATAGCGCGTGTCACCGACAGCACGCAGCTCATCGGCAACATGTTTAAGCGCTTTTGCGACGCCCGCGCTTAGTTAACGGACAACCAGACTGCCTGCATGACGGATAGCATTGCTGTGAAGGCTAGTTTAGAATTAAATCTCGAACAGCTCGCGCGGCAACTTCGTAAATGGTTCCCCGCCAGCGTCAGTGACGCGAAACGTTTCGCTGATTACGTAACCGACATCTTCATTGATCCAGTTTCCGAGCATGAGGTGAAACGTCATGTTTGGCTGGAGGACCGTCATATCACCTTCCTTCAGGCTCGCCGTCGGTTCCGTCCAGTCGATACCGACGGCATAGCCACACCGCGATTCCTTCTCAAAACCATGCTTCTTCAGCGTGGCATTGAAGGCCACGGCGATGTCGCTGCACGTGCTACCCGTCTTGGCGGCAGCAAGGGCAGCCTCCAATCCTGCTATCTCTCCGTCATGCAGACGCCGTAGATGGTCCGCTGGCCTGCCGATGGACATCGTGCGCATCAATGGAGACGTATAGCCGTGGCGTACGCCGCTGAATTCGAGGTTGATCTGCGATCCCTGTCGGAAGATGTCCTCAGTCCAGCGAATATGGCACGTGGACGTACGAGGCGTCGAGCACATGAAAAAGCTCGCGATATCCGTCCCTGGCTTTCCATTAGCGCCACGCACTAGCGTTGCAATAATCTCTGCGGCTGCGTCAGCTTCACGCAGCCCGGGTCGAATGACTTCCTTCGCTTTGAGCATCCCAGCGTCACTAATGGCGGCGGCTTCACGCATCATTGCGATTTCGAGATCCGACTTCAGACCCCGAATCCAGGTAACCGCGTTCGTGCAATCGACAATTCTCGCTTCGGCCGCTCGGTGCCTGAACTTCTCAATAGTCAAGGAGGGCACGAATTTCGCTTCGAGCCCGATCCTTCTATTGCCCAAACCCTTGTCCAAAAGGAAGTCGATGATTGCATCGTATCCATCCCGATCGGGGTTAGCGATGAGCGCTTCCGGGTAGCCGATTACTCGGCTACGATCGATGAACATCTGATGAATTGCCGCTGGTCCGTCCATGCGACGTGTAATGAAGGTCGGCTCTTCATCTTCTAAAAGCACGAGTAGGCCTTGAGGCACATATCCCGACTTTGATGTGTAACCCGAAAGATAGGTAATGTTGGCAGGTGTCGTAACCACCAGCGCGTCGATCTCTCGCCGCTTCATTTCCAATTTCACTTCAGTTAATCTTCGCAGATATTCGGATCGGGGGAACGCCTGCGAGCTCTTGGGGATTGCCATAGGTTCAACTCCTTCCGTGAGGGCTTGGCCGTGCTAGCTTTGTTTTGACCAGCCAATAAGGTTAGTGCAGCAGATCAGGAACGCTCGGCGGAATTCCCATTCGCCGCGGGCGTGTCGAGCCGAGCGCCATCCCTTCCGAAGCGCTTCCCTTGTGGTGGAAATGAACACCCGATGCCATCACGAATTCAGCATTGCCAAGCAGTAGCGGATCGTGAGTTCCGTAGTTGGAACGAGCAAGTTATCGGACGCCCCGAAAGTCGGCGTGTGCGCGCCAGACTCATTGCCGCGTTCCTCGCTGCCAAACCAGAAATAAATCGAAGGCACGCAGGCGGAATAGAAACCGAAGTCATCGCTGCCGCCGCCGGCGATCGGAGACTTCTTGTCAGAAAACTTATCTTCGCCCACCGTTTCAACGACGAGCCGCCGAAACCGTTCAACCATTTCAGCATCATTGATGACAGGCGGCTCGCCAAGCTTATAGGAAAATTCTGCTTTGCCTCGATGCATGGCCGCCACGCCTTCGGCAATCTCTCGAACGCGCTGAACCAAAAGCGTTCGACGCTCTGCACCGCTCGTTCTGATTGTCCCTGTCATGCAGACGGAGGGGCAGATGATGTTTGTCGCCTCCCCTCCAGCGATCGTACCAATCGTGATGATCGCTCCATCGTCGAAGGGCATCTCCCGTGATACGATCTTTTGCACTTCGTTGATAAATGCCCCTGCCATCGCAATTGCGTCCACGCCGGCGTGCGGCTTAGCCCCATGAGCCATGGTCCCGATCAATTTCAGCTCGAATTGGTCGGCCGACTTGGTCACTGCGCCAGTGCGTGCGCCATACATTCCCGCAGGCAAATCAGTTTTCACGTGAAAGCCGACGGCAGCGTCAAACCCTCGGAGTAGCCCGTCCTCAGCAACTGAACGGCCACCCAGCGGCTCTGCCTCCTCAGAAGGCTGAAAAAACACGCGAAGCTTGCCAGAAAACCTCGCGCGAATCCTATGGAATGCGAGGGCGGTGCCCAATGCGATCGACGCGTGCATATCGTGTCCACAGGCATGCATAACGCCCGGAACTTGCGAACGATATGGCAAATCGTCTCGAGCTTCCTGGATTGGCAATGCATCGATGTCGCCGCGGATAGCGATGGAACGCTGCGGTCCAGGGGCCAATCCCTGAATGTCAACGTAAAGACCGGTCTTGTGAAATGTCTTGGGGCTGTTAAGTCCGAAACTTTCCAGAGTTTCACGGATCCGTTGCTGAGTCTTCCATTCGTCGTTTGAAAGCTCGGGCTCGCAATGCATGGCACGACGCGTCTCGATTATGGCGTCCTGTTCGGAGGCGGAAAGCAAGCTGTTCGCGATTGTTTCCATGGTGATCTGCCGCTGTATCGAGCTAAAGGCCACTTTTTCAATAGCAGACCGAGATCGAGAGATCGCATCGACGGGCAGGCGGATGGCGCAGAAAAGCTGCAATATTACCCGTGACCATGCGCTTTTTCGGAAACATTCGAGGCCGTTGCGCCAGCCGACAGATCAGTGCATCGGAAAATCCTCACCGCTTTTACCCCATTAACTGAAGTGCGGATCGAATACGACGGTGCGCCGATGTTGCCGCGGAGGCGATGCTATCCCGCAAGCTCGGGGTTCCTGACTTCTCAGGTCTTGGTAATGCCAGGTCTTTGTCATTCTCTCTCCCATGGGCGGTCCCATGCACGAATGGCTTCTCGGTCGATCGGCCTATCAGAGCGCTCCTGTCCTGCGTCCCGTCGATCATTTTGGTTCGACAGCCGTGCTCCCGGAAACGACGCGTTAGTCCATATGTAGATACGCGGAGCCTATGACGATGTTGTCATTCCCATGACGGAGTTCACCGTCAGATACACATTCTCGATTTACCGAACTCGAAGAGTTCGGGAGGTGGTACCAAAGAACGTTGATGCAGATCGCTTTCGCTCAGATGCACTGCGCATAGCCAATGCCGAACCCATTCCAATGATTATCTCGGCGGAGCGGTGCTGGTTTGTGCGTCTCCGGCTAACCTGCACCGACATATGGCGGACTTGACGCCCTAGGCGTCTAAACAGTCAGATCCGCGCCACGACTCGCATGATGTGCAACTGGCCGCGTCGGGCTTCAAAACGTACAAACACCTCGCCGAAAGCTTTTCCGCCCTGGCGGGCTCGCGCGTGCCGATCTCCCCGGAGAACCGAGAGGACGAGTGATTGGCCGTGAAGGCTTGGTCACCGCCAGCCAACGGGCGCTCAAAGTGTAATTTATGCCGAAATTCGGCTAGCTCCTCGGAGCAGGCGCAGTAATTCTGTGTCAAATAGGGCAAGTTTACATGTTTCCATCGCCTCGTCGAGCTACCTTTCGACGATCGGAGATCGGGTGACATTATTCCAAAGAAGCGCGTTAGAGTTTCCCGCCGATTTTCCGTCGGGCGGATGACGAATCGAGTCTGGGTCAACAATTTCTTCGGTGAAAGCGATGAGCTCGTCTACAGCTGAATCGGAAGCTGAGAAAAGAACCTGGATGCTATTCTTGGCGCCGGCATTGCTCACCCTGATCGTTTTTCTGGTCATTCCGGCTGGCATCGTCCTGCGAATTAGCTTTTTTCCCGGCAGCACAACAATAGGCGCGGAAGGCTACTCGCTCGCTCAGTACGGGAAAGTCTTCGGAAACTCGCTCTACCTATCGGTGCTTGGGGAAACAGTGAGCTACGCAGTCATTGTTTGTCTTGGATGCTTAGTCCTTGGCTTTCCTGTCGGTTATTCTCTCGCGCGCCACCCTCCATATCAGCGTCGCCTGCGAATGCTAATGGTGATCGTACCCCTCACCTTGAGTCTGGTGATTGTTGTGTTTGGCTGGTTGGTGCTCCTGGGCCGACAAGGGCTCGTGAACAATATCCTCATATGGTTGGGAATTATCTCCAGTCCGCAGCAGCTATTGTTCAATCGCACAGCTGTCGTAGTCGTTCTAATTCAGCAATTCCTTCCATTCATGATCCTTTCGGTGATGAATGTTGTTATGCAAATAGATCCCGTTCTCGAGCAGGCGTCGACGAGTCTGCGTGCAAGTCGCGCGCGTACGTTCATAAAAGTGATTATCCCTCTCTCAACCCCAGGAATAATGGCAGGATTGTCTCTGATCTTCGTCATGGCCGTTTCTGCTTTTGTCACTCCCCGGCTAGTTGGTGGACCTCGTGCGCAAATGATTGGCGGCTTTGTTTATGATCAAATCCTCAGCACATCGAACTGGCCATTTGGAGCCGCGATGGCCTTCATTCTGTTCGCTATAGGGTTCGGACTCATGGCAGCCCTGAATGCCACCATCATCCGCCCTCTCACGAGAGGCCTTCATGTTCGATGATATTATGGATCGACTTCTAGCGGGGGCCGGCGGGTTTCTTCGCGCGTTTGTATACCTTACACTGATACTTCCTGCGGTTATCGTCGTCGCGACTTCTTTTACATCGGGCGACGCGATGCGATTTCCGCCGACTGGCTTCTCCCTCCGTTGGTACTACGCGTTCTGGGAGAGTTCACTTTTCATCGACTCGCTGAGTCTAAGTCTGAAAGTGGCCGCGCTCGCGACAGTGCTATCCCTTCTGTTTGGTTTCGCGGCAGCATTCGGGATCGAGCGACACAACTTTCGGGGGCGAGGGCTCATACGAGGTTTCATGCTTTCTCCGCTGCTGATCCCAGCCGTGGTCCTCGGCTTGGGATTGATGCAAATGCAAGTCTGGATTGGCATAAGTCAAACGTTCCTTGGCTTGCTCGTTGGACACGTGGTCGTGACGCTGCCTTACGTAGTCCGCACGCTGTCTGCGAGTATGGTTTTATTCGATAAAGATCTGGAGCAGGCCGCAATGAGTCTGCGTGCAACGCCCGTGACCGTTCTAAGGACAGTGACGATCCCGCTTCTTGTGCCTGGTATCATTTCCGCCGGTGTGTTCGCGTTTGTTACGTCATTCGGAAATGTGAACCTCTCAGTATTTTTAGGCGCCGGAGGTAATGTCACGCTTCCCGTACAGGTACTGGCTTATGTTGAGCAAACAGTCGACCCGCTCGTTGCCGCCGTATCCTCGGTCGTGATCGTCTTCACATTGCTAGCCATCTTGATTGCCGATCGTATCTCGGGCCCAAGGTCTGTCGTCTAGGAAGTAACATGCAAATACTTGCTCAAGATGCACTTGCGCCCGAATTGCAACGCGAACCGGTCGTTTCCTTTCGAAATATTAGGAAGGACTACGGCGCAATCACGATTGTACCCGACTTTTCGCTTGAAATCCGCCGTGGCGAGTTGGTGTGTCTTCTCGGCCCGTCCGGGTGCGGCAAGACGACGAGCCTACGGATGTTGGCTGGGTTTGTCTCGCCAACGAGCGGAGATATCCTGATCGACGGCCGAAGTGTGACGCACGTTCCAGCCTATAGACGCGACGTTGGCATTGTCTTCCAAAACTATGCGCTTTTTCCACATATGACTGTGGCCAAAAACGTGGAGTATGGGCTGGTGAATATCGGCATGAAGAAGCAGGAACGGCTGAGCCGCGTTCAGGACATGCTCCACCGGGTGGAGCTGCAGCATGTCGCCGGCCGCTACCCGCGTGAGCTTTCCGGAGGCCAGCAGCAACGCGTCGCGCTTGCCCGGGCACTCGCCCTTCAGCCGAAGGTTCTCCTACTAGACGAACCCTTCTCCAATCTAGATGCGCAGCTTCGCGTACGTCTTCGGGAGGATCTCCACAACCTCATCCGTAGCCTTGAAACGACTACTCTTTTTGTAACCCACGATCAGGATGAGGCGCTCACACTAGCCGACCGCATCGTCGTCATGAACAAGGGCGCGGTCGAGCAGATCGGAAGCCCAGAGGAGATTTACGACGCTCCAGCTACGCGATTCGTGGCTGAGTTCATCGGACAATGCTCTCTGTTGGACGGACAGATCCTCGAAGGAGGCGAATTCAAAGCTGATGACGGATTGTGTTTGCTAAACTCGGGCCACGCAGCAGGAAAGGCCACCGCGGTCATTCGGCCGGAGAATGTCAAGAAGGCGCATGAGTTGCCTCGGCAAACGGCTCATCGCGCGACGATCGAGGCGAGTAACTATCATGGCTCCCTTACCCGGCTCCAGCTTCGCCTAGATGGCTGCAAACTGATCATGGATACCCAATTTCCCGTCGGCCAAAAGCCAAAGCCTGGCGAGCAGATCGATGTATCCATTGATCCAGCAGGCGTCCGATTTGTGCCTCGAGTCCAATGATCAAGAGCGCCAACTTGCGAAGTGCAGCCAAGTTTTGAATGAAGAACTGCTTAGGAGGGGATTATGAAAAGACGTGACTTTCTTGTACTCGGTACTGCTTCTGCTTTGGCCACCGTTGCATCGCCAGCCGTCTACGCTCAGCAGAAGAAATTTGCCGGTGTTACGCTTCGAATCAATGGCTACGGAGGCACGTACGACAAAGCCCTGATCGAGGGCGTCGCGAAACCTCTCGAAGACAGTACCGGGCTCAAGATCGAATATATCCCTTCGGCCCCTAACGTTGACTTGGCGAAGCTTATTTCCAACAAAGCCAACCCCCACATTGATCTCTTTATGGCGGATAGCCCGCTCATGCCTCAAGCAATTGCGGGAGATGTTTTGGAGAGCTTTGGCCCGTCCGATGCCCCCAATCTTTCGCGTGTCCTGCCCGGTTTTCGTGAGTTCGGCGACTATGGTGCGCCATTTAGCGTTGCTTCGATCGTGCCCGTTTACAACGTTAATACCATTAAGCCTCCGCTCACGGGTTTCTCCGATATCGCTCGGCCCGACTTGAAGGGGAAGGTTTCAACGATGCCGGCCAACGGCTACACCGGCTGGATGGTCTTGCTTGCTCTGGCCGAAGGCAATGGCGGATCATTGGCAAACATGGATCCAGCCTTCAAAATCATCGCCGCAGCAAAGGATAACATCATCGCCACACCGCCGAGCTCCGTCGCGCAACTGCAGGCCTTTACACAGGGTGAGGCGCAGGCCGGTACATTGTGGGATGGTCGGGCGTACGAGGCGCGGAAATCGGGAACGCCGTTGGAAACGGTTGTCGCGCGAGAGGGCATCTACGCCGTCACCTCGTATACGAACATCGTGCGGGGTGGGCGCAATAAAGAGGCTGCGCTGGCCTACATCAATCAGCTTCTTTCCGATAAAGGCATGCTCTCCGTGCCGAAAGCGCTCCGCTACGGACCAACCACTGATGTGGCTCTAGGCGATCTCGCAGCTGACATTCTTATTAATTCTCCCGGACGGGCGGCATTGAAGCGGTCCATTAACTGGAAAGCCTTGATGCAGCAGGGCACGGCTCTCGGCGAGAGGATGACGAAGGAGCTACGAGGATAGTATTTGCGAAACTGCGCCATCGCCCCCGCATCTGCGCAGGTCTTCAACAGGTCGCCTTGTAGCGAGCGGAACGAACAGCGAGAATTTTATCGGCGCATACACAAGGGTTGGGAAGGACGCGATGCTAGCCGAACGCCATCGCAAAATGACGCTGCTTTGTGCCGGGAAGGGTTGTGCCAACAGGTACAAGTCAGCAGCGGGCGCTGCTTAGCTTGTTTTTGTACGCAGTCCTTCTCGACGAAACCGTGGTCTCGCGGCGACTGCGCTCGATTGCACAACGCGGCTGCGAGGATTTATGAATGGCACATCCAGATTTGCTTTAAGCACAGCAGTCGCGCTGAACGCAAAGGTGTTCTTGCGCCTTGGGAGGTCTTCATCGCAATTTCATCGCGCGTAAGCAGACGAATAGAGAGCTAAGGGGGTTCTGAAGTGCAGCAGGTATCCAAGATACAGCTTGCGGCGTCGTTCACAAATTGACCAACGGTGACGTATCGCCGCTCGAGCTCCTGGGCGTGCTAGCAGAACGGATTGCGGAGGTTGACGGTAAGCTAAACGCACTCCCAAGGTTGTGTTTTGATCGTGCGCAAGCACGCTGAGGCGATCATGAATAAACCTGTGAGCGAGCGCGGTCTCCTCGGCGGTCTGCCTATACCGATCAAAGACCTCACCGACGTCGCTGGTGTGCGCAACACGCAGGGCTCACTGATGTTCAGGGATTATGTCCCCGCTCGGTCAGATATCCTTGTCGAGCGACTCGAAGAGAGCGGCGCGCTCGTCTATGCTAGGTCGAACACCTCCGAGGGGCCGGCGCCAACACTTTCAACGAATCTTCGGGCCAACACTCAATCCATGGAATACGTCGCGCTCGGCGGCTGGCTGCTCCGGCGGAGCTGCGGTTGCGCTTGCCACCGGGACGGCATGGCTCGCGCACGGATGCGATATGGGGGGCTCGCTCCGGAATCCAGCAAGCTTCTGCAGCGTGGTTGGCCTGCGGCCCAGCATCGGCCGTGTTGCGCACACGCCGAAGTTCAAGGTCGACCGTAACCTTGATGTGCCGGGACCTATGGCCGCAACGTGGAGGGGTTGCGCTGATGCTGGACGCGGTGAGCGGTGAACATCTTGGAGATCCGCTGTCGCTTCCAAAGCTGCCGCACTCGTTTCTTTCGGCCGCCCGATTGCGCAAAAAGCCACGGCGGGTCGCCTATTCACCCGAGTTCGGCATGACTCCGGTGGATCGCGAAATTGCAGCAATTACACACCGGGCCGCTGCGCGGCTGGTCGAAGCGGGCGTAATCGTCGAGGAGGCGCTCCGGAGTTCCGTGAAGCCCGGGAATGCTTTCACGTGCTGCGCGCCTTTGATTTCGCAGTTAGCAAAGCTGGCCTGTTGCGCAGCCACCGTGATCGATTCAAGCCACAAGTCATCTGGAACATCGAGGAAGGGTTGAAGCTTTCAGTTGAACAGATTGAGCGCGCCGAGGCACAACGGCTGGCGACGATGTCGCGCGCCGTGGACTTCTGCAGGGAATACGATCTGCTGTTGTCACCTGCGATCATTGTCAAACCATTCCCGGTCCAAGATCGGTATGTCCCCGAATGCGACGGTAAGAAACTCGACCACTATGTAGATTGGGTGTGCGCCGGGAGACCGGCAAGGAGTAGGTGGTGAAAGTCCACTGCGATGAAGGAGTAGCGAACCGCATCGGCCCCGAGCCGTGCGCCGTCGCCCGCGAGGGCGGGGTGAAGCGTCGGCAGGGGAGCGCGCAGGCCAGCCATTGAGCCTCGAAAACTACGTACTTCTGGGACGCCGACGCGTTACCCATCGTGGAAGGCAACACGTCCGGCGCGCAACCGCGAGCGCCTGGACGGCCTAGCGTGGTCAGAGAAACTGGCATGTGCGGAAGCTCTTTGCACGGGAACTGGGAGATCCCACGTCCGACCACCGGCACGTTGCTGCAATGGTCCGCATCGGGAAGGCGAGGAGCCGTAGCCGATGACGCACGGGGGTGGGAAGTCAGACTCCGCCATAGTAGCCGTGAAGCCGACGAACGAGGCGGAGCGATCCGCTGCGGACCCGGTGGAGCCAAGGGCGGAGGCCAAGGGAAATGCGAGCCAGCAAAGCACGCACCGGGCGCAGAGCCGGGCAAGCGTGTCACAGGCGCTGGAGCGCATACGGCAATTAGCAAGGCAGAAGAAAGAGGAGAAGTTCACTACGCTCCTGCACCATGTCACCGTCGATCTGCTCGAGAAGGCGTTCTACGATCTCAAGGCGGACGCCGCGCCGGGAGCGGATGGATTGGCATGGAAGGACTACGGGGCAGGCCTCGAACACCAACTTGAGGATTTGCACGCACGGGTCCACCGGGGAGCATATCGGGCACTGCCGTCACGGCGCGTTTACATACCCAAGCCGGACGGCCGGCAACGCCCGCTCGCGGTTGCTGCGCTGGAGGACAAGATTGTCCAGCGGGCGACGGTTGAGGTGCTGAATGCGATCTACGAGGAAGAGTTCCTCGGGTTCTCATATGGATTCCGGCCCGGACGCGGGACACACGAAGCACTCGATGCGCTCGTGGTCGGAATCAGCAGCAAGAAAGTGAACTGGATACTGGACGCCGACATCCGCTCGTTCTTCGACACGGTGAGCCAGGAATGGCTCGTCCGCTTTGTCGAGCACCGGGTCGGCGACCGGCGCATCGTCCGCCTGATCCAGAAATGGCTGAAGGTGGGCATCCTGGAAGTTGGGGTCGTGAACGTCAGCGACAGGGGAACGGGACAGGGCTCGGTGATCTCGCCGCTGCTCGCCAACATCTACCTGCACTACGTCCTCGATCTCTGGGCCGAGCGCTGGCGACGGCGCGAGGCTGCGGGCGACATGATCATCGTGCGCTATGCCGACGATATTGTCGTGGGCTTTGAGCACGAGACGGATGCCCGACGCTTCCTCGATTAGATGCGCGAGCGGTTTGAGAAGTTCTCGCTGTCGCTTCATCCGGACAAGTCCCGACTGATTGAGTTTGGTCGCTTCGCAGCGGCCAACCGCAAGCGGCGCGGGCTCGGCAAACCGGAAACCTTCAACTTCCTGGGCTTCATCTTCATCTGCGGCAAGTCTCGCCGGGGCAAGTTTCTCGTCAGGCGCAAGACCCGGCGCGACCGTATGCGGGCGAAGTTGCAAGCCATCAAACAGGAATTGCGACGGCGGATGCATCAGCCGATCCCGAACAGGGAAAGTGGCTCGGGCAGGTCGTCAAAGGCTACTTCAACTACCACGCGGTGCCGACCGACAGTCGAGCACTCGGCGTGTGTCACGTTGCACTGGCTTCGCGTGCTCCAGCACCGAAGCCACAAGGCGACAATGACATGGGAACGGATGAGGAAGCTTGTGAATGACTGGCTCCCCAAACCGCGTGTCGTCCATCCCTGGCCAAGCAAACGCTTCGCCGTCAGACACCCGAGGTGGGAGCCGTATGCCCGAATCGGGCTCGTACGGTTCTGTGCGGGGGGCGCTCAGTAATGGGCGTCCCTACCGCGATTGCCATTGCCTCTGCAATCACGCTGACCTGTTGTCCGGCGCTGTCTCTGCCCTGCGGCTTCACTAGTTCCAGCCTACCGGTCGGATTACAAATAGTGGCCGCCCCGCGTGCCGAGGGGGGCTGTTGGCCGGCGCAAAAACTACTTGGGGATATTCTGCGCTTGCGAAACTGCACGCCTATCAACCCGCGGCCGCAATCGTGAGGACCACCCTCACGATTGCTGTCCTCTTCATCGACTGTCTTGCTCTTTCCGATTGGTTCTCGAACGAAGCGGACCGCTGATAGGACGGCGCCGCAACAACAAAATGGCGTGTTGGGCTGCGGGCTCATCGGCCAGAGTTGCTCGGCCCATTTTACAACGTATGGCTATGATGTTGTCGGTTGGAATCCTATGTTATGATCGCAGTCGACCATCCGAGACGTGATTGCGCCCTTTTGTAGGTAGATTTTCGTTGCTGTTTGGCTTCGCTCGAACGTTGGCTCCTTCAGCTTTGCAGAGGCGACCGTTTCGGGGCGTTCAGAAGTGGTTTCGGTGAAAACAGCGCTCTGTTCGCGCATAAAAGATGCTTCACGCTCAGATGCAAATTATTGCAAGCAGTACCTCGTCCTGACTAGATACAGCTCTCGCCCGCCTTGAGTCGCAGCGCTTGGGTCATTACCGCACCCAATCCAATCTGCCGCACCTCATGCCGAACCGCAAAGAAGAGACAGCACATTCGCGTACTCCAACGTCAGCTGCATAAATCTCCACAAGGCAGATCAACTCGGGAGCCATTTTGAACGTGGCCGTCGCAGTGGCGATGTGCTCGAAATAGCGCATGAGCATTCCGGCGCTGCGCGACGAAAACGAACGCCTGAAGGCGCTTTTGGCGTAAACGCAGGAACGCAGGCGTCTTGAGCGAGCATCAGGAGGCGCTGGCAGGATCGGAGGAAGCGCGGCGTCGGCTCGAGGTCATTCTCGGGGAATTGCGACGCGAGAAGTCGAGAAGTTCGGCGGCAAGTCCGAGAAGCTGCGACCAGACCAGTGTCACTTGCCGCTGGAAGACGTGGAGATCGCGCAAGGCATCCTGGACGTGGCGCAGGAGAGAGCCGAGGCTGTGATCCAGGGTCGATCGCGAGCGTGCCGGAAGGTTCTCATCGCAATCGCTGCTGCTTGCCTGCCCATTTCCCTCGGATGGAACGGATCATCGAGCCCCGAGCACGCTGTGTGTGTGCGGTTGCGGCGCCATGACGAAGATCGGCGAGGACGTCAGCAAACGCCTCGACGTGATCCCGGCGCAATGGCGCGTGCTAGTCACGCGCCGCCCGAAATACATCTGTCGCCGCTGCTCGGGCCCTGTCGTGCAGGCCCACGCACCGGAGCACGTCGTGCCCAGTGGGCTGCGGCCATTGCGCATGTGATCGTCTCCAAGTTTGGCGACCAAACGCCGTTTTACCGTCAGGCCAAGATCTATGCGCGCCAGGGGATCCGGCCTGATCGGGCGACGCTGGGCAACTGGTCCGGCCGCGCCTGCTTCCATCTTCAGCCGATCGCGGACCACATGCGCCGCCGCCTGGCCACGGCGGATCGTCTGTTCATGGACGAAACCACGGCGCCGGTGCTCGACCCCGGGCGAGGCCAAACGAAGAAGGGCTAATTCGGACGATCGTCTGCGACGACCGCGGCCACAGCGGCCCAAGTCCTCCGATTGTGCTGTTCCGACATGCCCCCGGTCGCAGGGCTTCCGGAGGGGTTCCTGGATGGCTTTGGCGGACGCTTCCTGCAATGCGATACCTATGAGGGTTATGACCGGCTGACCGAAGTCGTTCGACCGCAAGAACCATGGTCGCTCGTGCATTGCCGGAGCGGTTTTGCGCCGGCGCTTCGTCAAATTTGCCCGTAACAGCAAATCGCCGATTGCCGAGGCCGCCGTTCGGCACGTCGCACAGCTGTACGCTATCGAAGCCATGGTACGCGGTCCATCGCCGGACATCCAAGCTGGCCGCGCGCAGGGAGCACTCGCTGCCCATGGTCGCCGCGTTAAAGCCTTTTCGAGAAGCAGCTGTCGATGATCTCCAGCGGTTCGACTCGCCGAGGACATCCGCTACGCGCCCAATCACTGGCAAGGGCTGACCCGCTTCCTCGAAGACGGGCGCCTCGAGCTCGACACGACCCCGGTCGAGAACGCCATTCGACCAGTCTGCCTGACCAGAAAAAATACTCTCTTCGCCGCTCGTGAGGTCGGGGCCGAAAACTAGGCCTTGCTCGCATCCATCGTGGCGAGCTGTAAGCTCAACGACGCCAACACGGCCGCCTACATCGCCGAAACACTCGAGACAATCATCGACGGCCGTCCCCACAAACCGCATCGAAGACTTCATGCCGTGGCGATTCCGCAAAACGTCAAGCCAGCCTCAATAGGGTTGCGGTTAAGCGCTTACGATCAATAGACTAATACAACCGATCTCATGGCCATCGGCGCAGAAATTGTGCGGCTATGGCCGCGAAATCGCAAAAAATCGGCGCTAAGACGCAATAGCATTGCGAATGCAATCGAGAGATTGTCATCAGTGTGGCTCGCACGACCAACTGAATCGAACAATCTACAAACCAAACTACAAATATCGGGTGGGGACTTGAGATGGCGCCATTACATCGACGTGCGGTAGTTAAAGCGGCACTTCTTGGATCGGTGGCGCCATGGATCTCCAATGTCGACGCGCTTGCCTCATCCTGTGGCGATAAAATTGTGCGTATTGGCTCGATTTCCGCTCCTACCAGTTTGAACCCCTTTGCGACATGGTCCTCCTTTTGGCCAACAGTCTTTACGTACGACTTCCTTGTCGGTGTTGATGCGCAGCGTCACGAGGATCGGAAGGGTTTTGCCAGAGAGTGGTCGATTGCGGACGATGATCGCACGTGGACTTTTAAGATTTGGTCGAACATGAAATGGTCGGATGGCCAGTCTGCTACAGCTAACGACGTTGCATTTACCTATAATTTTCTTCGCGATTCTAGGGGCTCTCCCAACGAGTTGAACGTCGGCTGGAACAACACCTCAGGCCTAGAGAACGTGGAATCCATCACGGCTGTCGATGATGAAACCTTGCAGATCGTCACCACCAAACCCAGCCGCTGGCCGATCGACAACTCCATACTGATCGTTCCGGAACACATCTGGAAGGACATTAGCCCCGCAGACGCGCGTCGCACATTTCGGAATCATCCGCCTTTGGTCGGAACCGGGCCCATGATTGTAACTGAGTTCCGGCCCGGACAATTCGCTCGCATGACGGCGAATAAGTATTTCCGCACTGGTCAACCGGCGATCGAAGGCGCGATCTTAAACTTGTTTACTACGAACGATCCAATCGCGCAGGGTTTGAAGAGTGGTAACCTTGACTTCGGTCAAGGCATTACCATCGCTCAGATGGAAAGCCTTTCAACCGATCCCAGAATTGCCGTTCGTCACGCGCCCGTCGAGCAGCGCAATTTCCTCGCTTTCAATACTGCGTCTGGACCCGGAGCGGGCAGCACAAAAGCCCTTCAAGATTCAGACTTCCGTGATGCTATCGGCTATGCGATTGACCAGCAGATGATCGTTGATCGGGCCTTTCGCGGCTACGCCGACCCCGGCGTGGGCTTAGTAATGCCTGTAGCGGGCGACTACTACTCAGACCTGAGCGATATCAGGCGCCGCTTCGACCTAAAGGAGGCCGCCCGTCGCCTGGACGCTGCTGGGTACCGAGATGCGACCGGAGACGGAGTCCGTAGGGATAAGGAAGGAAAACGCTTCCAGCTGGAGTTAATTACTGGGCACGCTTCCGGAACGCGAGACTTGCCAACGGCGGTGGTGCAGCTGATCGCAGGCTGGTTGGGGCAGATCGGCATCCCTGTATCGATAACCCAGCTCGAATCCGGTGCGCTCGGCGCTCGCGCGGCACCCTTGGCGAACGGTGGAGGAAAGTGGGATCTACTCGTTAGCGCGAGTTGGCTGTCCCCTAGTCCCAGCGATCTCCTAGTTTTGGGGAAGAGTGGAGACCGACACAACCAGTCTTACTGGAAAAATGAGAACTTTGATCGGCTTGCGTCTGAGGTCCTGGTTACCGTCGACCGCAAGAAGAGTCGAGAGTTGGTCGACCAGGCAGCGCGTCTCATCTATGCAGAGGCGCCATACATTATGCTGTGCTATCCCTTCGTAATGAATGCCTTTCGGAAGGACTGCATCCAGGGCTGGGGATCATACGATGCGATCTCGATGTGGAGCTACTTTCCATTCGATCGCCTGAAGGGTATTTGATGTCTGGCAATCAACACCGAGGCACGAAAGACAGGCGGATTAGAAGTGTGACCTTCAGAGCGATTGTCACGCTTCTTATGGTCGCAGTCCTTAATTTCCTGCTGTTCCGGGTCATCCCCGGTGATCCCGCCGATCTGCTTTTGGCGGACGCGCGGAACTCAGTTTCCTCCGAACTGATCGAGGCGCAGCGTCAGAGCTGGGGTCTCGACAAACCACTGATCCCCGATCAGCTCCTAGCGTATATTTCAACTACGCTCCGAGGCGATCTCGGCTACAGTTTCAAGTATAGGGGCCAGAGTGTTGCCAGTCTGATCGTCGAACGGCTGCCTATCACCATCGCTCTCGTAGGCATCGCGCAATTTATTGCCATACTCGGCGGCGTTCTGCTCGGTCTCTATGCCGGCTGGCGGCAAAATGGAGCTTTTGACAATATCGCGACTGGCATATCGCTTGCTCTCTACTCGACGCCTGCGTTCTGGCTGGGCATGCTTCTAGTGATACTCTTCAGCACGTCACTAGGCTGGCTTCCCGGGTACGGTTCTTATTCGCCCAAGGGCGGCAATTCAGATTTTATCGATTGGTTGAGCGATAGCGCTCGCCACATAGTTCTTCCGGCGCTAGCGCTGGCACTTGGGCTGGCGGGTCAGTATGTGCTCGTGGCGAGGGCGGCGATGAGCGACGTTGTGGGCGAGGATTACATGGTGACTGCTCGAGCCAAGGGGCTAACCAATGGTCAGATGCTGATGCGCCACGCCTTCCGCAACGCGCTGCTGCCTGTAATTACGCTTGTCACCCTTAACTTAGGCTACGTAGTCGCTGGCGCTGTAACGGTTGAATCCGTATTTGCATGGCCTGGCATTGGGAGCTTGATCGTCGACGCGCTGAACGCGCGGGACTATCCGGTCCTTCAAGGAGTATTCCTGCTGCTGGGCGGGGCCATTGTCGTCGCAAACCTCGTCGCCGATTTAGCCTACGGCGCGCTTGATCCACGAGTCCGATAATGGCGACAACTGTTACTCGGTCTCGTGAAAATATACGAGCAAACCGGATGTTTTCGTTCCTACATCAACTCCTTAACCACAATGGAGCGAGGCTCGGTTTCTTTGTGCTCGCAGTTTTTTTGGTGTTGGCAGCTGTTCCGGATTTTCTGGTGGGCCCGCTGCAAACTGCAATCACAGCGTCCGGCGATTTCCTTGTGCCGCCTTCCAGTCAGCACCTGTTCGGCACAGATGAGCTCGGCAGGGATGTGTTCAATCTGGTCGCTCACGGGGCACGCACGTCCCTAACGATAGCGCTGGTATCGACAGCTATCAGTCTTGTCGTTGGAACTGCGATCGGCACGACCTCGGGCTACTACGGGGGCGCTATCGAAATGTGGTTGATGCGCGCCACGGACTTCTTTTTTGTAGTTCCATCGTTCGTGCTAGCATTGGTGATTACTCCAGTGGTTTTGGAAGTGATTGGACGTGGCGGAGATCTCTTCGGCTTTCGTCCTTCTGTCTTTATTGTCATTCTGGTCATTGGCTCAACCAGCTGGGCGTCTGTAGCACGCATCGTTCGCAGTCAAACGCTCTCTCTCCGAGAGCGCCCGTTCGTCGAGCGCGCACGGGTCGTGGGCACAGGCGATTTGAGCATCATCGCACGCCATCTTTTACCGAATCTAGTCCCCCAGGTGGCGGCTAGCGGGGTCCTTGTAGTCGCTCACGCGATCCATACAGAGACTGCGCTATCGTTTCTTGGCCTTGGTGATCCCCTGCAACCTTCGTGGGGCGCGTTGCTTTCGCTCGCTCAACGGGCCGGTGCTGCTAGCGCCGGAGCTTGGTGGTACCTAGGAGCGCCGGGCCTGTGTGTACTCCTGGTCTCTCTGAGTTTCGTTTTGATCGGCAATGCGCTCGACTCCACCTTCAATCCTCGTAGACGAGCGATCCCATGAACGATGCTTCCCATAGCCCAGCAACGTCGCTCCTAGATGTCGAGGGATTAAGTGTCGACTATAAGCTAAAGCATGCCTCATTACCTGCGATCCGGGACGTAACGTTCGCGCTCGGCGCAGGAGATGCTGTTGCCCTTGTCGGTGAATCGGGTAGTGGAAAGACTACGACAGCGATGGCTATTGCAGGTCTGTTACCTCCCAACGCAGCCGTCAGTGGCGGAGAGGTTCGTTACCGGGGCAGGCGACTGCCGATCGATGATGACGCCGCCATGCGCTCCCATCGCTGGATCGAGACTTCCGTCGTCTTTCAAGGTGCGATGAATGCACTAAATCCTGTCCATCGCGTCATCAAACAAATCGCCGAACCCTGCATCTTAAAGCTAGGCATGTCACGAGAGAAGGCGACTGCACGGGCAAAAGAACTACTCGAGCTTGTTGGCATTTCGGCAGAACGTGGCGCCGCTTATCCCCACGAATTGTCGGGTGGGATGCGTCAAAGAGTAATGATCGCCATGGCGCTCGCGTGTCGTCCGTCCATCATCATAGGCGACGAGCCGACAACTGCTCTCGACGTTATCACCCAGGCACAGATCCTCAAATTAATATCTGAGTTGCGATCACAACTCGGTCTGGCACTCATGTTAATCACTCACGATCTATCGATGGTAGCTGAGTGCTGCGATCGCGTGATGATTATGTATGCTGGCCGTCTCATTGAGGATGGTACAGTCGCCGATATCTTTACAAACCCTAAGCATCCCTACACTAGGCTGTTGATCGAATCGATCCCGAATCCACAACGGGATAGACGCATTGTGCGAGCCATCCCCGGTGAAGCACCAACTCTTCACGACCGACCATCGGGCTGCGCTTTCCGTTCGCGCTGTCCATCTGCGATGCCGATATGTGCCAGTGAGGTGCCCCATCTGGACAGGCGTGGGGCGGGGCGCGTCGCCTGCCATCTGTATTCGTGGACGGAACAGAAAGAAGAGGTGGCAGCGAATGCCTGATGCCGCGAACATACTCAGTCTTGAGAAACTGCAGGTTCATTTCCAGAGCCGACGCGACATATTTGACCGTGTTCTACAACGCCCGCGCCTTGCTGTTCCCGCTGTGGACGGCATCGATCTCACCATCCGGCGTGGTGAGATCGTTGCGGTCGTTGGTGAGTCCGGCAGCGGCAAATCGACAGTCGGCCGTGTCATTACTAAATTGCTTCAGCCAACCGGCGGCAGGTTACTGTTTGATGGTAACGACATGACGCCGGTTACGCGATCCGCGGAATTGCGTCCTTACCGGCGCCGGGTGCAACTGATTTTCCAGGATGCCTATCAGGCGCTCAATCCGCGACACACCGTCTTTGATATTGTAGCCGAACCTGTGAGGTCGCTGGGGCTCGTCACGAACCGTACCCAACTTAACGAACGTGTTAAGCAATCTCTTGCGGCGGCGGGGCTCAGTCCTCCTGAGGAATTCTTCGCGCGTTTTCCAAATGAGCTCTCGGGCGGGCAGCGCCAACGCGTCCTGATCGCAGGAGCGCTCGCGGTAGAGCCAGAACTTATCGTTGCAGACGAACCAGTTTCGATGCTCGACGTGTCGATACGCGCACAAATTCTTGACGTTTTGATGGACCTCCGCAAGCAACGAAACATGGCCATGCTGTTCATCACTCATGACCTCCCTGTCGCTTGGTTGATCGCCGATCGCATCGCAGTTATGTACCTAGGGCGAATAGTTGAAATTGGATCGGCGGACGACATAACGTTCAATCCGCGCCATCCCTATACCATCGCTCTAAACAATGCCTCGCCGAGAGTGGGTCTCGAGAACAGGCGCAGTGACCTGCCCGCGTTGCAGGGCGAGATCCCCAGTGCCGCCCGACTCCCGAAAGGATGTCGATTCCACCCGCGTTGCCCGCTCGCCTTAGATCGCTGCCGCGAAGACGAGCCGCCCGCCACCGAAGTGGGACTTCAGCACGTCGCTACTTGCTGGCGCGTCAACTAGAGCCGCTTCCGCGGGTCACAGATTAGCTCGGTCTTTGCGTTAGGCACCGTTGCTGTCGGCAATAATCTTGGGTGGAGCAAGCATGACAATATACAGCCACGTCTTGTTTTCAGATGAGGGGGATGTCGAGGAAGGCAATCTGGTGCCACCACTTCCTGACGCTGAGCCGCGGATCAAGGTTTTTCATGACGAAGTCACGATGGATGCTTATGGATGGCTTCGTGATCGTGAGAACCCGCGCGCGCGTGCTTATTTTGACGCAGAGAACAGCTATGCTGAGCGGGCGACGGCCCATCTTAAGGAGCTTAAGGTGAAGCTCGTGGCAGAGATCAAGTCGCGCCAGATGCCGAGGCCCGCCCGGCCTGCGCTCGTGGTCGGAGGTTTCGAGTACTTCCAAGTGCATGAGGACGGCAGGTCTCATCCGGCTTGGTGGCGTCGGCCTGTAACAGGAGGATCCGCCCAGCTCGTTCTCGACCCTAACGCAATTCCTGGCGCCGACGTTTTCTATTCGCTTGGCGTATTCGAACCGAGCGATGACGGCCGGTACGTTGCATTCAGCTTTGATCTCATTGGTGACGAACGCTACGAGTTAAGAGTGCGGGACATGGCGAGCGACCGTGAAGTCTGGCAGAAGGAAGGGCGCGCCGGCCGGGTTATCTGGGCGGCGGACAGCCGCACGCTTTTTTTTACGCGGGAGCGCTCTGACCGGCGCCGTCACGATCAGATTGTTCGGTTAGACGTTGAGGATGGGCGCGCCGATGTGATTTTCGAGGAGGTCAACGAGCAATTGGAAGTGCGTGTTCGGCGTTCTGATAGCGGAGCTTGGATATTCCTCGACGTACTTACCACCCGGGACATGTCCTCCCGCGTTCAGCGAGTGGCCACAGAGGTGTGGTGTCTTTCTGCCGACCAGCCGAGAAGCCAGTGGCGCAGAATCGTGACGCGTGAGCTCGGATACGAGGTCTTCGTCGAACACTGGGAGAACACGTTCGTGTTGCGCGTGAACGACGCTGGACCGAACTGGCGTCTGGTGCGTGCGCCGATAGCGAATCTGGTGCCGTCGCAGTGGGAGGAGCTTGTTCCGCATCGTACTGGGGTGGTGCTCGAAGAGGTGCATGTCCTCGAGCACCATCTGGTTGTTCTGGAGCGCGAAGGTCTTCGGCCTCGCCTGGTCTCACAACACCGAAGCGGGTACAAAGTTATGATCATTCCCGATGAGCCGAGTTGCACGCTCACAGTCGGCCTGTCGGCAGGGGGGCACTATTCAGCGGCACGACATGCCTACCGATGCTCGAAGCTCACTTATTCGGTGAGCTCATTCGTCACTCCGGACACGATAGCCGACCATGATCTCACAGCGGACCGATCCGCAATCCTATATCGTGCCGGCACACCCGATTATGACCCGGATCAATACGTACTCACAGTCGTTGAGGCGGAGGCGGAGGACGGCGTGAAAATTCCGATCTCGCTGGTCACGCGCCGAGATCGGACGAGCCCTGGACCGGTACTGTTAAACGTGTACGGCTGTTATGGAATACCACGATGGCCTTCGTTTTTCGGCTTTCCCTCGTTCATGACTTCGCGATTAAGCCTGCTCAATCGCGGCGTTGCTTTCGGCATTGTGCATGTACGGGGGGGGGGCGAGCTCGGCCGCTCTTGGCACCTGGCGGCTACGGGTGATCGGAAACGTATTACTTGCACCGATTTGATCGCCGCTGCCGAGGGGCTGGTTCAATATGGGGTCGCTTCGAGAGAGGGCATCGTGATCGAGGGCACTAGCGGTGGTGGCGGAGTTGTGCTCGCGACAGCCGCGTTGCGGCCGGACCTGTTCCGCGCGGTGGTCGCCAATGTTCCACTCGCCGACATCATTGACACCGAGATGGACTTCACTATGCCATTTTCCCTACAAGAAACGGCAGAGTATGGAGATCCCCACATAGCCCATGAGTATCGGTATTTGCGAAGTTACGACCCGTACTACAATCTCGGGGCCGATTGCCCACTTCCGCCGACATACATAGACGCAGCCCTCAACGATGGCCAAGTGCTCTACTACCAGCCAGCGCGCTATGTTGCGCAGCGACGCTCCTGCGCGGCGAATCGTGATCGTGACCTTATCTTCCGCATCCGAACGATTGGGGGCCATGCCGGGGCTTCACATGGTCCCAAAATAGCTGAGGAAGCAGCATTTCGTATGGCCTGGATCCTCGATCAACTTGGGCGTTCGAGCAGCTGATTGTTCTTGCGGCCGCGAATGAGGTCAAAAAGGAGATTAACCATTCCGTCTAGTGCAGGTGCAGTGCGCCCTACCTTGACACATCCTCGTGCTCGACCCTTTTTTCAACCATGCCTGGACCTCGCCTTGATACCTTCGTGCCTCACATGAGCGGCTGTACGTTGAGAGAGTTCGGCATCCCGTTGAGCGTGGCTATCTAACTCGCTCGGATTGCAGGTTTGGACTATCGCTTTGGCCGCAACGGTCCCTCGACGTCAGCTAATAGTGATCGTGCCACTGACTTTGAGTTTGGTGATCGTTGTTCTATGGTTGGCTGGTGCTCTTGGGCCTACAAGGTCTCGTACATAACGTCGTTGTTGAATTATGTGCGGCCGCAGCAACTACTGTTCAACAGGACCGCAGTTGTAATCGTTCTCAGCAATTTCTGCCATTCGTGATCCTTTTGGTAATGAGTCGTCCGTTAAGAAGCCGAATTGAGCGGGAGCGGACAGGCAAGCGTATGCGATAGCTGGATCAGGAAGAGGCAC
>NZ_JBVVPS010000026.1:0-113153 GCF_055811355.1 Bradyrhizobium sp. WSM4873 | reverse complement strand
CCCCCCCCCCCCCCCCCCCCCCCCCCCCCCCCCCCCCCCCCCCCCCCCCCCCCCCCCCCCCCCCCCCCCCCCCCGGCGCCCCCCCCCCCCCCCCCCCCCCCCCCCCCCCCCCCCCCCCCCCCCCCCGCCCCGGGGACACGAGCCTAGCCGCCGAGTATCCTCCGGCAAGCGTCGACGAACACCTGGGCGCCGGTGACGATGTCGGCATCGGCGGTGTTCTCGGTCCAGTGATGGCTGATGCCGCCGATCGACGGCACGAACAGCATACCCGCGGGCATGATGGAGGCAAGCATCTGCGCATCGTGGCCGGCGCCGCTGGGCATGCGGACGGACCGTCCGCCGGCAACGGCCTTGGCCGCGGCTTCGATCGCATCCTGAAAGCCCGAATTCATCATCGCGGGCGCGCCAGTGCGAATCTTCTCCACGGCGACGGTGCAGGGACCCTTCGCGCTGGCCTCGTCCGCCATGCTCCGCAGCAGTTGCTCCAGCCGCGCGATGACGGAAGGATCGTCGTCGCGGATCTGGAACAGCATTTCGGCACCACCTGGAATGATGCTCGGCGCGCCCGGATCGAGCGTGATGCGGCCGGTGGTCCAGACCGTGCGCGGGCCGCAGCTCTCGGGAAAACGCGCGTCGATCGCGACACAGAACTTTGCAAGCGCTAGCCCGGCATCCTTCCGTGCAGCCATGCGGGTGGTGCCGGCGTGATTCTGCTCACCGACGAAATTGATCTGGTATTGCCAGATGCCGACGATGGAGGTGACGACGCCGATCGCAAGGCGACCGCTTTCAAGCGTGTCGCCCTGCTCGATATGGGCTTCCAGATATCCGACGTACCGCCCCGGCTCGGCGGTGGTGCGCGGTCGTCCTGCGAGCCCCATCTCGGCGAGTGCGTCTCGCATGGTGCGGCCGCTGGTGCGGTCGCGTGCGGCATCAATGTCGGCCTCTGTCACTTGCCCGACATAGGAGCGCGACCCGAGGAAGTGCCCAAAGTGTCCTTCCTCGTCGCACCAGGCGGCAAGTTCGACCGCGCCTTCGAGCAAGGGATCGCCATTGAGCACGCGGGCCGCTTCGAGCGCGTAGACGACACCGAGCGGGCCGTCGAGCCAGCCGGCGTAGTTCTGGCTCTCGAGGTGCGATCCCGCCAGCAGCTTGGGTCCCGACTTTGCGCTGGTGCCGAAGACATTGCCGATGCCGTCGATCGCGGCGGTGAGGCCCGCGTCGGGCAGCTTCTGCATCAGCCAATCCAGCGAAAGCTTGTGCGGCTCGGAGAAGGTCGGTTTGTGCACGCCGGTCTTGTACGCGCCGATGGCACGGAGCGCATTGAGATCGGCGAGAACGCGCATCCCGTTGGCGCGTGAAAAGGTGTCAGGCATGCTCGGCAACCTTCAACGCCTCGGTGCGGATCTCCTCGACCAGCCGTTCCTTCAACAGGACGAATTCGGGCGTGGTCTTGATCCTGTAGGAGCGCGGATGCGGCAGGTCTACGTTGATCTCGGCCTTGATGCGGCCGGGACGCGCGCTCATGACGATGACGCGGCTGCCGAGGAAGATCGCTTCCTCGATGTCGTGGGTCACGAACAATACGGTCTTCTGGTCGCGCTCCCAGATCCCGAGCAGCATTTCCTGCATCAAGGCGCGTGTCTGGTTGTCGAGCGCGCCGAAGGGCTCGTCGAGCAGCAGGATCTTGGGATCATTGGCGAGCGCGCGCGCGATCGCGGTGCGCTGCTGCATGCCGCCGGAGAGTTGTTTTGGCCAATGGTTCTCGAAGCCGGACAGACCGACCTGGCGAATGAAGGCGTCAGCGATCTTGTTTCGCTCCGCCTCGGACACGCCACGCTCGCGCAGGCCGAAGGCGATGTTCTCGCGCACCGTCAGCCAGGGAAACAACGTGTAGGACTGGAATACCATGCCGCGATCGGCGCCCGGGCCGGTCACCTCGCGTCCATCGAGCACCACGCGTCCGCCGGTCGGTCGATCGAGGCCGGCGACGATGCGAAGCAGCGTGGACTTGCCGCAGCCGGAAGGGCCGAGGATGGTGACGAAGTCGTTGTTGCCGATCACGAGATCGGTCGGCTCCAGCGCCCTCGTCGGGGCGTTGCCGTGACGCGCGGGGAAGGTCCGCGAGACCTGTTCGATCTTGAGGATCGTCATGCGAGCCTCCAGGGAAACAGCCACGCGTTGAACGCCTTGAACAGGAAGTCCGAGACCAGGCCGATCAGCCCGATCACGATGATGCCGAAGATGATCTGGCCGGTGTTGAGCAGCGCCTGGCTGTCGGTGATCATGTGCCCGATGCCGGAGGAGGAGCCGATCAGCTCGGCAACGATGACATAGGTCCAGGCCCAGCCCAGCACCAGCCGCAGGATCTCGGCGATCTCAGGCGCGGAAGAGGGCAACAGCACGCGGCGGATGATGCCGCGGTCGCTGGCCCCCAGCGTATAGGCCGCCTCGACCAGGTCGCGCCGCGTGGTGCCGACGGTGACCGCGATCATCAGGATGATCTGGAACACCGAGCCGATGAAGATGACGAGCAGCTTCTGCAGTTCGCCGATGCCAGCCCACAGGATCAGGAGGGGAATGAAGGCGGACGCCGGCAGATAGCGCGCGAAGGAGACAAACGGTTCGAGGAACGCCTCGACCGGCTTGTACGCGCCCATCAGCACGCCGAACGGCACCGCGATGATGGCGGCCAGCACGAATCCGCCGACGACGCGCCAGATCGTCATGCCGATGTCGAACAGGAAGCCCTGTTTGATGATCAGATCGACGCCTTCCTGCACCATGGTCAGCGGGTTGGCGAGGAACACCTTCGACACGTGGCCGCCGAAGGTCGCCCAGGACCAGAGGGCAACGAACACCACGAAGAACGCAAGGCCGTAAGCCACGCGCTGCCTTGACGTCACGGGATCGAGGGGACGCATCAAACTGTCTATCCGGGCGGTGAACAAGTTTGCCGGCCCCGCCGCGAGACGGGGCCAGCGGCTCCTGCGAGATTTACTTGATGTAGCTGGCGTCGAAGAGATCCTCGACCTTCGGCGCGGCCTTGATGATACCGATCTCCAGCAGGAGGTCGGCAGCCTCCTTGTTGAAGGTCAGGAAATCGCCGGCGAAGAACTTCTGGTTCGCCGCCTTGTCCTGCCAGCGCAGATACTTCGCCGAGTTGCCGAACGCCTCGCCGGTCTGCTTCACGTCGGCGCCCATGATCTCGTAGGCCTTGGCCTGGTCCTTGGCGATCATGTCGAGGGCCTCGAAATAGCTGTCGGCGAGCGCCTTGGCGGCTTTCGGGTTCTCGGTGAGGAATTTCGGCGTGCAGCCGAACGTGTCCATGACCATCGGATAGTCGAGCGTGGTGGCGATGATCTTGCCCTTGTCGGGTGCGGCACGAACCGTCGACAGATACGGCTCGTAAGTCATCGCGGCATCGTTCTGGCCGGAGACGAAGGCCTGCGCCGCCGCGGCCGGCTCGAGGTTCACGACGGTGACGTCCTTCACCGACAGGCCGTTCTTCTTGAGCATCCAGGCCAGCGCGAAATAGGGCGAGGTGCCGGGCGCGGAAGCCGCAACCGTCTTGCCCTTCAGATCCTTGATCGCGGCGAGATCGTTGCGCACGGCCATGCCGTCGGCGCCGTAGCTCTTGTCGAGCTGGAAGATCTGCTTGGTCGCAACGCCGTTGGCGTTCCAGGAGATCCAGGTCTCCACGGTCGTTGCCGCGCACTGGACGTCGCCGGACGCGATTGCCAGATGGCGATCCTTCTGCGGAATCTTCTTGATGGTGACGTCGAGGCCGTTCTTCTTGAAGATGCCGGCTTCCTTCGCCAGCGTCAGCGGCGCAAAGCCGGTCCATCCGGAGATGCCGACGCCGACCTTGACGTCGTCGGCGAGCACGGGGGTGGAGACCGTAAGCGCAATGACTGCCGCAAATACTTTCGAACTATGCATGATAGTCGTCCTCTTGCCGATCGATGGATTGACGTCCTGTTGATCTTGGTCGGTCCTCATGGACCGTTGCCCGAAGCGTTGCACGATTTGTGCCGACATCGTCCTCTCAGCCTCCCTTGAATCGGGCGACAAGGCGGTGAGAGTCACCGGGATAGAGCAGCCGCACCGCGGTGATCGTGCGCGTGCTGCGCCAGGTATAGCGGTCGATCACGAGGCAGGGTGCGCCGACGGCGATGTCGAGCGCTTCCGCCGTGCGATCGTCCGCGACGATAGCGCTGATCGTATGCTCGGCCTCTGTCCATGGAACATGGTGAAGCAGCCACGAGCCGGGCGGCTCACGCGAAAAATCCGCGGTCGCCGCATCCGGCACCGACGCGAGATCGATCAACCTGTCCTCGACTGCGAAAGGCACGTTGTCGGCGCTGTGGCGGCAGGTGATCGCGATCACCTTGCCGGCCTTCTTGACGCCGAGGCGGTCGCGGTCGGCAGCGGTTGCGGTGCGGAGCTTGCGGCCGATCAGCTCGTAGCCGTAAGCGCGCCCGAGCCCGGTGATCTCGGCGCGCATATCGGCGATCTTGAGCACGGCCGACTGGTGTTGCGGCCGGCGGACGAAGGAGCCGGCACGTCGCCGCCGCTCGATCAGGTCGGCTTGCGCGAGCTCCGACAGGGCCTTGTTCACGGTCATGCGCGAGCAGCCGTAACGCGCAACCAGCTCGTGCTCGAATGGGATGCGATGCCCGGGCGGCCACTCGCCGGTCAGAATGCGGTTCTCGATATCGGCGCGGATTCGCTTGTACAGCGTCGGCTGGTCGGTCGTATCAGTGGCGAGACTCATGCAACGAGCCTCCGCACTGATGCGTTGAAGCGTTCGCGCGCGGCCTGGCGCAGTCTGTGCTGGCCGCCTTCGACCACCTTGTCGCCGCCGACCCAGACGCAATCGATCGCACCGCTGCCCGCAGCAAAGATCCAGCCGTCGATGACGGAGTCGTGCGCGCGCCCCGCCAGCGAGGGATGCGTGATGTCGAGCGTGACGATGTCGGCGCGCGCACCGGGCGTGAGACTGACTGACGTCTGTGCCAAGGCCCGGGCACCGCCTGCAAGCGCATGATCGAACAGGGCGCGCCCCGTCGACCGGCCTGGGCCAGCGGAGAGCACGTTCCGCTCGCGGTGCTTGAGCCGTTGGCCATATTCGAGCTGGCGCAGCTCGTCGGCGACGCCAACGAGCACATTGGAATCCGTGCCGATGCCAAAGGCGCCGCCGGCACCGACGAATTCGCGGGCCGGGAAAATGCCATCGCCAAGGCTTGCCTCGGTGATGGGGCAGAGTCCGGCGACCGCGCCGATCCTGGCGAAGGCAGTGACTTCTTCATCCGTCGTGTGGGTCGCGTGGATGAGGCACCAGCGTCGGTCGACGGGCGCGTGCTCCAGCAACCATTGCACTGGACGTCGTCCGGACCACGCCAGGCAATCCTCCACTTCCTTCACCTGCTCGGCGGCATGAATGTGCACCGGTCCCCCGTCCGCGAGCGGAATGATCGCTGCAAGCTCGTCCGGCGCCACCGCGCGCAAACTGTGCGGCGCGATGCCAATATTCGCGTCCGGCAATCGTGCAATCGCCTTGCGCGAGGCCGCCATCAGCGCGGAAAATTGATCAACCGTACATATGAAGCGGCGCTGGCCGGCGTGCGGCGCCGCGCCGCCGAAGCCGCCATGCGCATAAAAACTCGGCAGCAGCGTCAGCGCGATACCCGAGGCCTCTGCCGCCTGCGCGATGCGTGCGGCCATTTCGCCGATGTCGGCGTAGGGCGAGCCGTCGCGATCATGATGCAGATAATGGAATTCGCCGACGCGGGTAAAACCCTGCTCCAGCATCTCGACATAAAGCAAGGTCGCGACCGCTGCGACGTCGTCAGGCGTCATCGCCAGCGCGAAGCGGTACATCGT
Source organism: Bradyrhizobium sp. WSM4873 (assembly GCF_055811355.1). NCBI lineage: Bacteria > Pseudomonadati > Pseudomonadota > Alphaproteobacteria > Hyphomicrobiales > Nitrobacteraceae > Bradyrhizobium > Bradyrhizobium sp. WSM4873. The sequence goes on along the minus strand of NZ_JBVVPS010000026.1, from coordinate 107,267 downwards.
CTCGCGCCAGGTCCAGAAGGTGTCGGCGCTATCGCCGCGTAGTTCTGCAAGCCCCGCCATGCCGCGCTGGAACGCATGGCTGTGCAGGCTCGCCAATCCCGGCAGCGCGATCTGGTGGCGTTCGTCGCCGAAGGCCGGGGTCACGCCCGGCGTCACCTCGGCGATCGCGCCGGCGGCGATCACCACCTGCACGTCATTGGCCCAGCCCGAGGGCAGGAGCGCGGAGGCGAAATGCAGTCGTGTCATGTTTCCAGCCGGCTGGACAGAACCGCGACACGATTATATGTCTAGACATATAAGTCAAGCATCCCAGGGCGCAGGGGCATCCGCGAAGGGACAGTTGCATGGCAGAGCGCTTCGACCGGATCTGGCATAACGGCCGGCTCGCCACGATGCGGGCCGACCGTCCCGATCTCGGCGAGATCGAGCACGGCGTGATCGCTGCGCGCGGCGGCCGTATCGTCTATGCGGGTTCGCAGGCCGATTTTCCGGCGAGCGCCGATGCAGCCGACCGGATCGATTGCGAGGGGTGTTGGATCACGCCTGGTCTCGTCGATTGTCACACCCATCTGGTCTATGGCGGCAACCGCGCCCATGAATTCGAGCTGCGCCTGAAGGGCGCGAGCTACGAGGAGATCGCGCGCGCCGGCGGCGGCATCCTCTCGACGGTGGCCGCGACACGCAAGGCAAGCGAGGCCGAGCTCGTAGCACACGCGCTGCCGCGGCTCGATGCGCTGATTGGCGAGGGTGCCACCACGGTCGAGATCAAGTCCGGCTACGGCTTGGACACCGAGACCGAGATGCGGCAGCTGGCCGCCGCGCGAAGCCTGGGTCGTCAGCGGTCGGTCGCGATTCGAACCTCGTTTCTTGGTGCGCATGCCCTGCCGCCGGAGGCCGACGGCAACAAGGATCGCTACATCGATCTCGTCTGCAGGGAGATGTTGCCGGCGGTCGCGCAGGCGGGCCTGGCTGATGCCGTCGATGCCTTCATGGAGGGTATCGCATTCTCCGGGGAGCAGACGGCTCGGGTGTTCGAGACGGCGAGCCGGCTTGGACTGCCGGTCAAGCTGCATGCCGACCAGCTCTCGAACCTCGGCGGTGCTGCGCTCGCCGCAAAATTCTCGGCGCTATCGGCCGATCACCTCGAGCACACCGATGAAGCCGGTGCAGCGGCAATGGCAAAAGCTCAAACGGTGGCCGTGCTGCTGCCCGGCGCCTTCTACTTCATCCGCGAGACGCAAAAACCGCCGGTCGAGGCATTCCGCAAGCACGGCGTTGCCATGGCGCTGGCGACCGACTGCAATCCGGGCAGCTCGCCGCTGACATCGCTCCTGCTCGCCATGAACATGGGCGCGACGCTGTTCCGGATGAACGTGACCGAGTGCCTTGCCGGTGTCACTCGCGAAGGCGCGCGAGCGCTCGGCGTGCTCCATGATACCGGCACGCTCGAGGCCGGCAAATGGTGCGACCTTGCGATCTGGGGCATCGAGCGTCCTGCCGAGCTGGTCTACCGCATCGGCTTCAATCCGCTGCACCGCCGGGTGTGGAGGGGACAGTGACGGAGCCGCGCGCGCCGATCGTCGTCAAGCCGGGAACGGTCAGCCTCGATGATCTCGCGCGCGTGCTCCAAGGGCAATCCGTGCTACTCGATCCCGCGTTCTGGCCGCGCGTCGACGCGGCCGCGGAGATCGTGGCAAGGGCCGCGCGAGCGGATGCTCCCGTCTACGGCATCAACACCGGCTTCGGGAAGCTGGCGTCGAAGCGCATCCCGCCTGATCAGACCGCGCTGCTCCAGCGCAATCTCATCGTCTCGCATTGCTGCGGCGTTGGCACGGCGACGCCCGAACCGATCGTCCGTCTGATGATGGCGCTGAAAATCATCTCGCTCGGGCGCGGCGCCTCCGGCGTGCGCCGCGAGGTGATCGAGCAGCTGCAGGCCATGCTGGCGCGGCGCGTCTCACCGCTGGTGCCGCAGCAAGGTTCGGTCGGCGCTTCCGGCGATCTCGCGCCGCTCGCGCATATGACCGCTGTGATGATCGGCGAAGGGCAGGCGATCGTCGACGGCAAGACCGTGTCGGGCAGCGACGCGCTCGCCGCGGCCGGCCTGACTCCACTGACGCTCGGTCCCAAGGAAGGGCTCGCGCTGATCAACGGCACGCAATTCTCCACCGCTTACGCCATCTCCGGCGTGCTGCGCGCATTTCGCCTGGCCCGCGCCGCGCTCGTCACCGGCGCGCTGTCGGTCGATGCGGCGATGGCCTCGACGGCGCCGTTCCGCCCCGAGATCCAGGCGCTGCGCGGCCATTCCGGACAGGCCGCGGCGGCGGCAACCCTGATGGCGCTGCTCGACGGCAGCGACATCCGCCTATCGCATCTCGAAGGCGACGAGCGCGTGCAGGATCCCTATTGCCTGCGCTGCCAGCCGCAGGTTGCGGGCGCGGCGCTCGACCTGATCGTGCAGGCGGCGCGGACGCTTGTCGTCGAGGCCAATGCCGTCACCGACAATCCGCTCGTGCTGGTCGAGACCGGCGAGATCGTCTCCGGCGGCAATTTCCATGCCGAACCGGTGGCCTTTGCCGCGGATACCATCGCGCTCGCGCTCTCGGAAATCGGTGCGATCAGCGAGCGGCGCATCGCGACGCTGGTCGATCCCGCGCTCAATTTCGGCCTGCCGCCGTTCCTCACTCCCGATCCCGGTATCAATTCCGGCTTCATGATCGCCGAGGTGACGGCGGCGGCGCTCTATGCCGAGAACAAGCAGCGCGCGGCCGCCTGTTCGATCGATTCAACGCCGACCAGTGCCAACCAGGAAGACCATGTCTCGATGGCCGCGCATGCTGCACGGCGCCTGTCCGACATGGCGGACAATCTCGCCACAATCCTGGGCATCGAGTTCTTGGTGGCCGCCCAAGGCATCACACTGCGCGCGCCGCATGCGACCAGCGCGCCGCTCGCCGCCGTCATCGCCGCACTGCGCGAGCAGGTGCCGCAGCTCGGCGCCGACCGCTACATGGCCGGCGATCTCGCCAAGGCTGCTGCGCTGGTCGAGGCCGACGCGCTGCCGGCTGCGGTGCTCGCCGTACTTTCAACCGACCCGTTTCCGACGCTTGCCTGACGAGGTGCTCCGCATGAACCGCCGACTGGACAATGAACGCACCATCCGCGCGCCCCGTGGCAGCGAAATCAGCGCCAAGAGCTGGTTGACGGAAGCTCCCTTGCGCATGCTCATGAACAATCTCGATCCCGACGTTGCAGAACGTCCGAGCGAGCTGGTCGTCTATGGTGGCATCGGCCGCGCCGCGCGCGACTGGGAGAGCTTCGACCGGATCGTTGCTTCGCTGCGCGAGCTCGAGGACGACCAGACGCTGCTGGTCCAGTCCGGCAAGCCGGTCGGCGTGTTCCGCACCCATGCCGACGCGCCGCGCGTGCTGATCGCCAACTCCAACATCGTGCCGCACTGGGCGACGCTCGATCATTTCAACGAGCTCGATCGCAAGGGCCTGATGATGTACGGCCAGATGACGGCGGGTTCCTGGATCTATATCGGCAGCCAGGGCATCGTGCAGGGCACCTACGAGACGTTTGTCGAGGTCGGGCGTCGCCATTACGGCGGCAGCCTCGCCGGCAAATGGATTCTGACGGCCGGTCTCGGCGGCATGGGCGGCGCGCAGCCGCTGGCAGCGACCATGGCCGGGGCTTCGATGCTGGCGGTCGAATGCCAGCCGAGCCGCATCGAGATGCGTCTGCGCACCGGGTATCTCGATCGCCAGGCCGCAACGCTCGACGAGGCGCTTGCGATCATGGCGGAGGCGGCGAAGACGAAGAAGGCGGTCTCGGTCGGCCTGCTCGGCAATGCCGCCGAGATATTTCCCGAGCTGGTCCGCCGTCGTGTCAGGCCCGACATCGTCACCGATCAGACCAGCGCGCACGATCCGATCAACGGCTATTTGCCGAAGGGCTGGACGCTTGCGGAGTGGGAGACCAAGCGCGCCGCCGACCCCAAGGCCGTGGAGCGCGCCTCGAAGATCTCGATGGTCGAGCACGTCCAGGCCATGCTGGATTTCCATGCGCAAGGCATTCCGACGCTCGACTACGGCAACAACATCCGCCAGATGGCGCAGGACATGGGCCTGAAGAATGCCTTCGATTTCCCCGGCTTCGTCCCCGCCTATATCCGTCCCTTGTTCTGCCGCGGCGTCGGGCCTTTCCGCTGGGCTGCGCTGTCGGGCGATCCCGAGGACATCTTCAAGACCGATGCCAAGGTCAAGGAGCTGATGCCTGACGACAAGCACCTGCACAATTGGCTCGACATGGCCAAAGAGCGCATCAAGTTCCAGGGCCTGCCGGCGCGGATCTGCTGGGTCGGGCTCGGCGATCGCGATCGCCTGGGCCTTGCCTTCAACGAGATGGTGGCGCGTGGCGAATTGAAGGCACCCATCGTGATCGGCCGCGACCATCTCGACAGCGGCTCGGTGGCGAGCCCCAACCGCGAAACCGAAGCGATGAAGGACGGTTCGGACGCTGTGTCCGACTGGCCCTTGCTCAACGCGCTGCTCAATTGCGCCAGCGGCGCGACCTGGGTGTCGCTGCATCACGGCGGCGGCGTCGGCATCGGCTATTCCCAGCATGCCGGCATGGTGATCGTCGCCGACGGCACGCCGGAAGCGGCGAAGCGGATCGCGCGCGTGCTCTGGAACGATCCTGCCAGCGGCGTCATGCGCCACGCCGACGCGGGCTACGACACCGCGATCGACTGCGCCCGCGACAAAGGGCTCGATCTGCCGAGCCTGCGCTAGGCGCGACTCAGGCCACGACCCTGGCTCCGGCGCCGCTGAGGCGTTGGCGTTCCTTTGCGAGATACTCGTCGATAGCGTCGCCGTGCATGGGCTTTGCGAAGTAGTAGCCCTGGATGAAGTCGCATCCCAGCCGGCGCAAGGTGTCGAGCTGAGCGCGGGTCTCGACGCCCTCGGCGACGCAGGCGATCTCCATGTCGTCACAGAGGCCCGTGAGAGACTTGATGATCTTGTGGCTCACTGGATTGTCGTTGACGTCGGCGATGAAGCTGCGGTCGATCTTGATTTTGTCGAGCGGCAGCCAGTGCACGTGGCTCAGCGAGGAGTAGCCGGTGCCGAAATCGTCCAGCGAAATGCCGCAACCCATCGCCTTCAATGCCGCGATCGACTGTTGCGCGCGTACGAAATCGAAGGTGACGGCGGTCTCGGTGATCTCGAAGTCGATCCGGCGCGGCGGCAGCCCGCTCGTCTCCACGATGGTGATCAGCGGCAGGATGCCCTCGGGCGAGCAGACGTCGTGGGCGGACAGGTTGAACGACAGGCGGATGTGGTCGGGCCAGGTCCTGGCCGTCGCGAGCGCACGTACCAGCAGCGCCTGCGTCAGCGGCCGGATCAGGCCGATGCGCTCGGCGGCCGGAATGAAGTCGGCCGGCGAAACCAGGCCAAGGCGGGCGCTGTGCCAGCGCGCCAGGACCTCGAAGCCGGCGGTGTGCTCGCTCATGGCGTCTACGATCGGCTGGAACACCAGGTCCATCTCGGTGCTGAAATCGGCGGTGCGCAGCAAATTCTCGATGACGCCGCGGCTGCGGATCTCGGCCTCGAGCTCGCTCGAGAAGATCACGGTGCGGCCGCGCAGATGGCGCTTGGCGTGATAGAGCGAATAGTCGGCGCATTCATAGAGCGCTTCCGCCGTCGTTGCCGATTGCGGGAATAGCGCGAAGCCGATCGAGCAGGACAGCCCGGTATGGGCGGTGTCGAGCTGGTAGGGCAGCTTGACCTGGTCACCAACGCGTTCGCCGAGCCGCATCAGATCCGTATCGTCAGGGTCGCCGCACACGACGAGACCAAACTCGTCGCCGCCGAGCCTGGCGAATTCCACCCGCTGCGGACCGAAGCCCTCGCAGACCTCGCGGATGCGCCGGCCCGCCTCGATCAGAACGCGGTCGCCGACGGAGTGGCCGTAATTGTCATTGATCGGCTTGAAGCCATCGAGGTCGATGATCCCGACCGCGACTCGAACGTTCCTGCGCTCGGCATCGGTGAACGCGCTCGACAACTCGGCGAAGAAGCGGCGGCGGTTCGGCAACTCCGTCAGGGAATCGAGGTTGGCGAGGCGGAAGTTCTCGTCCGAAAGGGCCTGGGTGGCGGCCTGCTGCGCCAGCAGCGATTTGCGGCTCGCGACGAGATCGGCGAAGTCCCGATAGTAGATGAACAGCACCGTCACCATCGCCCCCGACACGAGCAGATTGTTGACGGCGATCGCCTTCAGCGTCGGCTCGCCGGTGGCCCAGAAGAACAGCACATAGGGCACGTCGACGACCAGCGTCACGATCAGTGCCGCCGAGCGCAGATGCATCAGCGAGAAAATGCAGCCGATCACGGTCACCGCCATGTAGAAGGCCACCTGACTCTTGGCGAAAGCATCGCCGTAAGGGTAGAGTGCGAAGGACCATGCTGTGAAGCCTGCGCCGATCGGCGCCGCGATCCAGTTGGTAAAGCGCAGATTGCGCAGGATGTCGGCATCGGTGCGCACGACACGGCGCTGGCGCAGCCACCAGAATGTGCGAAAGCCTGTGATCGCGATCAACAGGGCGGGCACGATCATACTGAGCGAGGGCGGTGCCAGCGGCACATAGGTATAAGCCACCGCGATCGTGTTTGTGATCAGGATGAAATAGAGCAGCGGGATTTGTTTTGAGAACGCGTCGAATTGCGCGCGCATCAGTTCCGGATTGTCGGCCGGCACCCGAAACAGCTCCACAACGGCAGCTAGATGAGACTTCAAATTGGTGACAGGCATTGCAATTTCAGCCCTGGATTCCTTCAAAACGCGGCCGATCTTGCACGGCGAGGGTAAAGGGCGCGTTAGATTGGAGTCTTTCGCGAGAGTTCGACGCGCCGCTGATCTTCTCGATACGCGCACCGGTGAGGCTGCGTTAACGATATCCCGCGGCGGAAGTGCGGGGATTGGCTGAAAGAGCCTGCATAAGTAGCGGCTACGCTCCGCTAACCATGTGCGCCAGCGCAACGTATTGTCGCACCGACGATTTCGTGGCAATGCGCGGAATAACCGTGCCTGTCCGTTTTGACCATGGCGGCCATCGCTGCAACGCGGCCGGCTGAGGTTTGACCGCGCGCAGTCGGCTCGCCATACTTTGCCCCAAGGCGAGCCAGAAAGACTCGTCGGCATCGGGAGCTGAAATGACCAAATCATTCTCCGTCCTTACGGGGACGCTGATTTCCCTCGTCTCCTTCACTTCGATTGCCTTCTCGCAGCCGGCCTGCGTCACCCAGAATATGGCTGTGCCGCCTGGGGCCAACACCGCCGACAAGGCGGGCCCGTTCTTCATCGATACGACGGGTCTCGACTTCAAGACGGCGCCTCCGACGCGCGATCCCTCCAATCCCAATTACCCGCGCGCCACCGAGCTTCCTGACGCAACGCTGCCGCCACCGGGCGCCGAGGGCAATTTCATCATCGGTCCCACCCACAATCCTGCGCCGGAGACGATCGCGAAGGAGGGCGTGCCGCGTGGGACGACAAAGTCCTTCACGTTGTCGTCGAAGGAGAGCACCATCTACAATCCGGGCCTGATCCGCGACGATCTTGCCGGTTGCACCAATTCCTCGATCATGACGACCATCACGGCGCCGAACGACAAGTCGCACATGATCGTCACCACCAGCCGTCCAGGGATCTGGTCGCGCACCATCGACGTCTACGTGCCGGCGCAATATGTGCGCGGCACCGAGGCGCCGTTCATCGTGGTCGGCGACGGCGGCTCCAACGCCTACAAGGATCTCACCGTCACGCTCGACAATCTGATCGCGCAGCGCCGCGTGCCGCCGATGATCGCGATCCAGATCGGCAATGGCGGGCAGGACGCGCAGGGCAGTCAGCGCGGCCGCGAATATGACGCGGTGTCAGGCGCCTACGCGCAATTCGTCGAGCGTGAAGTGCTGCCGCTGGTCGAAAAGAACGCCGAGGTCAGGCTGACAAAAAATCCCGATGGGCGTGCGACCGTGGGGCTGAGTTCGAGCGGCGTGGCAGCCTTCACCATGGCGTGGTTCTATCCCGATCTCTATCACCGCGTGCTGGCGTTCTCGCCGACCATGGTCAACCAGCAATGGCCGCATGACCCGTCGCTGCGCGGTGGCGCCTGGGAATATCACAGCGCATGGACGGGGCCGGCCACACCCAATCTCATCTCCAAGGCGGGCGTGCTCACGCCGGCCGAGCCGCCCGGCGTGCCGCTGATCGTCGCTGCGCCGGCCAAGCCGATCCGCTTCTGGTTCTTCGGCGGCGACCAGGACCTGTTCTATCCGAACCCCACCATTCCCGACGGCATGCACGACTGGACCGTCTCCAACGCGCTGATGGCCAAGGTGCTGGCGGAGAAGGGCTACCACTATCAGTTCCTGTTCGTGCGCAACGCCAAGCACGTCGACCGTCCCACGATCGCGCAGACGCTGCCGTCGGCGCTAGAGTGGGTCTGGAAGGGCTATCCTATCCCTTGAGCGCAGGGAATAAAGGGTCAGGCGAGGGCGGCCTGGCGTTCGCGCATTGGCTCGCGGACACGGTCGGGTTTCCCCGGCTCGGCGAGCCGCGTAAAACTGCGCTGGCTTGCATGCGCGGGTGCTTCGACAATCACGCCTTCGCAAACGATCTGTCCGCCGAGCATCCTGAATTCCAGCTTGTCGTAGCGCGGCATCGTCTCGCCGGGCGCGGGCGGCAGCAGCCCGACGCTCCCCTGGATGTTCAGCGTGGCATCGCCGGCGCCGTGAAGCCGCGGATTCCACATCCTGATCCCGGTCTCCGCCCAACGCTGCCGGATCAGCGTGGCCCGGTCGGCGGGTTCTACGGCTCTCACGCGAGCTTTCGGTGCACTCGGGATCTCCGGAGCGGGAGACACAAGGGCCGGAGCTGGCTCGATAGTTGTGACGACGCCGGGCGTCTCGGTGGAATCTTCCAGTTCGCCGCCGGAGGGATCGCTGTCGATGCTCTCCTCGGGGACATGCTCCAGCGAGATGTCGCGATCCGCGAACGCGACGCACGTGTCGTCGAGAGTCGAGAAAGTATCCACGTCGACGACGGGCGCGATCGCGTCAACCGGGACGACCTCGACATCGACAGACGAGGCCTTCTCCGCGACAACGGGCTCAACGTCGGCCGCGAGTTCGGAAGTTGGATCTCTGTTGATGATGAGTTCGGGGATGTCGATCGCTTCGCGCAGGATGTCGATGGTCGCGACCGAAGCTCCTACGGCGACCGGCTCGACTTCCGCCGCCGTCTCCGGGGATGATTCGCCGCTGCCGCTGACATCGGCTGGCGCTTCCGACGTGCTCTCCGCGATGACAGGGCTGGCGCTGTCGTCTTCGGGGGCTGAAGCTGCGACCGCGGGGTCGCAGTGCGTCGGATCCGCGCCGATGCTGGTGTCGAGAACCTCCGCGGCTTCTGCGATGTCAGCAACAAGGGCGAGCGAGGCGTCTGCGGTATCAGGCGCGACGTCGATGCTGCCGCCGTGCGGCGCGGGCCGAAGCCGCTTGAACGCCCATTTCACCGCGGGGATGCGGCGCAGCAACGATATCAGTCTCGAAAGCACTGGGAGTTGTCCAAGAGGTACTCGGCTTAAGGCATCGCTGATTCGCCAGCAATGTAAAAATCCCCGGCTGTCACACTGATGTCAATGTAGATGGGACCAATTGCAGAACATCCACGCTTTCAGTTTTGCCGCGTGACTGTAGTCAAGGTGCCGCCCGCCAATACTCTTCGTTCGACAGCAAACCCTTCACGCATAACATCGGTGACGACATACTTGAGCCGCACGAAGGCGTCTGGGGAGAGGGGGGCGATCGCCCCCTCAGAATTTCCGACCGATGCCGGCCTACTTTCCGGAGCCAGCGCCGCCGCCGGCCTGGCTGCCCATGTTATTGGTGTTGCTGCCGCCCGCCGACGGAGTCTGCTTGCCCTTGCTGTCGGCGGCCTCGTTCTGCATGTTCGACGATGCGCCGGTCGTCATGCCCTTGGTCGCGGGGCCCCGCGACGAGGGGCCAACGTCGCCCTGGCCGGATGCGCCTGGGGCGGGTTGTGTCTGCGCAAAGGCGCTGCCGGTCGCCAGCGCCATGATGCATGCGGATGCCAAAATGATCTTCTTCATCTGGTTTCCTCCTGGGTTGACGTGAGGACAACTTGCGCGCGGAGCGGACGTTCCTCACGGGGAGACGTCGCGAGGATCATGACCAAGCGCCTTGGGGCGCTTGTCGCGTTCCCTGTAGGGCTCTATCGACGGTAGAGTTTGGAACATCGGGCATCTGGTGTAAGGACGAGGCATGAAAAGGATACTGACTCTCGGAGCGGTTCTGCTCTGGTCCACTATCGCAGTCGCGCAGGAGCCCGCCATCACTGTGGCCTCGACGACGTCGACGGAACAGTCGGGGCTGTTCGGCTATTTGCTGCCGCTGTTCTCGAAGGCCGCGGGCATAGACGTGAAGGTCGTGGCCGTCGGCACGGGCCAGGCGCTCGACATCGGACGGCGCGGCGATGCAGACGTCGTGTTCGTCCATGACAGGCCTGCCGAAGACCAGTTCATGTCCGAAGGCGAGGGTGTGAAGCGCTTCGACGTCATGTACAACGACTTCGTCATTGTCGGGCCGAAGAGCGATCCCGCGAAGATCGCCGGCGGCAAGGACGTGGCCGAGGCGCTGCGCAAGATCGCGGCCGCGAAGGCGCCGTTCATCTCGCGCGGCGACAAGTCCGGCACGCACGCCGCCGAATTGCGGCTTTGGAAGGAAGCTGGCGTCGACCTCGGTGCCGCCAAAGACGGCTGGTATCGCGAGATCGGTCAGGGCATGGGCCCGGCACTGAACATGGCGTCGTCGTCGAATGCCTATCTCCTGTCGGACCGCGGCACCTGGTTGTCATTCAAGAACCGCGGCGAGCTCGCCGTCCTGACCGAAGGCGACAAGCGGCTGTTCAACCAGTACGGCGTCATGCTGGTCAATCCGGCCAAGCATGCAAACGTGAGGGCGCGGGACGGGCAGGCCTTCATCGACTGGCTGATCTCTCCTGGGGGGCAGGAGGCCATCGCCGGCTACAAGGTCGGGGGCGAGCAGCTATTTTTCCCCAACGCGCCCCACTAGCAGGAAGGCGACGGTCGACACTGCGACGCTGAGTGCGAGCAGGATCAGCCCGAGCCCGAGCGCCAGCGGTAGGTCGCCCTTGCTGGTCTCCAGCGCGATCGCGGTCGTCATCGTGCGCGTGAAGCCGCGGATGTTGCCGCCGACGATGAGGATGGCGCCGACCTCGGCGATCGCGCGCCCGAAGGCTGCGAGAAAGGCCGTCAGCAGCGAGGTCCGGCCCAGCGCGAACAGCAAGCCGATGCTGCGTAGCGTTGACAGCCCGTCGATCCGCGCCAGGTCGCCATACTCCGCCCACAGCAGGCTCGCCGGCCGGTGCACCAGTGCGACCACGATCGGTGTCGCGAGCAGCGTCTGCGCAACCACCATGGCCGCCGGCGTGAACAACAGGCCGGCGGGCCCGAGCGGGCCGGAGCGCGACAGCAGGAGATAAAGCGCGAGCCCGACCACCACCGGCGGAAGACCAAGCAAGGCATTGGTGAGGACGATGATGACCTGCCGTCCGCGGAACCGGGTGATCGCAAGCAGGGCTCCGAACGGCGCCCCAATCAGAAGCGCCAGGATGCTGGCGGTCAGGCTGACGCGAACCGACAGTCCGACGATGCGCAGAAGCTCTGCGTCGGCCTCGCCGATCAGCGCGAATGCGGCGCCGATGGATCGCGCGAAGTCGTTCATCCGTGCCCGAGCTTCGGCGCCCGCCGCCATGGCTGGGGTGCGTCGATTCCGGGGCTGCGGAGGTGATTCACGTATATTTCCCTGAGGGCATCGTCGTGCAAGGCGACGGCGGAGCGGTTTGGTAACCCGAATTTGACCGGAATCAAAGCCCCGTGCGGCATGGCACCGTCGGGGCTCAGATCAAGCCGCGCAGCACTTCAACAAGCCGGGCACACTCGGCCTCCGTTCCGACCGTGATGCGGAGGAAGTCCTCGATGCGCGGCTTTCCGAAATGACGGACCACAACGCCACGCTGCCGAAGCGCTGCCGCGAGATCTGCTCCGCTCCGGCTTCGATGGCGTGCGAAGACGAAGTTGGCGAGCGACGGCAACACTTCGAAGCCGAGCTGTCTGAGATCGCGGGCCAAGGTTTCGCGGCTTGCGATGATGCGGGCACGGGTGTCTCGGAACCAGCCGTCATCCTCGATCGCGGCGACGGCGCCGGCGATCGCGAGGCAATCGAGCGGATAGGAGTTGAAGCTGTCCTTCACCCGTTCCAGCGCTTCGATCAGTGGTCGTTGGCCGATGGCAAAACCAACCCGCAGGCCAGCGAGCGAGCGCGACTTCGAGAAGGTCTGGATGACCAGCAGATTGTCGTGGCGTGCAACCAGCGGCACGGCGCTCTCGGCGCCGAAATCGACATAGGCCTCGTCCACCACCACCAGCCGGTCCGGCTGTTCGGCCAGCAGCGATGCGATTGCGTCGCGCTGAAGCGCGATGCCGGTAGGAGCGTTCGGGTTGCAGAGGAGGATGGCACTCGATGGCCCCCTGTAGTCGGAGATATCGATCCTCATCGCAGCATCGAGCGGCACCTCGTCGTGCGTTATTCCATAGAGGCCGCAATAGACGGGGTAGAAGCTGTAGGTGACGTCGGGGAATAGAAGCGGTGGTTCGTGCTTCAGAAGCGCCTGGAAGGTGTGGGCCAGAACCTCGTCGGAGCCGTTGCCGACGAACACTTGCTCGGGCGCCACATCGCAATGGGCCGCGATCGCCTCGCGCAGGCGCGTCGCGCGAGGATCGGGATAAAGGCGCAGCCGCTCCGCGGCCGATGCGATCGCCGCCAGCACGCGCGGCGAGGGCGGGTAGGGATTCTCGTTGGTATTGAGCTTGACGATGCCGTCCTGCTTGGGCTGCTCGCCGGGGACGTACGGCGAAAGCGTGTGGACGACCGGACTCCAGAAGCGGCTCATGATCTCCAATCCGAACTTGATCGGGGCACAGTACGGTATGCGGGACCTCGGCGGAAGTGCGCCTGCATTCAGCATTCCAGGCAAATCCGCACGACGTTTACTGCCGGAGACGTTCCCGCAAGCGCGACCCTTATGCTAGGGTCATCGCACCACCGCCCAGAATGAAAACAAGAACGAAGGCTGGCGCGCCCCAAGGCGCCGAACGGCCGAAAAGAGAGGAACACATGCCGGGTGCAGCCCTTCCCAGCGCTCCCTCGATTCCGACCGCACCCGTCGCCTCAGCCGTTCTCGACCGCTTGCGGGCCATCGTCGGCGACAAAGGCCTGATCCTCGACGAACCAGACAAGCTGCCCTTCGTGACCGACTGGCGCGGCACGCTGGCGGGGCAGGCCGCGGCGGTCGTGCGTCCGGCCAGCACCGCGGAAGTCTCCGCTGTCGTCAAGCTCTGCTACGACAACGGCATTGCCATCGTTCCGCAAGGTGGCAACACCGGCCTGATGGGCGGCGCTACGCCGTGGCCCATGCACCGCGGCATCGTGCTGTCGCTCGGTCGCATGAACCAGGTGCTGGATGTCGATCCCGTCGGCTACGCCATGACCGTGGAGGCAGGCTGCATCCTCGAGACGCTTCAGGACACAGCCGCGCGCCACGACCGCCTCTTTCCGCTCAGCCTCGGTGCTCAGGGCTCGTGCATGATCGGAGGCAATCTGTCCACCAATGCCGGCGGCGTGCAGGTGCTGCGTTATGGCAATGCGCGAAATCTGGTGTTGGGTCTGGAGGTCGTGCTGGCTAATGGCGATGTCTGGGAGGGCCTGCGCGCACTCAAGAAGGACAACACCGGCTATGACCTCAAGCATCTGTTCATGGGCGCCGAAGGGACGCTCGGCATCATCACCAAGGCGGTGCTGAAACTCTGGCCGGCGCCGAAAGACGTATGCACGGCATGGCTTGCAATCCGCGATCCCAAGGCCGCCATCGACCTTCTGTCGGAGGCGCATGCCGCTTCCGATGACAATGTCGGTTCCTGCGAGCTCATCAGCCGTGCGTGCACCGACATGGTGCTGCGCCACATTCCCGGCACCCAGGATCCTCTCAAGGCTGAGACCGAATGGTATCTCCTTCTCGAATGGTCGTCGGCCCGGCCACGGCAGGACGGCGGCACGGGCATGTCGGACAGGATGGAGCAGTTCCTGGCCGACCACCTCGAGGCGGGCCGGGTGCTGGATGCGGTGATCGCGCAAACCGAAGCGCAGTCGCGCAACATGTGGCGAATTCGCGAGAGCGTGGCCGAGGCATCGCGCACAGAAGGGCCGGGCTTGAGCTACGACGTGTCCGTCGCGGTCTCCAGGATCCCCGAGTTTATCGACAGCGGTCTTGATGCCGTGCTCGCCATCCTGCCGACGATCCGCCCCTATCCGCTCGGCCATATCGGAGACGGCAATGTGCACTTCTCCTTCATGGGTCCGAAGGGCATGGACCTCGATACGCTGTCCCAGTATTCCGCGGCAATCACACGGGCCGTCAACGACCTCGTCACCTCCATGGGCGGCTCGATCTCGGCGGAACATGGCATCGGCATCGAGAAGCTCGACGAGCTCCAGCACTATCGCTCCCGGACCGAGCTCGACATCATGCGCACGATCAAGCGAGCGCTCGATCCCAAGAACATCATGAATCCGGGCAAGGTACTTCGTCTCGATTGAGCCGCTACCGCCTCGAGCTCGGTGCTTCCGAACGCTCGGCGCTTCCAGAGACGGGTGCCGCAGATTGGCCGGGCCAAACAGGCCCGGGAGCGCGAATCATGCCGTTTCGCGGCCGAAAGGCAGCTTTATTCCCGCCTTGGATGCTTTAAGGAAGGGACAGGATCAGGTCGCACCCGCCCGGGAGCGGTGCTAGACCCTGATCCAGGAACAATGGGACGGGGCCGGTATGGCACGTCCACAAGGATGAAGGATTTGAGGCAATGATCCAGACCGTTGGCATCATCGGGGCAGGGACCATGGGGAACGGCATCGCGCAGATTTGTGCCGCGGCCGGGCTTTCGGTCGTGATGGTCGATATTTCCGATGCGGCAGTGAACCGCGGGATTTCGACGGTTGGCGGCAGCCTCGAGCGCCTGGTCAAGAAGGAGAAGATGTCGGCGGCCGATCGCGACGCCACGCTCAAGCGCATCACCGGCACCACGGACCGCGCCAAGCTCGTCGATTGCGATCTCGTCATCGAGGCCGCGACCGAGAACGAGGAACTCAAGGTCAAGATCCTGAAGGATCTCTGCGCGACGCTGTCACCGCGCACGCTGCTCGCCACGAACACCTCGTCGATCTCGATCACGAAGCTCGCCGCGGCGACCGACCGGCCCGACCGCTTCATCGGCATGCACTTCTTCAATCCGGTTCCGGTCATGGCGCTGCTGGAGCTCATCCGCGGCTTGCAGACCTCCGACGACACCCACGCCAAGGCGCTCGATTTCGCCAAGCGCGTCGGCAAGGTGGCGATCACGGCCAAGAACAGCCCCGGCTTCGCCGTCAACCGCATCCTGTGCCCGATGATCAACGAGGCGATCTTCGCGCTGCAGGAGGGGATTGCGACGGCAGAAGAGATCGATGCCGGCATGAAGCTCGGCTGCAACCATCCGATCGGACCGTTGGCGCTCGCCGATCTCGTCGGGCTCGACACCATGTTGTCGGTGATGGAGGTCTTTTACAAAGGCTTCAACGACCCCAAATACCGTCCGGCCCCCTTGCTCAAGGAAATGGTCGACGCCGGCCATCTCGGCCGCAAGACGGGGCAGGGCTTCTACACCTACAGCGCCTGACAATGGCGCGGGCGGCGGGCGTTGCGTGCTCGCCGCCAGACCCCGCGATTTGCGCTGCGACAAAGACGCCGCGCGCAATCGGCCCGACAATGTCGAACGGGCGGCCTGCGGGAACAACGGAACGGATAACAAGGGACATGTCGGATCGACTGAAGGCCGAGCGCGAGGCGGCGGCCGCGCGGCGGAATTTGCTGACCCAGGATGCAATCGAGCGCACGGGGATCACCGAAGAGATGATCGGGGAACTCGTGACCCGTTTCTACGGGCGCGTGCGCGAGGATGAGTTGCTGGGGTCGGTGTTCGTGATCGTTCAGAATTGGGACGAGCATCTGGCCAAGCTCCGGGATTTCTGGTCGTCGGTCGTGCTGATGAGCGGCCGCTACCATGGTTCGCCGATGCGGGCGCATATGCCACTGAACTTGGTCGGGGATCATTTCGACCGCTGGCTAGATCTGTTCGAACAGACCGCGCGCGAGGTCTGCCCGCCGCAGGCAGCCGCGCTGTTCATCGACAGAGCGCGCCGCATCGCCGACAGCTTTGAGATGGCATCGGCAACCTTGGCCGGCCGTATCGCGTCGCCGCGTCACGTGCTCCGCTCCTAGAATACAAAATGCCTGCCTGAGAAACGCGCAAGCCGCACTGATGGCGCTATGGTTCGCGCCGAGCGTCGGCGCATTGCACCAATACCAATAGCATTAACCTGATCTGCAAAATCATCATGCCGGTCGCGCAGCGTGACGTTGCAATTAAAAAAATGCGCGAAAATGCGGGTGTTCGAGTTCAATCAGTGCGAGCATAACCGTGTGATGCACTGCGGGAAAAAATCTTTGCCTTTTTTTCGGCAGAGTTCCAGCGCCTGCTTGTGAACATGTCGCGTGCATCGTTCAACCCATCCTCTTCATCCTCCGACAACACAGCGGAATCCGAAGCTGACGCGTGCACGGAGCAAACCCGGCGGGCGCTGTTGATGAGCGCGCTGGCCACGACGGCGTGCCTCGCCTGTTCCACGCAGGTCCACGCGAGCGAGGATGCGCCCGGCTCCGACGAGCGGCCTCAGAAGGGCGATCTGCTCGTATTCTCCGAAGGCGATCAGGAGGGAAAGCCCGTCACCGCGGCCGCTCTGTCGGCCGGCGGACCGCCGGTGCATGCCTGGCCGAAAGATCCGAAGACATCGGTCGTGCGCAGCGCCTCGCGCCTCAACGAGATCCTGATTATCCGGCTCGACCCCGCGGAGCTCGACGAGCAGACGAAAGCGCGCGCTGTCGACGGCATCATCGCCTATTCGGCAATCTGCTCGCATGCCGGCTGTCCCGTCACGGCGTGGGTGAAGAGCGATGTCGGTGACAAGGAAGTGCTCAAATGCATGTGCCACAACTCCGAATACGATCCTCGCGCGGGCGCGCAGGTCGTGTTCGGGCCGGCGCCGCGACGGCTCGCTGCGCTGCCGCTGGCGCTGGCTGACGGCTCGCTCAACGTCGCCGGAAACTTCGTCGGAAAGGTAGGTGGCGCGCAGCCGGGATGATGGGCGTGCGGGTTGTGCCCGCGTCATGAGAGACCGCATCCGCCGATGGGCGGACGACGGGACGAACGACAAGAATTCAAAACAAGAATTCAAACGAATGAAAAAAGGGGAACGCCATGACCAGGAAGCAGTGGTTACTGTCCGGCTTCGTCGCCTTCACATGTCTTGCCTCGACCGCCGCCATATCAGGCCCGGTCGAGAACTACGCGCCGGTCACGGCGCAGCGGTTGGAAAACCCGGAGCCCGCCAACTGGATGCTTTACCGGCGGACCTATGACGGGCAGGGCTACAGCCCGCTCGACCAGATCAACACCTCGAATGTTAAGAACCTCACCCCGGTCTGGACCTTCGCGACCGGCGTCGTCGAAGGTCACGAAGCGCCGCCGATCGTCAACAACGGCGTGATGTTCGTTGCGACCCCGATGGGGCAGGTGATCGCGCTGAACGCCAAGACCGGTGACGAGTATTGGCGCTACAAGCGGCAGCTCCCCGACGATCTATTCCAGCTGCATCCGACCAGCCGCGGCGTCGGCCTCTGGGAGGACAAGCTCTATCTTGCCACCACCGACGACCATGTCGTCGCGCTCGACGCCAAGACCGGCAAGGTGGTGTGGGACACCAAGGTGCAGGACTACAAGAAGGGCCAGTACATGACCCTGATGCCGCTGATCGTCGACGGCAAGGTCATCGTGGGTGGCTCCGGCGGCGAGTTCGGCGTGCGCGGCTATGTCGCCGCCTATGATGCCAAGGACGGCAAGGAGCTGTGGCGGACCTATACCATTCCCGGGGAAGGCGAACCCGGCCACGACACATGGCAGGGCGAGGATTGGAAGAACGGCGGCGGCTCGGCCTGGATGACCGGCAATTACGACAAGGACACCAAGACGATCTATTGGGGCGTCGGCAACGCCGCGCCGTGGCCCGGCGAGATGCATCCCGGCGACAATCTCTATACCTCCTCCGTGCTCGCGCTCGATCCGAACACCGGCAAGATCAAGACCTATCACCAGTATCACCAGAACGATTCCTGGGACTGGGACGAGGTCGAAGCGCCGATGTTGATCGACCTGCAACGCGACGGTCGCAACATCAAGAGCCTGGTCCATCCGGGACGCGATGCGATCTTCTGGATACTCGAGCGCACACCGACCAAAATCAACTACGTCGCCGGCTGGCCGTTCGTCTCCACCGACGTCTGGAAGGGCATCGACGCCGAGAGCGGCAGGCCGATCGTCGATCCCGCGCACAAGCCGATGGTCGGCAAGCGCGTGGAGTTCTGTCCGTCGCTGTGGGGCGGCAAGGATTGGCCGTCCGCGGCCTACAGCCAGAAGACCGGCCTCGTCTACGTGCCCGCCAACGAGAATTTCTGCGGCGGGTTCACCGGCGAGAAGGTTCCGCTCAAGCCCGGCGAGCTCTGGCTCGGCACCAAGCCGGAGGACATCGGCCTGAAGACGAAGCCGGGTGCCGATCATTTCGGCGAGCTCCAGGCTTGGGATCCCGCCACGGGCAAGAAGGTGTGGCAGCACAACTTCCCCAAGTCGCAGCTGTTCGGATCGGTGACGGCGACCGCAGGCGATCTCGTCTTCGTGGGCGGCACCAACGACCGCAACTTCCGCGCCTTCAACGCGAAGTCCGGCGAGCTGCTCTGGGAGCAGAAGACCAACTCCGGCATCATGGGCATGCCGGTGTCCTATGAGATCGACGGCACGCAATACATCGCGATCCAGTCGGGATGGGGCGTGGATGCGCAGCGCATCCAGGATGCACTCGTGACCAACGATATCGGCATCGAAGCCAACGTGCCGCAGGGCGGCGTGATCTGGGTGTTCGCGCTGAAGAAGTAAGCTCCGCTGGCGGATCGAAAGAAGCGGAGTGTCAGGGGGCAAATGCGGCGGACGGCAACGTCCGCCGCATTTTGCGTCGGCGTTGTCCCTTCTCCCCTTGCGGAGAAGGTGGCGCGAAGCGCCGGATGAGGGGTTCTATCCGCGCATCTCAATATGCGAGACCCGCGCAGGCATACCCCTCACCCAAGCGGGGTCGTGGCAACCGGCGTCGCTGCCCTCTCCCGCAAGGGGAGAGGGCGTATCGATGCGCTTCGGCGAAGAAGTAGAGCCGATAATCACGGCGTCAAAATGCCGATGCGCAGATCGCTACTTCCCCTCGCGCTCGACCTTGTCCTTTGCCTTCTGGTTCATCTCGCGAACCTTGGGATCGGGATTGTGCTGCCCGGTGGTCTGGCTGGTCGAGGGCGGCGTGGCATTGGTGTTAGGGAGAGAGTTCTGGTCCGGCGTGCTGGGGCGCGTCGCCGTTGTCGGCGGCGTGGTGTTGCTCTGGGCGTATGCGCCAGTGGCCGTCAAAAGAAAGGCGCTCGACAGCAACGAGACTGCGAGCGCCTTTGAGATATGGGTCATCGATCTGCTCCTGTCAGATCGATGCAAACGGCGCGAGGCCGCCTTGTGTTCCCGCCTTTACGCTTCCAATTGCTTGCCGAGCGGAAGGCTGCGGATGCGCTTTCCGGTCGCGGCGAAGATGGCGTTCATCAGCGCCGGCGCGAATGGCGGGACGCCGGGCTCGCCCACGCCGCTCGGCGGGGTGTCGGGTGCGGGCGGCACGATGTAGACATTGGTCACCGCAGGGGATTCGTCGATCCTGAGGACCTGGAAGTCGTCGAAGTTCTTCTGCTGCACCTTGCCGTCCTTGAAGGTGATCTCGCCGTATTTGGCGAGACTGAGCCCCATGATCGCCGCGCCCTCGATCTGGGAGGCGATGCGCTCGGGGTTGACATAGGTGCCGCAGTCGATGGCGGTGTCCACCCGCGGCACCGTCAGCTTGCCCTTGTCGTCGACGGCCACCTCGACGATGGTCGCGATATAGCTGACGAAGCTGCGGTGCACGGCGATGCCGAGGCCATGGCCTTTCGGCACTTGACGGCCCCATTCGCCCTTCTCGGCGACCAGCTCGACCACCTTGCGCAGGCGCGCGGTGTCGATCGGATAGCTGTCCAAGGGCTCGCCGTAGTTCCACATGTCCTTCACAGCAGGCTTGACGATGCGCGGGCTGCCGATCAGCGCGAGCAGCGTCTCCTTCTGGTCGCGGCCGGTCGCATGGGCGATCTCGCCCACCATCGACTGGACCGCAAACGCGCGCGGGATGTTCGAGACCGAGCGGTACCAGCCGATGCGGGTGAACGCCGCGGCCTCGGGGTTCTCGCAGGAGATGTTGGCGATCTCGAAGGGCATGTCGACGAGGCCCATGCCGAGCTCGAAAGGCGCCTGGTGCTTTGCACCTGCCGCAAACGTCGAGCCGATGCTCGGGGCCACGCTGCGATGGCGCCAAGCGACCACTTTTCCGCTCTTGTCGAGCCCCGCCTCGATCCGTTCCACGGAGACCGTGTGCAGGAAATCGTGGCGGACGTCGTCCTCGCGCGTCCACTGCACCTTGACGGGCACGCCGAGCTCCTTCGACAGCAGCGCGGCCTCGAGCGCGAAGTCGCATTTCGACTTGCGGCCGAAGCCGCCGCCGAGCAGCGTGACGTTGACCGTGACGTTGCCCTCGGGAATGCCGAGCGTCTTCGCGACGTCCTCGCGCGTACTGCCCGGGCTCTGCACCGGCGCCCAGATCTCCGCCTTGTCACCCTTGACGTCGGCGACTGCCACCGGTGGCTCCATGCTGACATGGGCAAGATGCGGCAGATAATATTCGCCGACGACGACCTTGTCGGCGCCCTTCAGAGCAGCCTCGGCGTCGCCTTCCTGGCGCACCACAAGACCCGGCTTGCGCGAGGCCTCCTCGAGCTCCTTGCGGTAGGCGACGGAATCGTATTTGCCGTTGGCGCCGTCGTCCCAGGTCAGCTTCAGCGCGTCGCGGCCCTTGATCGCCGCGCCGGTGTTGCGCGCGATCACGGCAACGCCGCCGAGCGGCTGGAATTTCGACGGCCACGGCCAGCCGCGCACCTGCATCACCTTCTCGACACCGGGGACCTTCAACGCCGCGTCCGGATCGAACTTGACCAGTTTGCCGCCGGTCACCGGCGGGCGCGCGATCACGGCATACTTCATGCCAGGCAGCCGCACGTCGGCGCCGTAACGCGCCTTGCCGGTGGTGATGTCGTGGAGATCGACGATGCCGATCTGGCCCTTGCCGAGATAGCGGAAGTCCTTGGGGTCCTTCAGCTTGAGCCCTTCGATGCTCGGCACCGATTCCTTGGCGGCATCGGCTGCGAGCTCGCCGAAGCCAAGCTTGCGGCTCGTCGCGCTGTGGACGACCTCGTGATTGACGGCCTTGACCTCGGTTGCCGGCACACCCCAGCGTTTCGCGGCGGCTTGCTCCAGCATGGTGCGGGCGGAGGCACCGATCTGGCGCATCGGCATCAAATAATGCCGCGTGCTGCGCGAGCCGTCGGTGTCCTGGTTGCCGAACTTGACCTCGTCGCCATGGGCCTGTTCCACCTTGACCCGCGACCAGTCGGCTTCCATCTCCTCGGCCACGATCAGCGGCAGGCTGGTGCGCACGCCGGTGCCCATTTCGGCGCGGTGGGCGAGGATGGTGACGGTGCCGTCGGGTGCGACCGCGACGAACACGCGCGGATCGACCACGACGCCGTGCGGCATCTTGCCGGCGCCGGTCTCGTAGGCGAACGCCTGGCGCGACATCACGGGCGCCGCGAGCACGAAGCCGCCGGTGATGCCGAGCCCCTTCAGGATGCTGCGGCGCGAAACCTTCTCGACCCTGATGTTCTTCTCAAAGCCACGAAGCTTCTTCGGGTTGTCGATGAAATTCATGTCACACTCCCGTCGATGCGAGATGGACCGCATTCTCGATGCGCTGGTAGCAGCCGCAGCGGCAGATGTTGCCGGACATCGCTTCGCGGATCTGGTCGTGCGACGGCTTTGGGTTGTCCATCAGCAGCGCAGCCGCCTGCATGATCTGGCCCGCCTGGCAGAAGCCGCATTGGGGAACGTTGACTTGGCGCCAGGCCTTCTGCACCGGGTGATCACCGTTCGGATGCAGTCCCTCGATCGTCGTAACCTCGCGGCCGGCGACGTCGTTGATCGACGTGATGCAGGCGCGCACGGCTTCCTTGTCGACGATGACGGTGCAGGCGCCGCACAGGGCCTGGCCGCAGCCGAACTTGGTGCCGGTCAGCCCGACTTCGTCGCGCAGGAACCAGAGTAGCGGGAGATCCGGGTCGCCGTCCCAGCTCTGTTCCTGGCCATTGATCTTCACCTTGATCATGATCGTCCCTCGCTCTTCATAAGCTTGTTGATTTCAGATTTTCCAGATGCCGGTCGGTGCAATGTCCGCTGCGCGGCGTCGCATTCCAGCGGTCATCCCGCGCGGGCAGATCCCGGCAGGAATCAGGAATGCCAATGTCATGTCCGGATGTGTTCGATACCTCCCGTCTTGTTCTTGATTATTGAATTCGCGCGGCATCGTCACGTCGCGATCTTAGCAAGGATCGCTTCGGTCTAGCATTCACAGCCAAGTGTTCTCTAGTCAGCTGTTCTCGATGGGAAAAGATTGCAACGAAGGTTTGTCAAAAGCAGGGCGCCGCATCACGCCGCGCGCCTCTCGAGATGGGCACACTAAAAAAGCTTCGTCCGCCAGAAGACCTGTGCGGACGAAGCAGGATGCCTCAGTCGAGGGAGGGAGAAACGCAGGCGCAGCGGACTTCAAGCAGGAAGCCGGCAGCCCTGCGCAGTCATTCAGAGACCAGGACTGAGGGAGCTCGCGGCCCCCACACAAGCGCAATCGAGAAGCGGCGGCATCGCCGCGATTGTCCCGGGCCGGCTCCGTCCGCTCGCTGGGTGTGGTGGAACCAGCGAGCGGGCGGGGCGCGGCAAACGTCAGGCGGCCTTTTGCCTAGGCGGCCTTTGCTCAGGCGGCCTTGGCCTTCGCTACATGGGTTGCGATCGCGTCCATTAGCGCCGGCGACAGGCAGTCATAGGGCTCAAGTCCGAGCTCTTTGAACCGAGCCCGTATTGCGCCCATCTGCTCCGGCTTCACGCCCGATTCGATCACCGACGAGACGAAGGCGGCGAATTGCGGCGCCTGCGAACCCTGTTCCTGGAACAGTTCAGGGTGGATGAAGTCGAGGCCGTAGAACGGGTGACCCTTGTTCTCAATGCGGCCGTACATGTGCGTGCCGCAGGCCTTGCAGGCGTAGCGCTGGATCACCGCCGACGGATCGACGATCTGGAGCTTGTCGCCGTTCTCGAGCACGGTGACGTTCTGGCGGGGTACCACGGCGACGACGGAGAAATTCGCGCCCTGCGGTTTCCAGCATTTGGTGCAGCCACAGGCATGGTTATGCGCGACGTCGCCCTTGACGGCGACCTTGACCTGATGGTCGCTGCATTTGCAGGCGAGTGTGCCGCCGGCGAAGGTGCCGCTGCCCTGTTTGATGCCGTTATCGATCGAGGGATGGAGTGCAACAGTCATGGGTCGATCCTCCTTGGGGTGACGCTTTTCGAGCTAGAACACGACGACTGAACGGATCGATTTACCCTCATGCATCAAGTCGAAGCCTTTGTTGATGTCTTCGAGCTTGAGCGTGTGGGTAATCATCGGGTCGATCTGGATCTTTCCGTTCATGTACCAGTCGACGATCTTCGGCACGTCGGTGCGGCCCCGCGCGCCGCCGAAGGCGGTGCCGCGCCAGTTTCGCCCGGTGACGAGCTGGAACGGGCGGGTCGCGATCTCCTTGCCGGATTCGGCAACGCCGATGATGATCGAGGTCCCCCAGCCACGATGGCAGGCTTCCAGCGCCTGGCGCATCACTGTGGTGTTGCCGGTGCAGTCGAAGGTGTAGTCGGCGCCGCCGTCGGTCAGGGTCACGAGATGCGGGACGATGTCGCCGGTGATCTTCTTGGGATTGACGAAATCGGTCATGCCGAACCGGCGTCCCCATTCCTCCTTGGAGTCGTTGATGTCGACGCCGATGATCTTGTCCGCGCCAGCCATCTTGGCGCCCTGGATCACGTTCAGGCCGATGCCGCCGAGGCCGAACACGACCACGTTGGAGCCCGGCTCGACCTTGGCGGTGTTGACGACGGCACCGACGCCGGTGGTGACGCCGCAGCCGATGTAGCAGCTCTTGTCGAACGGCGCGTCCTCGCGGATCTTGGCGACCGCGATCTCCGGCAGCACAGTGAAGTTCGAGAAGGTCGAGCAGCCCATGTAGTGGTAGATCGGCTTGCCCTTGTAGGAGAAGCGGCTGGTACCGTCGGGCATCACGCCCTTGCCCTGCGTCGCGCGGATCGCGGTGCAGAGATTGGTCTTCTGGCTAAGGCAGCTTTTGCATTGCCGGCATTCCGGCGTGTAGAGCGGGATGACATGGTCGCCCGGCTTCACCGAGGTCACGCCAGGACCGATCTCGCGGATGATGCCCGCGCCCTCATGCCCCAGGATCGACGGGAAAATTCCCTCGCTGTCGAAGCCATCGAGCGTGTAGGCGTCGGTATGGCAGATGCCCGTCGCCTTGATCTCGACCAGGACTTCGCCGACCTTTGGTCCTTCCAGATCGACTTCGACGATCTCGAGCGGCTTCTTGGCTTCGAAAGCGACGGCGGCACGTGTCTTCATCTTAAACTCCTCAAATTCCAGCAGGGCGCCAGGAATCAGGTCCTGGTCGGGCTCCGCACGTTCACTTCTTGCCCATGCACGAATCTTCGTTCTTGGTATAGGCGTCGTTCTTGTCCTCGTGCTTGCCGGGTCTTGTGCGGCCCCAGGCCTCGTTGGAGCGGGCGCGCAGATAGACGTAGAGATCGTCCATGTAGCAGGCGACGTTCGGGTTATCGCCGAAGGCCGGCATCACGTTCTCTGCGGCAGTCGAGATGTTCTTGCGGCCGGAGGCGACGACGCCGAGAAAGTCGGCATAGCTCATCGTCTTCAGCGAATCCTTGAGCGCCGGGGCGTAGGTCGAGCCCATGCCATCCGGGCCGTGACACACATGGCAGTCCGAGTGATAGCGGCGGTATCCGGAATAGGTGTACCAGTCGACGGATCCGTCAGTGATCTTGTAGGTCGGGTTGCCTTCCTTGTCGGACCATTCGCCGGTTTCGTTCTGCTTGACGGCGGTCGGGTCACCTGAGCCGTCCGCGACGGCAATTTCCCCGGACGCGACCAAGAACATCGCAGCAATGGCAGAGCAGATTTTACGCAAGAGATTTTCCTCGGAAGGCCTTCGGTGAGACGAGCCGGCGCGTGGAGTTGATCCACGCGCCGGAGCGATGCTGAGAGGTCTAGTTGGGCAGCGAGAACACGGTCAGCGTACCGCCGAGTGCCGTGTAGTTGCTGAGCGCCGCGTAGCCACCGACTGCGCCGAGACCGGCGGTCGGATCGGTCAGGCCTGCGGCCAGACCGATGCCGGCCCAGCCACCCACGCCGGAGAGCACTGCGATATACTGCTTGCCGCCGTTCTCATAGGTGGTGACGTTGCCGATGATGCCGGAGGGAGTCTTGAACTTGTAGAGCTCCTTGCCGGTCTTGGCGTCGACTGCCTTCAGGTAGCCTTCGAGCGTTCCGTAGAACACCACGTTGCCTGCGGTTGCGAGCGCACCCGACCAGACCGAGAACTGCTCCTTGTTCGACCAGACGATCTTGCCGGTCTTGCCGTCCCAAGCGATGAAATTGCCCATGTGGGTTTCACCCTGCGGCGGATACATCGAGAGCGTCGCACCCACATAGGGCTGGCCCGCGGTGTAGCTCACCTTGAACGGTTCGTAGTCCATGCAGACGTGGTTGGTCGGAACGTAGAACAGCTGCGTGTCCGGCGAGTAGGCTGCCGGCTGCTCGTCCTTGGTGCCGAGCGCGGCCGGGCAGATGCCCTTCACGTTGTGGTCCTCGCCCGCCTTGTCGGTCGAAGCTGCGTCGAGCACCTTCGGGCGGCCGTAGGTCGGCGAGTTCTTGTCCATGTCGACGCCGGAGGTCCAGTTCACCTTCGGATCGTACTTTTCAGCGACCAGGAGCTCGCCGGTGACGCGATCGAGCGTGTAGCCGAGGCCGTTACGATCGAAGTGCGTCAGCAGCTTGCGCGGCTGGCCGTTGATGGCCTGGTCCGAGAGGATCATCTCGTTGACGCCGTCATAGTCCCACTCGTCGTGGGGCGTCATCTGATAGACCCACTTGGCAACGCCAGTATCCGGGTTGCGAGCCCAAATCGTCATCGACCATTTGTTGTCGCCGGGACGCTGTTTGGGGTTCCAGGTCGAGGGATTGCCCGATCCGTAGTAGACGAGATTCAGCTCGGGATCGTAGGAGATCCAGCCCCAGGTGGCGCCGCCACCGATCTTCCACTGATCGCCTTGCCAGGTCTTGAGACTGGAGTCCTTGCCGACCGGCTTGCCGAGCGCGGTGGTCTTCTCGGCGTCGACCAGAATCTGGTTATCCGGCCCTTCCGAGTAGCCACGCCACGCCAGCTTGCCGGTTTTGATGTCGTAGGCGGTCATATGCGCCTGAACACCGAACTCGCCGCCAGAGATACCGATCAGCACCTTGTCCTTGACGACCATGGGAGCCGAAGTGCCGGTCTCGCCCTTGCTGGCGTCGCCGTTCTTCGCGGTCCATGCCACCTGACCGCTCTTGGCATCGAGCGCGACGAGCGTGGTGTCGGCCTGATGCAGGAAGATCTTGCCGTCGCCATAGGCCAAACCGCGGTTGACCGTATCGCAGCACATCACCGGGATGACATTCGGATCCTGCTTCGGCTCGTACTTCCAGACGATCTTGTTCTCGTTGGAAAGGTCAATAGCATAGACCTTGTTCGGGAACGGCGTGTGGACGTACATCATGTTGCCGATGATCAGCGGGCCGCCTTCGTGGCCGCGCAGCACGCCAGTCGAGAAGGTCCAGGCCACCTGGAGCTTGCCTACGTTTTGTGCGTTGATCTGGTTCAGCTTGGAATAGCGGGTGTTGGCATAGTCGCCCGTCGGCATCACCCAGTCTTTCGGGTTCTGCGACATCTTGAGCACTTCGTCGTTGGCCGACGCGCTGCCGACGGCGAGAGCCGCCGCGGAGCCGAGATAGGCCGCGAGTAGTACCTTGCGCATAGTCATTCCTCCATTGGTCTCGTTTATTTTTTCCGAAGCATTGCTAATCGCCGGGCTTTTCGTCCGGCGTCTGCTCGTGCAGGGCGGTCACGATTGGGACCAGAAACGATGCTGTGGTGTTTCCTCCTCCTGATGAGAGCCACGGGTCCACGTGCGGAGCGGCCCGTTCTTGTTGTTCCTGATACAATCCCTAACGACTTCGTTATCGGGAAACTTGCCCAAGAGAGAAGCTGGTTTGCTTGACAGCGCACGGGTCGGAAGTTTTTGATTTTGCAGTAGCGAATTCAGCGGCTTCCTCAACGCTTTGGGAGCGCCTTCAACGCTCAGGTTCCCCTTGACGGCGCTGCAACTAAGGCGGAGGATTAACTTTCAAGGGTGGCAATGGAACGATGGCGCTCGTTCTAGAAGATCGCTCAAAATCGAGGTAAACGTCACGCAATCACGGTTCAGGGCTCCGGCAGCGCGGCTCGCGATTCGCGTCAAATCTCCGGATCAAACCAGTGGCTGGATTAATGTCCGACACGATTCACACGCTCTCGACGACGGGAATGACGCCGAAACGTCAGATCCAAAGCTGGATCGACGGGCTGACCAGCCTGTGTGGGCATTTCGACGTCGATCCGCTCGAAGCGTCCTCGCTCGAGGGCCGCATCGACTACACCAGCGTCTCGCGCCTGAAGCTCTGCCAGATCGAGGTCAGCCAGCATCGCATCGCGCACACGCTGGCGCGCGCCAAGGCCAATGAACACCCGTATATCAAGATCCACTTCCAGACTTACGGTGTGTCTTATTTCGAGCAGGAAGGCCGCCACATCGAGCTGAACCCGGGCGACATCATTGCCTATGACGTCTCCTGTCCACATTCGATCATCAGCCCCGCTTTCACGCGCCACGACGTGGTGATCGTGCCGAAGGCGCTGCTGCGCGACCGCGGATTCCCGTCGCAGCGAATGCCCGCCTGCAAATTGACCTCACGCACGGGGACGGGGCGCATCGCCCATGATTTCGTGCATGCGACCTTCGACGAGGCGGCCAAGCTGTCGGCGAACAGTGCGGTCGGCGTGGCCGATTCGCTGATCGACCTCTTGCTGCTGCCGCTGCGTGAGGCCGACACGATGCTCGATCGCGTCGGGCCCGAAGCGACCTATGTGCGCGCGCAGTTCTTCATCCGCGAGCATTTGCGCGATCCGGATCTGTGCATCGACCAGATTTCCGGCGAGCTCGGCTGCTCCAAGCGCTATCTGCACATGCTGTTCTCGGAGCGCGGCACCACGGTGAGCGACTACATCTGGCAGGCGCGTCTTCAGAATTGCCGCCAGGAGCTCGAGGCCCACGCCGGCAAGACCATCACCGACGTCGCGTTCTCCTGGGGCTTCTCCAGCTCATCGCATTTCAGCCGGGTGTTCCGGAAATATTTCGGCGTGGTGCCGTCCTCGATCCACAAGGCGCAACAGGGCGCGGTTGCGGCGGACGAGCACTAGGCAAACGCCAGGTTCGGCGTCGACGACGACGGTTGACCCTCACGCGCCCGCGATGTCTCTCACGCCGATATGGCGATGTAGGGAATGCTTGTCAGGAGAGCGGCGAGCAGCACTGCATTGCCCAGCATTCCGCTCCAATGGAGCCGGCGCAGCCGGCGCGGGGCCTCGGCATCGCCGGCGTCCCTGGCGCTGAGCTGTTCGTCCATCCGTTGCATGAACCCGCGGCGTCCGTAGATCGCCAAGGCTGCAAGGAGGCCGACGCCCATTGCGGCGACCAGACGACCGTCGAGCAGGAAAGCGACCGCTCCGATGATTCCGGCAACGCGCATCACCAGAAAATGGGCATTGAACATTCCGCGCAAAAGCTGGGCGACGGGCTGGATATCTAGCCTCACCAGCAGGAAGGCCGGAGACGCCAGCGTGAAATAGCCCATCGGAAAGAGCAGGATGATCATGACGGCTACGGCGACGCCATCCGGTGTCATGGGATCGGCCTTTCTCGTCCGCGCCGGCGAGACCTTCCCGCCAGCGTCGCACAATCATAGCGGGAAAATACGTTTCCGGCACCAGGCTTTGATCGGATGCCGCGCCGCGAAGGGCGTCTTGCCTCGCGGTTCAGGCGGGCTCAAGGCCGAGCGACCGCGCGCTCTCGATCCAGATCGGCAGCTCGCGCCGATACAGCGCGTTGGTTTCGTTGAAGCCGATCGCGGGTTCGAGCACGAACGTGTTGAGCACCTCCTTCACCTTCGGATCGCCGTTGGCAGCCACGCAAAGCTCTGCCAGGCGGTCGACAACCGGCTGCGGTGTCGCTTTCGGCACGGCCCAACCGGAGAAGCCGCTGACGGTGAAGAATTTCGACGTCGCGCCCTGCTCGGGGAGGGTCTTGATATCAGGGATCGCGTCGACCTTCTTCGAATGCACCGCGAACACGGTGCCACGGTCGCTCTGCAAAACCGATTGCGCTGCCGTGTAGCTGCCCATGGCCACATCGAGCGTACCTTCCAGCATGCCCGTCCACATCGGGGCTTCGCCGCGATAGTGGATCGGCTCGATGGCAAGGCCATACTGCTTGTTGAGTTCGTGGACCGTCATATGCGGGGCCGAGCCCGCGCTATAGGTGCCGAAGTTGACCTTGCCGCTCTTGCGCGCAAAGGCGACGAAATCCTCCAGCGTCTTGACGCCGGTTTTCGGGTTCGCCACCAGCAGGAGGCCGGCGCCCGGAATGACGCTGACGAGCGTCAAATCCTTGTCCATGTCGTAGCCCGGAGTCTTCATCACAACCCGGTTCATGATGTAGGTGGTCGAGATCGAACACAGGATGGTGTGGCCGTCGGGCTCCGCGCGGGCGACCTCCGCCGTCCCGATCGCGCCCGCGGCACCGGGCTTGTTCTCGACGACGACGGTCTTTCCGACCTGCTTGGAAATGAATTCACCATAGGCGCGCGCGAGCAGATCGGTCTGTCCGCCGGCGGGATAGCTGCAAATCATGCGGATCTGCCGCGATGGCCACGCAGCTTGCGCCGAGGCGCCGCGCGAGACGAAAGGCATCGCGAGTGTGCTGGTGCCGGCGGCGATGAAGTGGCGGCGATCGAGTTTTGCGGACATGATTCTCTCCCGGATTGTCACCGACGGTACTGCATCGGGTCGTCTCTGCCATGGGCGGCAGGCGAGACAGATTGGCGCATTCGAAGGGTCGCGCTGTGCCTATTCGCGCGTCATCCGGACAATCGCACTTTTCGCATGACACGTAGCCAGACGATTTCGGTCAGCGCTACCGCAAGCAAGCCGAAGCTGCCGCCGATCAGCACGTTGACGATGCGCTCCTCCGCGATGCCGCTGGCGCTGCCGGCGAAGGAAGCGGCCAGCGCGATGAAGAAGCAGCGCAGGCCGAAGCCGACGATGTAGCGGGAGAACGAGATCAGCGTGAGGGTGGCCGCGAGAACCGCGAGCGCATAGCCGACCCGGCTTTGCGGCAGAACCATGCCGGCAAGGAAACCGAGCGGCACGCCGGCGACGGCGCCGATCGCCCGCTGCTTCAGCTTGCCGGTCGAAGCGGCGAGATCGCCGACCACGACGCTTGCGGCCGACCACATCACCCATTGGCCCTGCGCGAGATCGAGGATCTCGACCAGCGCCGCCGCAGTGAACACCGCAAGGGCGGTTGCCCCCGCGGGCGCAAACCACTCGGCCGCGGGTGGTCCGAACGAACTCGCGGCATCGCCGCACCGTCGCCGGTCGTAAATCCGGATGGCGCAGACCAGAGCCAGCGCGATCGGAGATTGACACGATGATCATGCCGGCATGGCGCAGGGCTTCCGAGGCGCTCACGCCCTCCCGCACCTCGCAGGCAAGATACACGGCGGGGATGAACACCCAATTCCCGAGCGTGCGGAAATGTTCGCCATAGCGCGTTACCGCGACCGCAAGGAATCCGGCAAGCGCCGTCAGCACTGCGAATAGCGGCTTGATCGGGCTCGCGAGGAACAGCGCGGCAAAGGTGAGGAGGATGGCGAGATAATGCCACGCGACGACTTTCGGCGGCAGGTGCAGCCTGAGTGCGGGAATGAGCAACGAGACCGCGATCAATCCGAGATTCAGCAGCGCCGTCTCGCGCGCGATGAAATAGGCGGCGACCATCGGGCCGACGACGATCAGCGCCCGCACCAGCTCGCCGGTCTTGATTTCCCGGGCGAGGAGGTCGCGCAGGCTTGCGGCGGAAGGATTCACGATGCCACCAAAGGACCGTATGAAAACGGCGGCATCATAGGGTGCAGAATGTCGCCGAGCCAGCCATGGTTGTAGCGGGCCCATCGCCGACCACTTTATCCGTCATTCCGGGAGCCGGACGCTCCGGTCACCGCTGAATGATCTTCATCCAGACGTCGCCGAGGATCGCAGGCTCACGCGGCGGCAGATAGGTCAGCCCCGCCTGCCTGCCGAATTCGGCGATCTTGCCCTCGGCGGTAAGCCCGCTCAGCGCCTTGTTGACGGCGTCGATCAGCGCGGGATCGCTGACCAGCCCGACATAGCCGCGATTGGCGCCGATCGGATAGTAGTAGCCGGACGCGGTGATCGCCGTATCGGGGTTCGTAGCGCGATGGGCGTCGAGGCGGCCGAGGTCGATCAGCGTCGCGTCATAGTCGCCGCGGGCAAGTGCACCGAGGAGATCATCGCGGCCGGGGACGAGATGCGTGATGTCGTCGATCAGGCGCCCCTTGTCGAAGGTCATGAGGATCGCATCGCCGAGCGAGCCGCTCTCGATCACGAGGCGCAGGCCGGCGAGGTCGCCAATGTCGTCGATCTTGCGACCCCGCGCCTTCGGTCCGAGCACGACCGTCATCGGCGAGTAGACATAGGGCTGGCTTGGCGCGAGCACGCCGAGCGCGACGCGGCGGCGCCTGTCGTCGCGCGTGGCGCCGGCAAAATCCGGCAGGCGCGCCGTTTTCATGCCGGGCTTGACGAGGGAGTCCGTCGTCAGTGCGTAGCTGCCGACGAGCGAGCAGCGCCCGTCGGACAGCAGCGCATTGGCCTCGAGCTGCGGGCTCGAATCCTCGTCCAGCTTGCTCTCGAACCACTGGATCGTCAGCGGCCGTCCGAGCCGGTCGGCGATCGCTTGCGCCAGCAGCACGTCGAAACCCGAGCCCGGCTTGCCCTTGTGATGCACCGACAACGGTGGCCGGTCCTCGTCGAGACAAATCTTCAGCGGGTCGTCAGTCGCGCGCGCGGTCGTAGTCGCCGCCGCGAGGATCGCGGCAATGCCCCACACGGCCAGCCAGCGCCTCATGGTTTTCTCCGGCTCGAGATGAAGGCCCAGAGATTCCCGATCTCCTCGTCGCTGAGAATGTCGGCCCAGGGCGGCATCCTGTTGTTCTTGCCGTTCTTCACGGTGGTGACGAAGCGCGTCTTGTCGTCGGGGAAGGCGCGCAGGTCCGGCGTGATGGTGCCGGGGTTCATCATGTTGGGGCCGTGGCAGTGCGAGCATTTCTCCGCATAGGTCGACTTGCCGTGGTCGATCTGCGCCTGCACGGGATTGCCGGTTGAATCATCGGCGGCACGAACGGTCGCCGCAAGCGCGACCGTCAGCACCGCGACGGTGGCGAGGATCGCCACCGTCTTGTGAGATAGCTTTCTCAGCATCGTGCCGTGGTTATTGCTTGACCGCAAAAACCCAAAGCGAGCCGCCGGGCGGGACTTTGGCCAGCCGTTCGTCGCCGGAGAACAGCGAGTAGACGCCGCCATAGCCGCTCGTCACCGCGACATACTGCACGCCGTCCTGCTGCCAGGTCACCGGTTGTCCCTCGATGCCCGAGCCGGTCTGGAATTGCCAGAGCTTCTTGCCGGTGTCGGCATCGAAGGCCTCGAACTCGCCGGTCAGCGCCCCTGAGAACACGACGCCGCCCGCGGTCGACAGCACGCCGGAGAAGCGCGGGATGTCGCTTGGTGCTTCCCACTTCGCCTTTCCGGTCATGGGATCGATCGCCTTCAGATGACCGCGCGGGCCGTCGCCCCATTCCCAGAGATCGGTGAGGTCCATGCCGAGATACCATTCACCCTGCTTGAAGGTGGCGGGTTCAGTCTTGTACCTGCCGCCGAAGGCGAGCGTGTTGGCGTAGGCGAGGCCGGTCTGCGGATTGAACGACATCGGCTCCCAGTTCTTGCCGCCGAGGATCGACGGATAGACTGTCACCTTCTTGCCCTCACGGGCGTCCTTCGAGACGTCGGTCTCGATGGGCCGTCCGGTCTTCATGTCGATTCCGGTCGCCCAGTTGACCTTCACGTAGGGATTGGCCGCGAGCAGCTTTCCGTTGGTGCGGTCGAGCACGTAGAAAAAGCCGTTGCGGTTGGCGTCCATCAACACCTTGGTCGGCTTGCCCTCGACGTTCATGTCGGCGAGGACCATCTCGGCCACGCTGTCATAGTCGAACGGATTGTTCGGCGAGAACTGGTAGTGCCACTTGATCTTGCCGGTCTTGGGATCCATCGCCAGCACGGAGCAGGTGTAGAGGTTGTCGCCCGGGCGCACCGCCGAGTTGAACGGTCCGGGATTGCCGATACCCCAATAGACCGTGTTCAGCTCGGGATCGTAGGAGCCCGTAATCCAGGTCGAGCCACCGCCGAGCTTCCAGGTGTCGCCCTTCCAGGTGTCGCCGCCGGGCTCATCGGGGGAGGGGATCGAATGGGTGCGCCACAGGTGCTTGCCCGTCGCGGGGTCCCAGCCGTCGATGAAGCCGCGGGTGCCGAACTCGGCGCCGGAGATGCCGGTGATCACCACGCCGTCGGCGACCAGCGGCGCCACCGTCATCGAATAGCCTTCCTTGATGTCGGCCGCCTTCTGCCGCCACAGCTCCTTGCCGTCCTTGGCGTCGAGCGCGACCACGTTGGCGTCGAGCGTGGTGCGGAACACCTTGCCCTCATAGAGCGCCGCGCCGCGATTGATGATGCCGCAGCAGACGATGCGCGGCGTTTCGGCGGGATATTCGACCTTGGATTTCCAGATCTGCTTGCCGGTCTTGGCGTCGACCGCCATGGTCGCGTTGTGCGACGTCACGTAGATCACGCCCTGGTAGACCAGCGGTTGGGATTCCTCGCTGCGATCGTCGTTGAAAGAGTAGTTCCAGACCGGGACAAGGTTCTTGACGCTGTCCTTGTTGATCTGGTTCAGCGTCGAGAAACGCTGAAGATTGTAGCCCATCCCGTAGTTGAGAACGTTCGATGTATCGGTCGCACCCTTGACCAGCTGCTCGCTGGTTTGTGCACTTGCACAAGTCGACGTAAGCATGACGAGGCTCGCGGCCATCGCAAAGCGTTTCATCCGTTCCTCCCAGTATGCGCGCCTATTGACGCTGCGACAGCAACACTCCGCCCGAATGCAAAACGCGTCAATACGAAAGTCGTAATTGCGACGCCGATATAGTGGGCGCCGGATGCCGTCATCTGACGGTGACCTGGCAAGCCACGCTCACTTGTGCGCAGGCGCTGAAGAAATTCCGCGGCATGGAGCAGGGCGCGTGCGCGACGGCAGCGGTCGGACCGACGGGTTCCGCAAGTTGTGCGGTGCGCAGGCTGCAATTCGGGGCTTGAACGGAGGCTCGCTTGTGGACTTATGTCGTTTCGATCCGGCTCGAATCGGAGCCCTTGGTCAAGGAGGTTTTCATGATATCGCGTCGCTCTGTTGCACTTGCGGTCACGATTGCACTGCTGTCCGGTCCGGCATGGTCGGCCTCCGGCAACGCGGTCAAGACGTTCGATACCGACAATGACGGTACGCTCGATCTTGCCGAGGTGAAGAAGGCGGCGGCTGCATCGTTCGCCAAGCTTGATCCCGATCACGACGGCACGCTCGACGCCCGCGAGTTGCGCGGACGGTTAACGGCGAAAGAACTCGCCGCCGCCGATCCCGATCGCGACGGGACTCTCACGCTGGACGAATATCTCTCGGTGGCGGAGCAGCGCTTCAACGCGGCGAATCCCGACAAGGATGGAACGCTGGATGCGAAGGAGCTGAACTCGCGCGCCGGCCGCGCGCTGCTGCGCTTGTTGCGGTGAGAACCGGGCCGCTTGACTGGGAGCGAAGGCGAGTTGCCCCAGAGAGAAATTTGCAAGCGCGATGCGACAGTTCGCTGTGTCAACGGCGCGATTCCAGACTTGCGCTGTGTCTGACGCAGCCCTAGGTTTTGGCTGGCGCGATGTCGCGCTCAATCCCTTGGGAGTCCCCGAATGGCCTGGAAAGCTCCGAAGATCGTGGAAGTGCCGGTCGGCATGGAAATCAACATGTACGCCTGCGCTTTGCGCAAGTAAGACAACAAGTAAGACTGACGACCTGCCGCGGCTTCGATGGCAACCACCGTCGAAGCCGTGGTAGTGTCGGGGATGCGCGCGAGAGCCCTTACATTCTGGACCATAGCCGCCTGCACTGTCGCGCTCGCGCCGGCATGCGTCAGCGCCGAAGAGGGCTTTGATACCGAGCACATCTTCGGCTTCATGATCGGCACCGATGTCGGCAATCCCGGCGAGCGCGAATTCCAGACTCAGACGACAGGACGATTCGGCAAAGGTGGCGGGACCTATCGCGCGCTGTCGCAGGAGGTCGAGATCGAGATCGTGCCGCTGCCGAACTTCCGCATCGAGGTCGGCGGCACGGCCACGCTGCACGACATCACCGGCGTCCCCGATATCGGCGACCGCCGCCAGTTCAATTTTCAGGGCGCTTCGCTCGACCTGCGTTATCGCCTGCTCGATCGCGAGCGCGCGCCATTCGGATTGACTGTCGCCGCCGAACTCCATGGCGACCGCATCGACGAGACTTCTGGTGCAAAAGGGCGGATGTACGGTACCGATTTCACGCTCGCCTTCGATCGCGAGCTGATCCCGAACTTCGCCATCGGGGCGCTCAACCTGATCTATCAACCCGAATGGGCGCGTTTCGAGATGGCGGGACTGTCCGAAAAGAGTTCGACCATTGGCGCGGCCTTCGCCGGCCTGGTGCGCGTGCGGCCCGACGTGCTGCTCGGCGGCGAGGTCCGCTACTTCCGGCAGTACGAGGGCATCGGCCTGGGCGAGTTCGCGGGCCAGGCGCTCTTCGTCGGTCCGACCGCTTATTTCCAGCTTTCCGAGCGCTCGCGCCTGACCATGAGCTGGAGCATGCAGGCCTGGGGCCGTCCGGCCGGATCGGGCGGCAATCTCGACCTCGTCAATTTCGAGCGCCACCAGGCGAGGCTGGTCTTTGGAGTTAATTTCTAGCGCTCGCGCCTCGGTTGCGGGGAGAGTTGACCGGCAATTCCCGCTTATTTCACGCGACCGGATTGAAACTTCCCGCTCCTCGGAACGTAATCTTTTGTGCTATTCTTCATCGCCTCTGCGAGGATCCCGGCATGAACCCGATCGACCTGGTGGTGACTGTGTGTGCGGTGCTCTCGCCTGCGACCTGCGAGGAGCAGCATCTGGTGTTCAACTATGCGGGGTCGCCGACGCAATGCGCGATGGCCGCGCCGCCCTATATCGCGCAATGGGTCGGCGACCATCCGAAGTGGCAGGCGGTGCGATGGCGCTGCGAATATCCGCACCCGAACGACAAGGCGTGAAGCCGCCGGCGTTACTTAGTGCAGTCCTTCAGATCCTTGTCGGCGATCGAGAACACCGCATCCGCCTTGATCTCGATGTCGCGCACGATGCACTGCCGTGCATTGGGATAGCTGACCCTGGCGTCGTAGCGGCCGGGCTCGACGCCGGTGATGCGCAGCCGCTCGTCGTGATCGACCTCCTTGTCCTTGTCGTTCAAGCACTGGTTCGGCCCCCACTCGGTCTTCCCGGCCGGCGAGAGCTGGAAGCCGGAGATCGTCTCCGTCGTCAGATTCCAGAGCCGGATACCCTTGCCTTTGGCCTGCGCGAGCGCCGCGCCCGGCATCGCAACCAACAGGATGCCGATCGCAATCAGCGTACGCCGCATGGTGACCCTCCCGCGAAGATGTCGTTGGTCCAATTGACCATGAGTTCTCATTTCGATTCAAGCTGCAACGCGGCGAGCTTGGCCCTGATCTTGCCGAGTTCGGCCTCGCTGCGCTCCGCGCGCGGGATGGCAATCGGCACCTCCCGCACGATGCGCGCCGGTCGCGGCGACAGCAAGAACAGGCGGTCGCCGAGCCGGATCGCGTCGTCTAGGCTGTGGGTGACAAGCAACGTCATCACCGGACGGCGCGCCACCAGCGTCGCGATCTCGTCGCGCAAACGGCCGGCGAGAGCATCGTCGAGCGAGGCGAGGGGCTCATCGAGCACGAGCAGGTCAGGCTCGACGGCAAAGGCGCGGGCGAGCGCGACGCGCCGGGCGAGGCCCAGTGACAATTCGCCCGGAAAATGGCTGCGATGCGCATCCAGCTCCAGGATCCTGAACAGCTCGGCGAGCTTGGCGTCGGTGACATCGGGTGCCGCAAGCCGCACATTCTGCTCGACCGAGCGCCATGGCAGCAGCCTCGGCTCCTGGAAAACCATGCCGATCCGCGCTTCCGGTGGGCGCGAGACGCGCCCCTCGAAATCGCAGTCGAGCCCGAGGATGATGCGCAGCATCGTGCTCTTGCCGCAGCCGGAGGGACCGATCAGCACGCCGACCTCGCCGGATTGAAGCGCGAAGCTGATCGGCGCGAGCACCTCCTGCGTTCCGCCCGCGGCACTCCTGAAGCTCTTGCCTGTGATATCGACCTCAAGCCGCACGGGGTCGCCACCGTGTTGCGCGCGCTTCGAACGGTTGCACCAGCGCGGTTTCGATCACGAGCACAACGGCGGCGAATGTCAGGGAATAGGCGAGCAGCCGTGGCGTATCGAACAGCTGGAAGGCGACGCCGATCTCGAAGCCGACGCCGTTGGGTCGCCCCAGGAGTTCGGCGACCAGCACGATCTTCCACACCAGCGACAATCCGGAGCGGGCTGAGGCCGCGATATAGGGTGCCAGTTGCGGCAGCACGACGTGGCGGAAGGCGCGCCAGCGCGGCATCGCGAACACGCTCGCCATCTCGTCGAGCGAGCGGTCGAGCGCGCGCGCGCCCTCGCGCAGGGTGACGATGGCGGTCGGCAGCTTGTTGATGGCGATTGCTGCGATCGCTGCTGCTTCAGTGAGCCCGGCCCAGATATAGGCTAGCACGATCACGACCAGCGCGGGCAGGTTCAAGAGCAGGATCAGCCAGGGATCGCCGAGGCGGTCGGCGAGCTTCACCCGTCCCATCAGATAGCCGATGGCGCTCCCGAGTGACATCGCCAGCACGAAGGCGAGGCTTACGCGGGCGAGCGTGGCGCCGAGATGCAGGAACAGCGCGCCGCTCGATGCTTCCGCGATGACGACGTCGAGCACGGCGGGCGGAGAGGGCAGCTTTGCGGCGCCGACGAACAGGGCGGCAATCCACCAGATCGCGAGCAACAGGGCAAACGACAGAAGACGCAGCACCTCAGTCTCCGGCAACTGCGTGATAGAACGTGCCGGGATCGAGCTCGGCGGCCGAGCCCACGAGGTCGCGTCCGCCGGTCTCGGCCAGTACGCGGTAGAGCACGCGCGCGTCCTTTTCTTCGTCGTCGATGCTCCGGCGCGGAATGCCGTCGCGATAGCGCTCGCGATAGGTCTTCAGCATGGTGGCATCGCTCGTGCCGGTGAGCGGCGCGATCTTGTCCCAGGCGGCATCCGAGGTCACCAGCAGCTGCTTGGCCTTGTGGGTCATCGCGATGAAGCGCGCCACCGCCTCGCGATGATTTGCTGCCCAGCTTTCGTCGAAGACATAGCCGACTGCAGAGACCGCGCCCTTGGCGCCGAGTTTCGGCAATATGTCCTCGATGCCGGCAAGGCGGCGGAAACCCTTGGCCTCCAGCTGTGCGCAGAA
Organism: Bradyrhizobium sp. WSM4873; assembly: GCF_055811355.1. NCBI lineage: Bacteria > Pseudomonadati > Pseudomonadota > Alphaproteobacteria > Hyphomicrobiales > Nitrobacteraceae > Bradyrhizobium > Bradyrhizobium sp. WSM4873. The sequence continues at coordinate 67,989 of NZ_JBVVPS010000026.1, read as the reverse complement.
ATTCCAGAAATTGAGGCTCGCATCCATCTCGCCGTCCAGCGCCTTGGCGGCGATCAGAGGCGGAGCACCATAGACGATCGTCGCCTCGGACTTCAGGTCGATGCCGTCCTGCTTCATGCGCGCCTGGAGCAGCAGCCAGCTCTTGTCGATGGGACCACCGCCGACGGCGAGCTTGCGGCCCTTCAAATCCGCGAGCGACTTGATCGGCGAGGAGGCCGGCACCATCACCGCGCCGAGCGCGCTGGAATAGGGATAGAAGGTGAGCTTTGCGCCGAGCGTGCGCTCGCGCGACACCCACAGCCAATCGGACAGGATGATGTCGGCATTGCCGGCGCGCAGGGCGATCTTGCCGGCCTCGGGGCTCGCAAGCTCGGTGACGTCGAGCGACAGGTCGGCCTCCTTGTCGAGGCCGCCGGCGCGGATCGCGGCCAGCTCCCAGGAGAATGTTCCGGTCTTCTGCACCGCAAGGCGGATCGTATCCGCGGCGCGGCCGGGCCCGGCCAGTGTCAGCGCCAGCGTCACCGCGAGCGCCAATGATCGACCAAATACTCTCATCACCTTGTGAGCCGTTTCCTCTGATAGGGTGCTTTTCAGGACAATACGCATAGCATAGCTTCCGTCGCAACCAGCGGGAGGACGCTCATGAATCTGGCCGGACAGCTACGACCGATTGTCGCCGCATTGGCGGTGTGGGCTGCGACCGCGCTCGCTGCGCAGGCTGAAGAGGCCAATGATTATCCGACGTCGGCGCGTGCCGAGTATGTCTATGGCTGCATGAAGGCCAATGGCGAGAGCCGGCAGGCGATCGAGCAATGTTCCTGCTCGATCGACGTGGTGGCCTCGATCGTGCCCTATGAGCGCTACGTCACCGCGGAGACGGCGCTCAGCATGTCCCAGGTCCGCGGTAATCTCGGCGTCCAGTTCCGCACGTCAGAGCAGGCGAATTCCGCGGTGAATGACCTCAGGCGCGCGCAGGCGGAAGCCGAGGTGAGGTGTTTTTGACCGCTGCCGCGCTGCTTCGCTTCCCTCGTCAAGGTCGCCGGCGTAGCTTCGATGGTATGATCCGACGGGCTTGCTTGGTAGGATATCTCGATGGACCGGCGCGGCGTTGGAGTGCACCGGGCGGTTGGTGATGCGCCCATCATCGATGATGCAAACGCCGATGCGCCTCAAGCGCGTCGCGCAAGACGGTTCCCGCTTGGCCCGGCATTGGGAATAATCGCCGCATTGTCGGCGGTCTCGAATGCGAGCGCGCAGGAGGCAGAGCCGCGATCGTATTCGAATACGCCTGTCGGATTGAATTTCCTGATCTCGGGCTACGTTTACGCCCAAGGCAAGCTCGCGTTCGATCCCAGCACCGCGATCGCCGATGCCACATTCCGCTCCGATACCGGCGTAGTGGCCTATGTTCGGTCCTTCGACGTCGCTGGCCAGTCGGCCAAGTTCGATGCGATCGTGCCGGCATCGTCGTTTGCCGCGCATGGGCTCGTCAACGGCGAGCCGCGCGAACGGGAGATGTCCGGTCTGGGCGATCCGCGATTTCGTGTCTCGGTCAACCTGTTTGGGGCTCCCGCGCTCTCGGCGAAGGACTTCGCCAGCTACCACCAGGATCTGATCGTGGGCGTAAGCCTTCAGGTCTCCGCGCCCCTCGGGCAATATGACAGCACCAAGCTGCTCAACCTCGGCGGCAACCGTTGGTCCTTCCGGCCCGAGCTCGGAATTTCAAAGGCATGGGGACCATGGACGGTCGAACTCGCCCCCAGCGTGACCTTCTTCAGCGACAACACCGACTTCTTCGGCGGCAAGACGTTCTCGCAGGCTCCGATCTATGCGGTGCAGGGACATGTCATCTACACGTTCCAGTCCGGCATATGGATGGCGCTGGACGGACTGTATTTCGCCGGCGGCAGCACGACCCTCAACGGCATCAAAAACGACAACGAGCAGGCCATCTCGCGCGCGGGCGTGACGGTTGCGTTTCCGATCGATCGACAAAACTCAGTCAAGCTCTCTGCCAGCACCGACATCACCAGCCGCACGGGAAGCGAACTGACAGCTGTCGGTATCGCATGGCAGTATCGTTGGGGCGAGGGATATTGAGGGACGATGATGGATGCCCTCACGTCCCCGGCTTCTCCACATCCCACTCGTTGCGGAACACGTGTCCGTCCGTATCCTTGGCTTCTGCGCGAAAACGCCTGGCGCCGTTGGAAACATAGGTGAAGCGCAGATTGGGATCTTCCGAGATCGAGATGCCGCCTTCCATCGAGAGCACGGGGCTGTCGTCCTGGGTCAGCTTGAGCTGATTGATGAAAAAGGCGGGAATGTAGAGCTGCGTGACTTGGTCCATCTGCAGGCCGGAATTGTTGGGGTGGCCGATCATGATCTGCGCCTCCCGCATGCGGCTCGCCGGGGCCTCCTCGCGCGCGAATTGCCGGTAGCGCATTTGCCCGAGCCGGTTCTGGGCTTCCTCGGCATTCTTGCCAGCTGGTGCCGAGCAGCCGCCGGAGGCTTTCACATAGACTTTCGAGACGTAGAGCTGTCCGTCGCTGAGCTCGGCCACCGCATGGACGTCGGTGTAGTTGTTGACGCGCACGCGCGTCGAGATTTCAGTGACGTTGGCATCCGGTCCGAGCTCGAACTTCGCCGCCATCGGTGCCGGGTTACGATCGATCACCAGCGTGATCGAACGGATGCGGCGGGCATCGCCGGGCGAGAGCTTGCTGCGCAGGGTCACAGGCACGATGGCCGCGTCCTCGGCGCGATAGGGCATCTCGATGCCAATGACATTGCCGCCGTCATTCATCGGACGGTTGCTGAAGATGTCCTGCACCAGGCCTGGCCAGGGATCGTAAGCTTCTTCCGCCTGCGCCGGCACGGCGAATGCAATGCCGAGGAGCAGGGCGATCAGAGGCAGTCGGCGCGTGCATCCCGTCATGGTCATGGTCCCGCGGACGAAGCAACCTTTCGCGCATCGTAGCGCGTCCGCTACTCCCATTCAATTTCCGAAAATGCTGCGGTTGCGTTGCGGGCGTTGTAGTCTTCGAACAGCTCCCAGTGCGGCCGTTCCGAGGCGGCGGCCTTGTCAGCGGCGGTTCGGATCGGCTCGCCCTTCTTGTTCGATGCCCGGACGTCCGCCAGCAGTGCCGTCAGATAGCGCCGTTCATCGGTCAGCGCCGCAGGCCATTCGCTCACGGGCCCGTGACCGGGAACGACGCGCTGCGCCGGAATACTCTCGAGTTCCGCGAGAGTGCCGAGCCAGCCGCGAATGCTGCCGTCCATCACCGGAATATGGCGGAGGAAGACGAGGTCGCCAGTGAACAGCGTCTTCGTCGTCTCGTCGAACACGGTCAGGTCATTGTCGCTGTGCCCGGCCGGCCAGGCCCGCAAGCTCAGGCGGCGCGCGCCGAGATCGAGCGTCATTGTGTCCGTGACGAGCATTGTCGGCGGCACGATCTTCACGGGAGATATCAATTCGTCGCCCATGATGCGCCTAAAATTGTCGAGATAGTACGGCCCGCGCGCAGCGAGCGCCCGCGGCAGCCTGCTGTGACCGACGAAAATGGTGTCCCCGAGGGCGAAGGCCGCATTGCCGAAAACATGGTCGGGATGGCCGTGGGTATTGATGACGTAGCGGATCGGCTTGCTGGTGCGGGCCCGCACCGCCGCCAGCAGCGCCTCGCCCTCGCGAACGCTACCGCCGGTATCAATCACGGCCACCGCATCCTCGCCCACGATGAAGCCAACATTGGCGATGTCGCCCTCGTTCTCGCGGGTCATCAGGGCGATGGTCCCGGAGTGTACGAAGATTCCCGGCGCGACTTCGCTCACAGGCAATTCGGCCGCTGCGGCGCATGCTAGCGTCGCTTTCACCAGCAGGGACAAGGCTGCGATCACGAGAGCGATGCGAGACACTTTTCCGCCTCAGTTCAAAGGGTTTGCGCGCATTGCACTGCAACAAAGAAAAGCCAGCACACAGTCTGGCAAAACATGGCGCGTCATGCGTTGCATGGCTAGCATTCAAACAAGCCTAGGAGGAAGCGCGATGAGGGAGGCCGGACGACATCGTCGCTGGTTGTTTTCACTGAGTATCCTGGTTGCGTCTTGCGCGTTCGGCGACGTCGCCATCGCGCAGACCAACGAGACGGGTGACCTCTCGTTCGAGCTGGTCGATCCCAAGGTGCTGCGCGTCTGTTCCGACCCGCGCAATCTGCCGTTCTCGAACGAGAAGGGCGAGGGATTCGAGAACAAGCTTGCTGAGCTGTTTGCGGACAAGCTCCAGAAGAAGCTCGACTATGTCTTTTTTCCGCAAGCCACCGGCTTCGTGCGCATGACGCTCGGCTCGCATCGCTGCGACGTCATCATGGGCTTCCCCCAAGGCGACGACCTCGTGCAAGGCACCAATCCCTATTACCGCACGAGCTATGCCCTCGTCGCGAAAGCAGGCAGCGGGCTGGAGGAGGTCGACACGCTCGAGGATACCAGATTGAAGGGCAAGCATGTCGGCATCGTCGCCGGCACGCCGCCTGCGACCAACATGGCCATCGCGGGATTGATGGGTGATGCAAAGCCCTATCCGCTGATGATCGACACGCGCTACGACAATTCGGCGCAGGCCATGATCGATGACCTTACGGCCGGCAAGATCGATGCCGGCGTGCTGTGGGGACCGATGGCGGGGTTCTACGCGAAGAAGGCGGGCTCGCTTCATGTCACGCCGCTGGTCAAGGAAACCACCGGGCCAAAACTGGTCTATCGCATCGGCATGGGCGTACGTGGCGCCGATCAGAACTGGAAGCGACAGCTGAACAAGCTGATCCAGGAGAACCAGGGCGAGATCAACAAGATCCTGCTCGACTTCGGCGTGCCGCTGCTGGACGAGAACGATCGGCCGCTCGGCGCGGAGACGGCCAAGAAGGCACCATGACATGAGGCGGCGCGTTGTCGCTGCGCTGGTCGCCGCCATGCTGGTGGCGCCGGTCGTCGCGCAGCAGCAGGAGCCGTTCGAGCCCGAGGGCTATCGCACCGATAATTACCGCGCGCCTGTGCCGGCGACGCTCGGCGGCGCGCGCGTACTGTCGACGTCAGAAGCCGAGGCGATCTGGCACGCCAAGAGCGGCGCCTTCGTCGACGTGCTGCCGCGCGCGCCGAAGCCGAAGAATCTTCCAGCCGGTACCGTCTGGCGCGAGGCGCCGCGCAAAAATGTTCCGGGAAGCATCTGGCTGCCGGATACCGGCTACGGCATGCTGCCGCCCGCCATGGACGACTACTTTCAGCGCGGCCTCGCGCGTGCATCACACGGCGACAAGACCGCGCTGCTCGTGATTTATTGCCTGGCCGATTGCTGGATGTCCTGGAACGCCGCCAAGCGCGCGCTCGGGTACGGCTACTCCAACGTCGCCTGGTATCCCGATGGCACCGACGGCTGGGAGCGTGCAAAGCTACCCACTGAGGAGGCGCAGCCCGAGCCGCGGCCGGAGCAGTAGGCAGAGATCGTCATGCCCGGGCTTGTCCCGGGCATCCAAGTTCTTCGTGCCGCGTGGCTATGCGTGGATGGCCGGGACAAGCCCGGCCATGACGCCCTGTCGCACGTGGGAAGAGGCGAGGAAAGCCTACTGCTTCTGCAACTTCGTCAGCGTGCCCGTGCCGTTATTGTCGGTCGCAGAGTAGCTCACCCGGTCGCCAGCGTGGACGGCGTCGAGCATCGCGGCATCCTTGGCCTTGTACTGCTGGAGCGCGCCGGCGCCGCCTGCGCTGCCACCGACTGTGCCCTTCTGCGTCTGCTGGATCGAGATCGTACTGTTGAGCCGATCGATCCGGGTGACCATTCCGGTCAGATCGTCAGCGAATGCGCTGCTTGCGAGCATGCTGATGGCCGCAGCGCCTGCGAGGATGAATTTCGTGGTTCCCATCGAGGCCTCCCGATGCCTTGGATTACCCATCGACAAGACATCCTAGACCGATTTGGTTCCGGCATATAGCGCGGCGGCGGGTTAACAACCGCAATGGAGGCGCGGGAACCTGCTGCAAGCGGTCAATGAGGCTGACGCTATTCCATTTCCTGCTGGATCACGCGTCCGAGCGCAAACAGCCGCTGGTCGATGGTGGTGGGAACCTCGCAGACGAACCGCACCACCTTGTGGCGGTCCTCGAAAATGCGGGTCTTCCAGATCAGCTCGTTGCTGAGCGCATCGACCTTCGCCTCGTCGCGCGGCGTGGCGCCCTGGAGCGCCTGGAGCTGGACACTCTCCTCGCGGATCTTGTCGGCGGCTTCGCGCTGCTTGCGGCTGACGCGCTCCAGCCCGCTCATGACCTGCGAGCGCTGAGCGTTGAGCGTGTCGAACAGGCCTGCGAACAGCAGTTTCGCATTCGCGGTCTTGTCGGACGCGGAGCCTGCCAAAAACTCCTTCACCAACTTCTCGGCCTCGTCCAGCGGCGTCTTGCGTGCCGACAGTTTCGCGACCAGCGCGCTGACTTTGGCGTCGTCCTTCCACTTGTTCTGCACGTCGTCGAGCGAAGGACCGGCCCAAACGGCTGCGAGCGAAATTTCCGGCACTTTTGCCTGCGTGCAGGGCCAATCCGGATAGCGCGGATCGGCCGCGCGTGCTGCCGTGCTCACGGCTGCGAGCATCAGAGCGGCCATGGCCAGAACCCGAACCGTCATCCTTCGCCTCCCGCAGGGCCCCGTCGCGCCAGCCCGCGCGAGGGATCATAGGCATAGATCGCGCCGATCATGAAGACGATTGTGCAGGTCGCGACCACCGCCAGCGAGATCCAGTTGATTTGCCCGTAGAATGCAAAACGTATCAGCTCGACCGCATGGGTGAACGGATTGGCCTCGCAGACATAGTAGAGATAGGGGCTGCCCTCCTGCACCCGCCAGAGCGGGTAAAGCGCCGACGAAGCGAAGAACATCGGGAAAATGACAAAATTCATCACCCCGGCAAAGTTCTCCAGCTGCTTGATGCCGGAGGAGATCAGCATGCCGAGCGAGCCCAGCATCAGTCCGGACAGGATCAGTGCCGGCAGCACGGTGAGATAGCCTGATAGAGGAGGGGTGATGTCCCAGAACCAGGCGATCAGCAGGAACGCGTAGACCTGGAGCAGCGACACCGCGGTGCCCGCGAGCAGCTTGCAGAACAAGAGGTAGCCGCGCGGCAGGGGGCTTACCAGCAGCGTGCGCATGTTCCCCATCTCGCGGTCGTAGACCATCGAGAGCGAGGACTGCATGCCGTTGAAGAGCTGGATCATGGCCATCAGCCCGGGCGCGATGAAGACCTCGTAGAGGATGTAGGTCTCGTAGGGCGGGATGATGGAGATGCCGAGCACCTGACGGAAACCGGCGGCGAAGATGAACAGCCACACCAGCGGCCGCACCAGCGCCGAGACGAACCGCTCGCGCTGGTGCAGGAAGCGCAGTCCCTCGCGCCAGACGATGCCCGTGAGGCAGGTCATGTATTCGGCGGCCGAGAAGCCGCGTGGCGCCTCGCGCGTGGTGATGCTGCTCATGCGCCGCCGCCCGGCAAGGTCTGCGCGCCGGTCAGGCGCATGAAGGCGGTGTTGACGTCCTGCGCGCCGGCTTGCGCGACGACGCGACTCATCGGTCCCTGCGCCAGCACCTTGCCCTGATGCAGCACCACGAGATCGTCACCAGCCATAATTTCGTCGAACAGATGCGTGGCCCAGAGCACGCCGATGCCTTGCTCGCTCACGAGCTGGCGCACATGGCTGATGATGTCGGCGCGCGCCTTGACGTCGAGGCCGACGGTGGGCTCGTCCAGCAACAGCAGGCGTGGCCGATGCAGCAGCGCACGGGCGATCTCCAGCCGCCGCATCTGCCCGCCCGAGAGATCGCGCACCTTGCTGCTGGCGCGCTCGGTAAGCCCGATGCGATCGAGCAGCTCGGCGGCTCGCGCCCGAGCCTCGCGGCGGCTGATGCCGTGGAGTGCGGCGTGATAGAGCAGGTTTTGCGTCAGCGACAGATCGAGATCGAGCGTGCGCGGCTGGAATACGACGCCGAGCAACCGCAGCGCTTCGCCGGGGGCTTTGCTGATGTCATGACCGAAAATGCCGACGCGGCCGGACTGGATCCCGAACAGCCGCGTGATCAGCGAGAACAGCGTGCTCTTGCCTGCGCCGTTGAGGCCGAGCAGGGCCGTGAAGCTCGCGGGCTGGACGTTGAAGGACACGTCCATCAGCGCGCGGCGCGGGCCATAGGCGTGGCTGACGCTGTCGATCGACAGCGCGGGCACGGCCGCCGGATCGGGCCTTGGTGTTTCGCGTTGTTCGGTGATGGGAGCAGGGCTGGTCATGGCGCGATCGTGATACCCCAGGGCAGTTCGCCCACCTGAATGGTCTTGATCACTTTTTGAGCGGCGACGTCGATGACGGAGACATCGTTGGACACGCCGTTGGTGGTCAGCAGAAATTTCTCGTCCGGCGTGAAGGCCATGTGCCAGACCCGTTGTCCCACCAGCAGATATTTCGTCACCTTGCGCGAGCCGGTATCGACCACGGCGATGCGGTTGGCGGGACCGAGCGCGATGAAGGCGGTCTTGTCGTCCTTGGTCATGCCGATGCCGACGGGCTGGATCGCCTCTTTCCTCAACCCCGGAATCTCGAAATTGATCTTGCCGGTCACCTCGTGCTTTCCAGGATCGATGATCGAGACGGTGCCGCCGATCTCCGAGGACACCCACAATTCCGAAGCGTCGTGCTTGAATTCGGCAAAGCGCGGCCGCGCGTCGACCAGCACGTTGGCAACAATCTGGCGCGACGACGTGTCGATGAAATGCGCCATGTTGGTGGTCTCGGACGTGTTGATCAGCGTCTTGCCGTCCGGGCTGATGGTCATGCCCTCGGGCTCGACGCCGACCTGGATGTCGCCTATGCGCGCGCGCTTCTCGAGGTCGATCACGGTCACCGTGTTGTCGTTCTCGTTGGCGACATAGAGGACCTTGCCGGCGGCATCCTGGGCGAACAATTCAGGGTCGGGCCCGGAGGGCAGGCTGTCCACCACGGTTTGCGTCTTGGCGTCGATCATCTGGATGGTGTCGTCGTCGCCGACCGCGACCATCACGAACTTGCCGTCGCGCGTGAAGTCGATGCCGCGCGGGCGCTGGCCGACCTTGATGGTCTTGGTCACCGTCCAGCTGTCGGTGTCGATCACCGAAACCGTGTTGCTCTTCTCGTTCGAGACATAGGCGATGAACGCATGCGCCGGCGCCGCCGCCAGTGCCATTCCGGACAGCAACCCAACGCGCCACGCGCGCAACGTCCAGGTCCTCACTTTGATGTCCTCACTTCAGCTTGCATTTGCTCTCCGGGCGGTCATAGCCGAGGGTGTCGAGCTCGGAGACCTGGTGCAGGAAACCTTCCTGCGGCGACACCGACACCACCATACGACCGTCGACCAGCAGGATCGGCTGGCGCAGCTGCAGGTTCCAGTCGCGCAGGGTCAGCTTTGTGCCCTTGAAGGCGGCGACCGAGAAATCCGGCCCCTTGATGAAATCGGTGACCTTCTTGACGTCGCCGGAATTGGTGCGCGAGGTGGCCTCTCCGATCATGCGCACGGCCGTCCAGGCCTGCATGTCGAGCGCGGTCATCCGCCGCGCGTTGAGCTTGACGAAGCGGTTCTGCATCTGGACCGCGCCCCACTGGTCCTGCGCGGCGTCCCAGCTCCGCGGCACCAGGCCGGCAGAGCCCGCGACAGGTCGCGGATCCCAGGTGCGATAGGGCAGGTAGGCGCCGAACACCTCGCTCTCGTCAGCGGCGACCAGCACGTCGTAGGCCGGAGCCTGTTGCGTGAACACCGGCATCTGGCGCTGGATCAGCGTCACGCCCGAGTCCGTGCGGCGTGCGCCGCCTTTGTCTTCGAAGCTGCGCTCCTGCACGATCTTGGCGCCGAACCGGGTCGCGGTGCGCCGGAGCGCATCGGCGAACAGCTTGTCCTCGTCATGCGAGCCGACCACGAGCAGCCAGCGCTTCCACTGCTTCCACACCAGATATTGGCCGAGTGCATCGGCCAGCATCGCGCGCGTCGGCGCGGTGTGGATGACGTTGGCACGGCAATCGGCCTCGCGCAGCCGCTCGTCGATCGCGCCGGCGTTGAACAGCAGCGTGCCGCGCTCGCGCAGGGCGTCGGCGACTTTCAGCAGCGCGTCGGCCGGCAGGTCGGCGATGATGAAGCCGTTGCGTGAGGCGAGCTCGGTTGCGGCCTGCACGGCATCCTCGCCCTCCTTGATACGCCGCTCCTCCAGCGCAAAGCGCTGGTTGAGGAATTTGCCGGTGGTGTTGTTGTCCTCGACGGCGAGGCGTGCGCCGGCGACGCCGTCATTCTCCGCGGGCTGCTCGACCAGCGACAGCGTCGATCTGGTGCCGGCGATTCCGAGATAGCCGACGCCGATCATGACGGGATCGGCCGCGAGCGTGCTCGTCGCAGCAACACCCAGGCCGATCAGGCCGACCAACCATCGGATCATGTTTCCTCCGCACAACTCCCCGGCTTGACCGCCGATGGAGAATTGTCTCTGCTAAAGCATGACCGATTTGTCAGGCCATGCAACCCCGCATTTCGTCCTCACGTTGCCACGCCGGGAATCACGATCATGCGAGCGCTGATATGTTTCGCCGCTTTGCTGTTGACGGGCTCGGTCGCGCTCGCCGATCCGCCGAAGCTCGCGGTGTTCGATTTCGAACTGATCGACACCAGCCTGCCCGGCGAGTTCTACGGATCCAAGCCCGAGGAGGCGCGGCTCGACCTGATCAGCGAGCAGTTGCGCAAGGCACTGGTCGAGTCAGGCAGGTTCCAGCTGCTCGATATCGCGCCGATCCGGGATGCGGCCCGTCACGCCAATCTGCAGGCCTGCGGCGGCTGCGACCTCAAGCTTGCCGGGCAGTTGGGTGCCGATTTGGAAATCACCGGCATGGTGCAGAAGGTCTCGAACTTGATCATCAATCTGAACATCTACCTGCGCGACGTGAAGACCGGCAACATGATCACGGCTGCCAGCGCCGACATGCGCGGCAACACGGATGAATCCTGGACGCGCACGATGAGCTATCTGATCCGCAACCGGTTGCTGGCACCGAATTACGGCAAGCCGGAGTAGAGTCTTCCAAGGGAGAGGCAGAAAGCTCACCCCTTCAATCTCTCCGCATGCCAGTGCAGGTGATCGCCCATGAAGGTCGAGATGAAGTAGTAGCTGTGATCATACCCCGCCTGTCGTCGCAGCGTCAGTGGGATGTTCGCCTTGTTGCAGGCGGCTTGCAGCAGCTCCGGCTTGAGCTGCTCCTTCAGGAAATTATCGGCCTCGCCGACGTCGACGAGGAAGCCTGAAAACTTCGCGCCGTCCTCGATCAGCGCCACGGTGTCGTGGCTGCGCCACATATCCTTGTTCGGCCCGAGATAGCCGGTCAGCGCCTTGATGCCCCAGGGCACGAGCGACGGCGCCACGATCGGCGCAAAGGCGCTGGCCGCGCGAAAACGATGCGGGTTGCGCAGCGCGACCGTCAGCGCGCCATGGCCGCCCATCGAATGGCCCATCACCGATTGGCGCTTCGCATCGACCGGAAAATTCTCCGCCACGAGTTTCGGCAGTTCGTCGGTGACGTAGCTCCACATGCGATAATTGCGCGAAAACGGCGCTTCCGTCGCATCGACATAGAAGCCGGCGCCTAGGCCGAAATCATAGGCATTGTTGGCATCGCCCGGGACGTCGGACCCGCGCGGGCTGGTGTCGGGCGCCACGAAGATCAGGCCGAGCTCGGCGCAGGCTTTGCGGAATTCGCCCTTCTCGGTGACATTGGCGTGCGTGCAGGTGAGGCCGGAGAAATACCAGACCACGGGCAGCTTGGCGCCCTGCGCGTGCGGGGGAACATAGACCGAGAACATCATGTCGGTTCCGGTCGCCTGGCTGGCGTGGCGATACACGCCCTGCACGCCGCCATAGGATGTATTGGTCGAGACAGTCTGGATCGTCATGCCATTATGCTCCGTGGCATCAAACCACATCAGGATTGCAACGCTTGTGTGACCGAATTCGTGGCGCCGTCAGGCCACGCCGCAGTCGATCGCCAGCCGCACCAGCTCGACGGAGGTTTTCACTCCGAGCTTCTGGCGCATGATGGACGAGGTGTTGGCGACAGTCTTGTAGGACGACTGCACCAGCCAGGCGATCTCGGAAAGGCTCTTTCCGGCACTGAGCAACCGCAAAATCTCCATCTCGCGCGCGTTCAGCTTCGACAGCGGGCTTTGCGCCAGCGCGGGTCCGGCAAAGGCGATGCTGCGCGCGATCGCGCTCGGCAGATAGGTGCCGCCGCCGCCGACGATGCGAATCGCCTCGACGAGATCGTCGGGGTCGCCGGTCTTGGAGACGTAGCCCTTGGCGCCGCACTCGATCGCACGCGCGGCAAAAGCAGGGTCGTCGTTCATGCTGAACATGATGATTCGGGCATCGGGGGCGCGCTCGAGAATGCGGCGCGCGAGCTCGAAGCCGGACACGGTCGGCAGGTTGATGTCGATGATCGAGAGGTCGGGGCGCTCGACGATGAAGACGCACTCGCCGTCTTCGGCGTCGGCGGCCTCCAAAATCTCGATCTCGCCCTCGTCGGCCAGCACGGCACGGCAGCCGGAGGCGACGATGGGATGATCGTCGACGATCAAAATGCGCATAGGCGTTCCTCGCGACAGCGTCTTGGCCTGTTTCGCGCCCGGCCGGGATTGCTGTACGCTTTCGATTAGATATCGGGCGCTTCGCCTCTGTCAACGTTATCGGACAGGCGCAAGCCGATCCTTCGCGGGGGCACGGGCGAGACCAATGTGGCAAAATCTATCCTTGCGCGGGCGCATCAACCTGCTGCTGGCGCTGCTGCTGGCGCTGGGGCTCGCCGTCAATATCGGCCGCCAGGTTGCGGAAGCCGGGCCGCGCGTGCAGGCCGAGGACCAGAGCGTGATCCGGCTCGCGCGCGAATTCATCGAAATGATCGTTGCGGATCTCAACGAGGCGCCCGATCCGGATGCGAGGCTGAATCAGATCGCACGCGACCTCAGCCGCCTGCGCCATGTCAGCATCGCGCTCCGGGACGAAGCCGGTCGTCCGCTGACGCAGCCGCGGACCGACGCCGATGACGACACCCGCGCGCCGCCGGCCTGGTTCGTCAGCCTGGTGCATCCCGAGCAGACCGCGGTGAGCGTACCCGTCTCCATCCATGGCAAGCCGGGTTCGCTGCTTATCACCTCCCATCCCGATGACGAGATCGCCGAGATCTGGGACGCCATCGTGACCCAGCTCGAGGTCGGCTCGGTGATCGCGCTGGCGCTGTTCCTGGTGATGATGAATGTGGTCGGCCGGGCACTGGCGCCGCTCCAGTCCCTGGCGGATGTGATGGCCGAGCTTGAAGACGGTCGCTATCAGGCGCGCGTCGCGCCGGGCGGCGCGCCGGAACTGGCCGCGATCTGCACCAAGCTCAACCATCTTGCGGCGACGCTCAGTGACGCCATTGAGGACAAGCGGCGCCTCGCCGAGCGCACGGTGTCGCTCCAGGATGTCGAGCGCAAGGAGATCGCGCGCGAGCTGCATGACGAGTTCGGGCCCTACCTGTTCTCGCTACGCGCGCATGCCAGCGCGTTGGCGAAGCAGGCGGACGGACGCGCCCCGAGTGCGGAGGCCGTGCGAAAACACGGCAGTGCCATGCTGGAGCAGATCAACGCGCTGCAGCAGTTCAATCGCCGCGTGCTGGAGCGCCTCCGTCCCGTCGGCCTGGCCGAGCTCGGCCTGCGCCAGGCGCTGGAATCGCTGTCGCGACTGTGGCGGGAGTCGCATCCCGATGTCACCATCGAGACCGCGATCTCGCCGGCGCTTGGCGTCACGGGCGAGACCGCCGACCTCACCATCTACCGCATCGTACAGGAGGCGCTCACCAACGTGTTCCGCCACGCCGGCGCGACCTCGGTCAATGTCGTCATCGAGCCGGTGGCGCAGACGGCAAGTGACGGCCGCGGCTGCGCCCGGGTGCGGGTCAGCGACAATGGCCGTGGCATGGAGCCGGGCCAGAAGCTCGGCTTCGGGCTCGTCGGCATGCGCGAGCGAATCCTGGCGCTGGGCGGCACGCTCAACGTCGTGTCCGGTGATGGCGGTCTGACCGTCGAAGCACTGGTTCCGACGGCGGCGGCCTGATCGCGTCGGGAAAAATTCCCGATTTGGTCGGGAAAATGGGTGCGGATATGCCCCGACCTTTTGTGGCTGGCGCACGCATCGCCGCCGATTACACTCGTTTCGACCAACCGGCGAAAATCAAAACAGCCGGCGGTGACGGATGGGAAGGCTGGGATGGGCGATCGTGTTCGGTTCAAGCGTTTTGGGTTCGAGCCTCTTGGGTTCAAGCGTTGTTTGTTGATGGCCTCGGTTTCTGCCGGGGTGGTCTCCGTCTTCGCGGTCCCCGCGGGAGCCGCGCAGGATGAAGAGACCAACGTCCAGAACCTGCCGCCGGTCGAGGTGACGGCGCCGCCGCCGTCAACGGCGCGGCGCACCGCGTCATCGCGTCCGGTTGCGCACATCGGCGCGCCGTCATCCGCCAGCCCCAAGACGCGCCTTTACGTCTATCCGACCGCGCCGGGTACCGGCAGAGGTCTTGACGTCGACAAGGTCCCGTCGGCGATCAACGCCGTCGACGCCGGCCAGATCAGGCGCACCGGCTCGCTGAACATCACCGACGCGCTTCGCGACAACATCGCTGGCGTCAACATCAGCGAGGTCACCGGCAATCCGTTTCAGCCGGATGTCGAATTCCGCGGCTTCGTTGCCTCGCCCGTGACGGGCACGCCGCAAGGCCTCGCCGTGTATCAGAACGGCGTTCGCATCAACGAAGCCTTCTCAGACGCCGTCAACTGGGACCTGATCCCGACCGCGGCGATCCGGTCGGTGACGCTCGTGACCAACAATCCCGCCTTCGGCCTCAACGCGCTGGGCGGCGCGATCAATTTGCAAATGAAGGACGGTTTCACCTATCAGGGCGCGGAGCTTGATCTCATGGGCGGCTCGTTCGGCCGCATCCAGGGCTCGGCGCAATGGGGCAAGACGGTCGACAAGAACTACGGCGTCTATGCCGCGCTCGAAGGCCTGCACGACAACGGCTTCCGCAATTTCTCCCAATCGGATGTGCGGCGCTTCTACAGCGACGTCGGCTACAAGGCCGGCGACAGCGAATTCCACGCCAACATGGGCGTCGCCAAGAACGATTTCGGCGCCAGCGCCACCGTTCCGGCCGAGCTGCTCGACAAATATTGGGGCGCGACCTACACGTCACCGCAGACCACCTCCAATCGCGTCGGCTATCTCAATCTGACGGGCAAGGTCGATGCGACGCCGACCTGGACGCTCGAAGGCACCGCTCATGTGCGCCGCTACGAGCAGAAGCTCGTGGACGGCAATCCGACCGACGCGCAGGAATGCACTGATCCGGGGCTCACCGGCCTTCTTTGCTTCGGCGACGGCGCCACACCGGCAAACGGTGTGAACGGTCTGCCGCTCGCCAATCCTTTCGCGTCCGGGACCATCCTCGGCGAGATCGACCGCAGCTCGATACGCTCGACCACCTTCGGCGTGTCGGGGCAGGCCACCAACACCGATCAATTGTTCGGCCACGACAACCGCTTCGTGATGGGCGCGACCTATGACGCCAGTGTCACGCGCTATAACGCCACCGCCGAAATCGGCACGATCGGAGAAAATTACGTCGTCAGCGGCGCCGGCCTGTTCCTGGGGCCGACCGGCGTACCTGATACCGTTGCCGGCCCTGTCTCGCTGCGGACCGTCAATCAATATAACGGCCTCTACGCGATGGACACGTTCAATATCACGGACGCCTTCGCCGTCACCGGCGGCGGCCGTTTCAACGTGGCGCGCATCACGCTGGAGGATCAGCTCGGGACCGATCTCAACGGCGATCACACCTTCACCCGGTTCAATCCGGTGATAGGCGGCACCTACAAGATCACGCCGGAGCTGACGGCCTATGCCGGCTATTCAGAGGCCAACCGCGTTCCGACTCCGCTGGAGCTAGGCTGCTCCGATCCAGCTCGTCCCTGTCTCATTGCCGCGTTTCTCGTCTCCGATCCGCCATTGAAGCAGGTGGTGTCCAAGACCGTGGAAGCGGGCCTGCGCGGCAGCAGGGACCTGAACATCGGCACGCTCGGCTGGAAGATCGGCGGCTTCCGCGCCACCAATTACGACGACATCGTCGCCGTTCCCGCAGTCGGCCGCACCGGCTTCGGTTATTTCTCCAACGTCGGCCGTACCAGGCGTCAGGGGCTCGAAGCCGAGATCAACATCAAGTCGCCCACGATTCAGTTTCAGGCGAGCTACGCGTTCGTCGACGCACGCTATCTCGACGCTTTCGCGCTCGGTTCCGAGAGCCCGTTCAGGGATACTGTCACCGAGACCATTCAGGTGCTGCCCGGCAACCAGCTCCCGGCGATCCCGCGCCATCGCGTCAAGGTCGGCATCGACTATGCCGTCACCGACGTCTGGAAAGTCGGCGGCAACGCGCTGTTCGTCTCCAGCCAATATCTGGTCGGCGACGAGTCCAACCAATATGCGAAGCTGCCGTCCTACACCGTGTTCAACCTGCACACGTCCTACCAGGTGGCCAAGAACGTCCAGCTCTACGGCAAGATCGACAACATCTTCGACAGGCGCTACGCGACCTATGGACAGTTCTTCGACCGCACAGCCGTGCCCAACTTCACCAATGGCGCCGCCGAGTTCACCGACCCGCGCTCGCTTAGCCCGGCAAGACCGCGCGCCTTCTATGCGGGGATGCGGGTGACGTTCTGATCTTGGCTCGGTAAGCCCGGGGGCTGACGCGGGGTGGCACCGCGCGAAACGGCGTGTCACGCCGGCTCTGTTCTACCTCAAGCCGATTGACTCATTGTTCATGTTTTGTTCTTATGCTGCTCGTCCAGCCAAGGGAGCGAGCCATGGACAACCGCATTAACGAAATCCGCAGGATCATCAGGGCGTTGCGCGTCAGCATGCGCGAAGCCGAGGCCATCATGCATGAGCAGATCAACAGGGACGAGGACTGCAGCTTCGTCGCAGGCGAAGTCATGAAGATGCGCACGGTGATGAGCGGGCTCGTTCAGGAGCGGGCCGCGCTCGGAGATACCGACCCGATCGTCGTCGCCAGCCTCTTTGTTCCCCGCCGTCGGCCGATGCCGTCGCGCGTCGGTGTCGAGAAGCGCCGTCTTGTTCCGCCGCGAGAGATGGCACGAGCATGAAGGGGGAGAGGCCGACCTACTTCTCCGACATGCAGGAGCCGCCGGAGTTTCTAAAGGCTCTCCATCATGCGCGGCGCCTGTCCTGCCTCGAGGGCTGGTGCCGCATGCACATCGAGGCCATCCAGGTCGCGATCGACCAGTACGCGGAGGCGGCTCTCGGCAACCGGGAGTTCTTCCTCAACAAGCCGCACAGCATCGGTGAGAACCGGAGAAGCGGTGACGTGCCGTAACAGCGGCGCATGTCGGCGTATCGACCTTTCGAAACCTCCGATGATCCCGCGCGCCGGCGAAGCTTGGCGTCGCGCTGTTTTTACCGATCGGAAACCATAGCGAATGATCCTAAAATTGTAACGAAACGACTTGGCTGTCTCGGCGTCGATCTGTCGGAGGGCCCGTCCGATGACAGAGCACCAGTTGAGAGAGCAGGAATTCCAGATCGCGCGTTACCGGCGGTTGGAGCGCGAAGTGACCGATCCACTTGCCGCGTGTCTGCTTCACAGCATCATTGAAGACCTGGAAGCCGAGCTGCGCAGGGATAGCCCCGATTGGCATGGGCCGCGCGATTAACGCTTTGTTAGCGCTGATCGTGTCGATGATGCGCGAGGGAATACCGGGAGACTGCTCCCATGTTGAAGGACGGCACCTATGCCGCCTGGTACAAGACGCCCCTCGATCAGGGGACCGGGATCGTCCATATCGCAGACGGACAGATCTGGGGCTGCGACAGCCTGATGACCTATCACGGCTCTTGCAAGGTCGACGGCGATCGCTTCACCGCCACCGTGTCGACGAAGCGCCATACCGACGGACGCGCAACGGTGTTCGGTGTCGACGATGAGCTCACGCTGGACATCGAGGGAAACTGCCCGGGCAAGGTCGCGACCTACACGGCGACGGCAGCGCAAGCGCCGGGAATGATCCTTCAGGGTACGCTGATCCTAACGGAACAGCAGGCGCCCGCGCCAGAACGAACCCGGCAGATACCGCCGTTCAATCCCGACAAGCTGCCAAAATTGCCGAAGCGCTCGCGCTGAGCGAGGGAGCCGCCGTCATCGAGCAGTTCACTGCGAATACGAAAGCTGATCTTCCGTCACGACTCGCTCGATTTTCTCCGACTTGCACTTGATGCGGTATCGGAGACGTCCATCGGCCTCGATGGGCATATGCTGGACGATCGTGTAAATCATCGGTGGCTCAGTTGCGGCGCGTCCTTGTGGGCCTTGGGGCTGGTGGCGAACGTCTTCATTCAGCTTGTAGGCATACGACATAGATCTACCTCGAATTCACAGTGGCTCTGGCGTGGGGCCGGTCGTTGTATCCCTGACAGGGCAGGCGCTTGCTCAGCGGAAGAGGTTACCACAGTCTCATGCGGTCAAACCGCGTCCTAAGTCAGTGGTTCTCTTGCTTGACCGGTGCAGACAGACAATCGCCCAGAGCGGAGCGGCGATGGTGCACCATACGCCATATTTGCGAACTTTGGTCCTAATTTCCGAGCGGTTTACGGCATTCTGTAAGCATGGGGGGGGAACCGACAGCTTCCTCGCCGGATTGGGCTGGTAATTCGAACGACCGTGGGGCTGGTATTTCGGCTTTGGGATAAGCTTGGCTGACGATCGCCGTGGCCCCTTTCGGACAACTTTGTTCGCATTCGGCAATTCTGCATCCTCAGCCTTCCGCTCGCCCGCTTCTCAAACGACCGGCGATTCGCCATGGTGCCGCCGCCAGAGCATCACCCCGGAGCACTATCAATGTCGGACAAGGTCTCGCGTCGCCAGTTCGCCACGCTGGCGGGATTGTCCGCAGCCGGCATCGCCAATCCTCTCGGAGGGGCGGACGCCAAGCCCGCATCGCCGCCACGGAGCGGGGACGGCTTTCCGGCGGGCTTCGTCTGGGGCACCGCGACCTCGTCCTATCAGGTCGAGGGCGCGGTCAACGAGGACGGGCGAGGGGCCTCGATCTGGGACAAGTTCGTCCGCATCCCCGGCAAGATCGAGGATGGCTCGACCGGCGACCGCGCCAACGAGCACTATCACCGCTACAAGGAGGACATTGCGCTCATCAGGGAGCTCGGCTGCAAGGCCTATCGCTTCTCGGTGGCCTGGCCGCGGCTGTTTCCGGACGGCGACGGCAAACCCAACCCGAAGGGGCTCGACTTCTACAACCGCCTGGTCGACGAACTCCTCAAGAACGGCATCGAGCCGTGGCTGACGCTTTATCATTGGGACCTGCCGCAATCGCTCCAGGACCGGTTTGGCGGCTGGCGCTCGACGGAGACCTGCAAGATCTTCGGTGATTACGCGGCCTATGTCGCCGGGCACCTGACCGATCGCGTCAAGAACGTGTTCACACTGAACGAGAGCGGTCGCTTCGTCCATTTCGGCTATGGCATCGGCATCGACGCGCCGGGCGTGACGCTGCCACAAGCCGAGGTCAACCAGATCAGGCACAACAGCGCGCTCGCGCACGGGCTCGCGGTACAGGCGGTGCGCGCCCATGGCCGCCGCGGCACCAGGGTGGGGCCGGCCGAGAACATCGACGCCTGCGCGCCCGCGATCGACACGCCCGAGAACGTCCGTGCTGCCGAGATCGCGCTGCGCGAGATGAACGCCGGCTATCTCAACGTCATCATGACGGGCCAGTACACCGACGCCTTCCTGAAGTTCGCGGGGCGCGACGCGCCGAAATATACCGATGCGGAGCTGAAGATCATCTCCTCACCGGTCGATTTCCTCGGCCTCAACATCTACGCGCCGCAGAACTACGTGGTGGCCTCCGACAAGGGCGCGGGCTTCATGCCGCTGCCGATCCCGAAATCGTTCCCGCACATGAATTCGGACTGGCTGCGCGTCGGCCCCGAGACGATCTACTGGGTGCCGAAGCTGGCGGCGAAGATCTGGAAGACGGACGCGATCTATATCAGCGAGAACGGCACCTCCGGCGAAGACGTTGTGACGCCCGACGGCAAGATCTACGATACCGATCGCATCATGTATTTGCGCAACTACCTCGCCCAGCTCCAGCGCGCCACCGCGGAAGGCGTGCCGGTGCGCGGCTATTTCCTCTGGAGCCTGATGGACAACTTCGAATGGGTGTTCGGGCTTAACAAGCGCTTTGGGCTCTACCACGTCAATTTCGACACCCAGGTGCGCACGCCGAAACTCAGCGCCAGCTTCTATCGCAACGTGATCGCGAAGAACGCGGCGGGGGTGTGATTGCTCTCCCTCTCCCTGTTCTTGCGGAGGCGCGACGAGCTTGGCTTGCGCTGAGAGGGTGGGGTGAGGCGGTTCCGCCAGCGCGCATTGACTCCCTTCGCACCTTGATTCAAAACGCCTCCAACAATTCAAAATAGAGGATAACGCCAATGACCGATGCACTCATCATTGATGCCTGCCGGACCCCACGGGGCGTCGGCAAGGTCGGCAAGGGCGCGCTCTCGGGCATTCATCCGCAGCAGCTGGGAGCAACCGTGCTGCGCGCGCTCGCGACGCGCACCGGCATCGACACCGCTGACGTTGACGACATCATCTGGGGCTGCAGCGCGCAGGTCGCAACCCAAGGCGGCGATCTCGGCCGCATGTCGGCGCTCGATGCCGGCTACGACGTGCGCGCCAGCGCGGTGACGCTGGATCGCTTCTGTGGAAGCGGCATCACCAGCGTCAATATGGCGGCAAGCTCGATCATGGCGGGCGCGGAAGACCTCGTCGTCGCCGGCGGCTGCGAGATGATGTCGATGGAAGGACGTCGCGGCGGCGGTCCGATGATGATGGACAACGGCAATCTGCGCCTGCGTGCGCGGCATCCGCAGTCGCATCAGGGCGTCTGCGCCGATGCGATCGCGACGCTGGAAGGCATCACGCGAAGGGACGTCGACGCGCTCGGCCTCGAAAGCCAGAAGCGCGCCGCGCATGCGATTGAGAGCGGCCACTTCAAGAACAGCCTCGTGCCGGTGCATCGCGAGGACGGCAGCCTCGCGCTCGACCATGAAGAATATCCGCGGCCGCAGACCACGATGGAAGGGCTGAGCGCGTTGAAGCCGGCATTCCCCGCGGTCGCCGACTATGCGCTCGACGACAAGGGCACGACCTATCGCGGCCTGATCCTGCAGAAGTACCCCGACCTCGAGATCGACTTCATGCACCACGCCGGCAATTCGTCCGGCGTCGTCGACGGCGCCGCCGCGATCCTTCTGGCGTCACCCGCTTACGCCAGGACGCATGGCCTGAAGCCGCGCGCCCGCGTGGTCGCGATGGCCAACATGGGGGACTCGCCGACCCTGATGCTGAACGCGCCGGTGCCCGCGACCCGCAAGGTGCTGGCGAAAGCGGGGCTGACCGTGGACGACATTGACTTGTTCGAGATCAACGAGGCCTTTGCCGTGGTTGCTGAAAAATACATCCGCGACCTCAAGCTCGACCGCGCCAAGGTCAACGTCAATGGCGGATCGATCGCACTCGGCCATCCCATCGGCGCCACCGGCGCGATCCTGATCGGCACCGTGCTCGACGAGCTCGAACGGCGCGACTTGAAGCGCGGTCTCGTCACCATGTGCGCGGCCGGCGGCATGGCCCCGGCCGTCATCATCGAGCGCGTCTAGTCTTATTTTCCAGGGTGAATCGCGACCGGCCTTTCACAAAGAGGCCGGTCGTCGCTTGTCGAAAGCATCGAATCAGCTTTAGCAAGGCTGCGTGCGGGCCTTTGAAACAAGGTAAAATCCGCTGCCTGAGGCTTCTCCCGCTCCGGAAGTGGCTAAAAAGCAGGGTTTTTTGCCACAGAGGGCCAAAAAAGCCCGTAAAACCCCGACAAAACTGTGCAGAAGGCTATAGGCCTTCACCGGTTGGTCTAATATGCAGCCGTCAACGAATCAGAGGAGACACGATGGCCACCCAAATGTCGAAATCGCAGCTGATCGAAAAGATCGCGACCACCACCGAGCTTTCCAAGCGTGACGTCAAGAGCGTCATGGAGACGCTGACCGACGTCGGTCACAAGGAGCTCAAGAAGAACGGCCTGTTCCTGGTGCCGGGCTTCGCCAAGTTCGTGGTCATCAAGAAGCCCGCGACCAAGGCGCGCAAGGGCACCAACCCGTTCACGGGTGAAGAGATGATGTTCAAGGCCAAGCCGGCCCGGAAGATCGTCCGCGCCCGCCCGGTCAAGGCTGCCAAGGACGCAGTGGGCTAACAACGCGAAGGCCCCCTCGACCGAGGGGGCCTTTTGTTTGGGGCTGCCGCGAGGACTTGAGACGGAGGGCTCAACCCTTGCGGCGCTTCGCGCGGACCGGGATCGGCTGAAGCCGCGGTCCTGATGCCGCCAGCGCATCGCGAAACCCGTCGATGGCGCGATCGAGCAACTGGCGCAGCCGTTGCGCCTTCCGCGATCGCTTCGCTCTTTCCAGCAGTTTTTTCGTCGCATTCACTCCGCCGCTTCGACCTTGGCCTCGATCTTGTCCTCGACCTTGGCCTCGGCCGGCTCGAGCGCCGCGGCGATGGCCTCGTCGACGCGCTCCAGCCAGATGAATTCGAGGTTGTCCCGCGCGCTCTTCGGGATGTCGTCGTAGTCCCGCTTGTTGCGCGCCGGCAGCATCACCCGCTTCAGGCCCGCGGCCGCAGCCGCCACCACCTTCTCCTTGATGCCGCCGACCGGCAGCACCAGACCGCGGAGCGAGATCTCGCCGGTCATGGCGGTGTCGCTGCGCACCGTGCGATTGGTGAGCAGGGACGTCAGCGCCGTGAACATTGCGACGCCCGCGCTCGGCCCGTCCTTCGGGGTTGCGCCCGCCGGGACGTGAACGTGGATGTCGCTCTTTTCGAACAGCTGCGGATCGATGCCGAGCTGCGTGGCCTTGCTCTTCACCAGGGTCATCGCAGCCTGCACGCTCTCGCGCATGACCTCGCCGAGCTGGCCGGTCAGGATCATGCCGCCCCGGCCTGATACGCGCGAGGCCTCGATGAACAGGATGTCGCCGCCGACCGGCGTCCAGGCAAGGCCGGTGGCCACGCCTGGAATGCTGGTGCGCTGGGCGATCTCGCCCTCGAAGCGCGGCTGGCCTAGCACTGTGCCGATGTCCTTCGGCGTCACGACGACCTTGGCGGCCGTGCCCTCGGCGACCTGCACGGCAGCATGGCGGAACAGCTTTCCGATCTCGCGCTCCAGGTTACGCACGCCGGCTTCGCGGGTGTAGCCTTTGACCACCAGCTTCAGCGCCTCGGGCTCGATCTCGGCCTGCTCGGCCGTCAAGCCGTTAGCCTCGAGCTGCCGCCGTACCAGATAGCGATTGGCGATCTCCAGCTTCTCTTCCTGGGTGTAGCCGGTGAGGCTGATCAGCTCCATGCGATCCAGCAGCGGACCCGGGATCTGGTCCAGCATGTTGGCGGTCGCGATGAACACTACGCGCGACAGGTCGAAGGGCACGCCCAGGTAATTATCCCGGAACGTCCCGTTCTGCTCGGGGTCGAGCACCTCCAGCATCGCGGCGGAAGGATCGCCCTGCACGCCGCGGCCCATCTTGTCGATCTCGTCCAGCATCATGACGCAGTTCCGGGCGCCGGCCTTCTTGATGCCCTGGATGATGTTGCCGGGCAGCGCGCCGATATAGGTGCGCCGATGGCCGCGGATCTCGGCCTCGTCATGCACGCCGCCGAGGCTGACGCGCACGAAGGGACGGTCCATCGCGCGTGCGATGGATTGGCCGAGCGAGGTCTTGCCGACGCCGGGCGGTCCGACGAAGCACAGGATCGGCGCCTTGCCCTGCGGCGCCAGCTTGCGCACCGCCAGATATTCGATGATCCGGCTCTTGATCTTCTCCAGGCCGAAGTGATCGGCGTCGAGGATGCGGCGCGCTTCCTTGATGTCGATCGGCTTCTCCGCGGGCAGCGCCCACGGCAGCTCGATCAGCCAGTCCAGGTAAGTGCGGACCATGCCGGCTTCGCCAGCGGCCTCCGGCATGCGCTCGTAACGGCGCAGCTCCTTCTTCGCATGCGCGTCCGCCTCGGGCGGCATGTTGGCCTTGGCAATGGCAGCGGTCAGCTCGGCGATCTCGGCCGCTTTGCCGTCACCTTCGCCGAGCTGGCGCTGGATGGTCGCCATCTGCTCGCGCAGGATCGCTTCGCGCTGCCGCTCGTCGAAGCTGGCGCGGGTCTGCTGGCCGATCTCGTTGCTGATGCGCAGCACCTCCAGCCGTTCGGCCAGATGCTTCGACACCTTCTCGACACGCAGAGCAAGGTCGATGGTCTCCAGCACCTCCTGCTTGTCCTGCGGCTTGATGTCCATGAACGAGGTCGCCAGGTCCGCCAGCGCGCCGGGGGCGGTGGTGCCCTGGAACATCGCGATCAGCTCCGGCGGCGCCTGCGGCAGCAGCTCGATCGCCTCGATGGCCTGGCGCTGCAGGTTCAGCCCGCGGGCCTCAATCTCGGGCGTGCTCGTGGTCGGCTCCGGAATCTGCTGGATCCGCGCGGCCGGGAACGGCGTCCCCGGCAGGAAGTCGAGGATGCGCGCGCGCTGCACGCCCTGGCAGACAATGTGATGGGTCCCGTCGGGCGCGGTGATGTAGCGCACGATGTTGGCGATGGTCGCGACCCGATAGAGGTCGTCCGGGCCGGGCTCCTCGGTCTCGGGGCTGCGTTGCAGGACGATGCCGACCGGCCGCTGCTCGCGCAGCGCCTGTTGCGCGGCGGCGACCGATTTCGGCCGCGCGATTGCGATCGGCGCGATGGCGCCGGGGAATAGCACCATCTCGCGCACGGGAATGATGATCAGCGCGTCTTCGGGAATCTTCACGTCGGAATTGCTCTGGGGATTGGTCGGTGCGGTATTCATTGGTTCGGTGGCCATGATCGACCTCAGGATTTGGCGAGGCGCAGCGCGACGCAGCCGTCCATCACGAAGCGGCTGATAGCGTAGCGGCCAACGGGCAATGCAATGCGGCGCTCAAAACGCCCCTGCGGCAGTTCGAGCCGGTGAATGCGGGCGTTGCGAAGCTCCGGCGGAAGGGTGCGCTGGCCGGAGATGACGAGCACGCCGTCATGGATGACAGTCTCGACATTGTCGGGATTGACGCCGGGAAGCGCGACCAGGATCAGGAGCTCATGCTCGGTTTCGAGCACGTCGATGGGAGGCTCCCAGCAGGCTTCCTGGCGGCCAAACTGCTGGCGCAGCCGTTCGGCGCGGGTCAGCGAGTCCAGGGCTTCGGACAGCATCCAGTCGAGGGGATTTTTGGGTTGCATGATGCGGGCTCGGCGGTGGGGAACGCTGAATATGGGGCCGGTTCCCGAGAATTCCAGCCCGGCGGCGCGGAGGTGCCATGCGGATCGTGCGATCCGAAAACACATGCGCCGCGGCCTTCCGGCCGCGGCGTTTCGTCGTCACGCCACGTGTGGCTCAGGCCGCTTGGCGGTATTCCTCTTCCGCCTCGAGGTTGATGACGGAGGTGGCGAGCTCGGTCAGGGTGTGATCGGTCGCCTCTTCCTCGTCCAGCGTCGCCTGCAGCAGCCTTGCGGCGTCCTGCATGCCGAGCTCCTCGGCCCAGGTGCGCAGCGTCCCGTAGCGGGAGATTTCGTAATGCTCGACCGCCTGCGCGGCTGCGAGCAGGCCGGCGTCGAGCGCAGGAGCGTTCTTGAACTCCTTCATGATCTCGGCGCCTTCGTCGGTGATGCCGTTGATCGCCTCGCAAGGCTTGCCGCGAGCCGGCTTGCCGAGCATCTTGAAGATCTGGTCCAGACGTTTGACCTGGCCCTGGGTCTCGCGCAGATGTTTGTTGAAAGCCGCCGCGAGCTCCTTCGAGTTGGCAGCCTTGGCCATCTTGGGCAAGGTCTTGATGATCTTGTTCTCGGCGAAATAGATGTCCTTGAGCGTTTCCAGGAATAGGTCGCTCAACATCTTTGGCGCCTGACGGGCGCGGCCCGTCGACGATTTCTTGGTTGTGCGCTTCTTCGCTTTCTTGGCCATAAATCCTCCTGTCGAGGTGAACGGGAAGGCCCCGCCTTCCTCTATCCTCGGGCGATCAAGACTCTGCGCGGCCAAAGGTTCCCAATCTGCAACGCAGTGTGGATTAACCCGGACGCTTGTACGGATCGTCCTGGCGCTGTCGCGCTTCCGTCGCGCGGTCGAGGCGCGCGCGCTCGCTGCGACGGAGGTGACCGGCCTTCATGACGCCGTAGACGAGAGCGCCGCCGAGCACGAACGCGCCGATGAACCAGAGCCAAAGCATCTGGGTCGAGGCGTGGCCCAGCAACATGCTAACTCCGCTGTCGCTCATAGATGATCTCCACCATGTCCCTTGCGGTCATGGTCTGCTAAGTCGGACGGCGGAAGGTCGTTCCTCAACCAGCCCTCGTCGCATCCGACGCCTCACACTGGATTGGCGACAGGCTGCCGCACCGCTGTCCCTTTCGGCTCGCCCGCCTGCGCGGTGAAGTCGCCGGCCTCGGTCGAGGTCCGCAGCCATTTCGTCACGTCGCCGATCGCGTCCCGGGGCGATCGGCCGAATTTCCTCAAGCCCCGGAAATATTCCAGTTGAAGATGGGCCGACGTGCCGCGCTTGGGGATGGTCTTGAGATGCTGGATATCGTCCTCGATGCGAAGATGCGCGATGTCGGGCGCCAGCATGGCGATCACCGTCTCGAGCCAGGTCCTGAACGAGATCGGCTCGAACGAAACCAGATCGATATACGTCCCGTCGGTTCCGTAGCGCTGGGCACGCCAGCGGTTCTCCTCGATCAATGCGCGGTGCACGGCCGAATAGGTGGCGTTCAGATCCGGATGGTGCACGGCGTGCCTGACCAGCGCGCGAAACAGCGCCGCGATCGCCACCGAGTCGGCAATTGCCGTGCAGCAATCGGTGATGCGCAGCTCCAGGGTGGGATGTTGGAGCGAAGGCCGGAGCGCCCACCACACATAGGTGGCATTGGGGACGATGCCTGCATCGACCAGGGTTCTCACATAGGTCTCATATTCTGCGAGGTTGCGAAACATCTCGGGAAAGCCGGTCCGGGGCAGGGCGTCGTTTGCGGCATTGCGGTAGCCGAGCAATCCGGTGGGGTAGCCGCACCAGAACGGCGACGAGGTCGACAGCGCCAGCAGCAGCGGCAGGAACGGGACGAGGCGGTGCATGATCTCGACCCGGTGGTCCGGCTCGGGCACCTCGACGTGGACGTGCAGCCCGCTGATCGGATTGCCCAGGCCGACCATCCCGAGGTCGTTGATGACCTTGCTGTAGCGGCGCTTGCGCGTCATGCGCTGTTGCTGGGGTTGAGCCAACGGATGCGTCCCCGCCGCGACGATGCCGACCTCGTGGTCCTTGCCGACCTCGGCCAGAACCGCGCGGTAGTGTGCAAGCTCGGCGATGGCATCGGCTGAAGTCGCCAATGGCGGCGTCGCCACTTCGATCTGCGATTGCAGGATCTCGGTGGTCAGCCGCTCCCCGAGGCGTTTCTGGGCCGCTGCCATATAGGGTTTGGGCAGCTCGGACTTCGGTGCCGCCGATTGGCGGTTGACCAGAAAGTATTCCTCCTCGATGCCGAAGCGGTAACGGTGCATGACCTACGCTGCCCCTTGCGCCTTCGCATGCTGGCGAACCGCGTCTCCGAAGGCAGAGAGAATGCGGGCCGACGCATGGTCGGAGCTCGCCCAATAATCCGGATGAAAGATCGTGCCGAGCGCAAAAGCGCTCGCGTCTTCAACGCTGACGGCCTCGACCGAGCCGTCTTCGGCCACGGCCTCCGCCACCAGACCCGGTGCCAGATCGGCGATCAGGAAGCTGTGCAGCGAATTGACCGTGATGGCATCTGCGCCGCAGATCTGTTGCAAGACGCCACTCTTGCGCAGCGTCACTTTTTGCCGCAGCCGATAGCGGGCATCCTCATTGTCCGCCTCGGGCGTGCCGTGGCGTTTGTCCTCCGGCAAACCGTCCGGCTCCTTCACCAGCGTGCCGCCAAAGGCGACGTTGAGCTCCTGGATTCCGCGGCAGACGAACAGGGCGGGAATGCCGCGCGCTAGCGCGCGCGGAATCAGGCGAAGCGCGACCTCGTCGCGGAATTCATCAAACGGACCGTCGTGCGGTTCGTCGGCTGTTTGTCCGTAGCGGAAAGGATGGACGTTGGTCTGTCCACCGTCGATGAAGAGGCCGTGGAGGCCGTCGAGATACGCATCGACATCTGCTTCGGGAGCCGCGGGCAGGACCCGCGGCACCGCGCCAGCGACGAGGCCGACGGCGTTGACGCAGACCAAGGCGACGGAGGCAAGCTGCTCGCCGCGCGCAACGATGGAATCCGAGAGGATGCCGACCTGCGGCGCGTCGCTGCGGGCTTGCCACTGGCCTCGGGATGCGGTGAGCAGCCACTGCTGAAGGCCGTAGGCGACTGCGTCCGCGGCGCTGCCGAATTGGTGAATGGCGGCCTTGAGTTCTCTGACGTTTGTCCCTAATCGAAGCGCCCAGCGGCTGCAGGAAATGGGATCGTGCGGATCAATTCTGGAACGGGGCTCGTGCAATTGTCTCGGCTGCTTCTGTTCGTGTGTTGATGCCGAGTGCAACGGCAATCCTGCGGAATGGTTGCTTCGCGATTGAGCTGGTTGATCTTTTTGACCCGACCCTGAACTAACTTTTGTTATTGCGACGTGCTTGGTCCGTCGGACCGGAAGAGGCGCCATGATTGATTTCTCCCTGTCCGCCTTCGTCACGTTGCTGCTGGTGGTCGATCCCGTTGGTCTCGTGCCCGCCTTCCTCGCCGCGACCGGAGGCATGCCCGACGGGACCAAACGCACCATCGCGCTACGCGCGCCGCTGATTGCGGCGTCGGTCCTGGTGGTGATCGCCCTGATCGGAAACTGGCTGCTGCGCCAGCTCGGGATCGGCATCCCCGCCTTCCAGATCGCCGGCGGGCTGCTGCTGTTCGGCGTGTCCTATCAGATGATCTTCGGCGACCGTCCGCATCGCGAGGCCCGCGAGGCCGACAAGGCAAGCTCCGAGCATGCCTCCGACGTCGCGGTATTCCCGCTGGCGATCCCGATGATGGCCGGTCCCGGCGCGATCGCGACCACGCTGCTCCTGACGGGCGATGCCGGTTACGGGCCGAGGCTCGCGATCATCATCGCGGTCGTGCTCTGCGTGTGCTTGCTCTGCATGCTCTGCTTTGTCTCCGCGAACATGATCGCGCGGAGCCTTGGGCGCACCGGCAACGCCGTCCTGTCGCGCGTGCTCGGCATGCTGCTCGCGGCCTATTCGGTGCAGTTCGTGATCAACGGGATCGCGGCGGTCCGGGCGAGCTTGCCGTAGAGCTGCGACAATCTGTTAATCCGTTGATTTTCATGTTTACTTCATGATGCCATGAGGGGGCTGGCGGGATCGCGCGCGATCCGGTCCGCTTTCTCTTGCGCTGCCATATTGCTTGACGTACTCCCCGTCTGACAGGCGCCCATCGTCAGGAAATCGAGATGTCGATGACAGCGGACGAGCTCGACAAGAGACAGGCCATCATCGGCGCCTGCCGCCGCATGAATGCGCTCGGCATCAACCAGGGCACCTCGGGCAATATCAGCGTCCGGCATGTGGACGGGCTTCTGGTCACCCCGACGAGCGTGCCCTACGACGCCATGACGCCGGACCAGATCGTGTTCATGACGATGAACGGCTCGCACGCGCCCGATCAGAAGCCGTCCAGCGAGTGGCGCTTCCACCTCGACATCCTGAAGGCCCGGCCAGACGTCAACGCTGTCGTCCACGCCCATCCGACCTATTGCACCATCCTGGCGATCATGGGCCTGGAGATCCCGCCCGTGCACTACATGATCGCAGCCGCCGGCGGCGACAGCATCCGCTGCGCGCCCTATGCCACCTTCGGAACCGCCGAGCTGTCCGAGCATGCCGTGCGGGCGCTGGAGGGCCGGCTTGCCTGCCTGCTCGACCATCACGGCATGATCGCGATCGGCAAGTCGTTGGACAAGGCGATGTGGCTCGCCGTCGAGGTCGAGACGCTGGCGCGGCAATATCACGGCTGTCTCCAGATCGGAGAGCCGCCGCTGCTGTCTAGTGCCGAGATCGAGCGGGTCCGCCAGCGCATGTCCGGTTACGGCATGTCGGAAGGGTAGGGCGGACACAAAGTGTTCCTGCGGATCAGACATCTCGCCGACCGCAAGGGGACGAACCGCGTCATGGTTCGGCTGCGGGCGCTGCTGCGCAGCAACGAATTTTATCTGATCCCGCTGGCGCTGGTGATCGGCACGCTCGCCGGCGCCATCGTGACGCTGATGGCCGAGATTGCGCAGATTGCGCATATGGTGATCTACGGCATTCCCATCGACGTGCGTCTGTCCGCCAATACCAGCGTCAGTCCCTGGGCCGCGCTGATCGCGCCCGCGCTGGGCGGATTGGCCCTCGGTATCATGGAGTGGTGGCGGCGACGGCTCAAGCTCTCCAGCGCGGTCGATCCGATCGAGGCGAACGCGCTGCGTGGCGGCAATCTGTCGATGCGCGACAGCGTGGTGGTGTCGAGCCAGACGCTGATCTCGAACGGCTGCGGCGCCTCCGTCGGCCTCGAGGCCGGCTATACCCAGATCGGCTCGGGCATCGCCTCGCTGCTCGGCAAGTTCTTCAATCTGCGCCGCAACGATCTGCGCCTGATCGTCGGCTGCGGCGCCGCCGCGGCGATCGCAGCCGCCTTCGGTGCACCGATCACCGGGGCCTTCTACGCCTGCGAGCTGATCGTCGGCGTCTATTCGGTCGGCAGCGCCGCACCGATCCTCGCCGCCTCGCTCGCGGGTGCACTGACCGCGCAATGGCTCGGCGGCGCGCCATACTCGCTCGAAATACCCAAGGTCAGCGCCGTCGGCGTCGAGCAATATCTGGCGCTGATCGGGCTCGCGCTCGTCACCAGCGGCGTCGGCATCGCCGTGATGCGCTCGTCCTCGATGTTCGAGCGCCTGTTCAAATGGCTGCCGGTCTGGCTGCGCCCGGCGATCGGCGGCCTCATCGTCGGCTGCTTTGCGATTGTCACGCCGCAGGTGTTGGCGGCCGGCCACGGCGCGATGGTGCTCGATCTCTTTCACGACATGACGATCGGCCTGATCGCACTGATCATCGCCTTGAAGGTGACGGCCTGCCTGATCTCGCTCGCCTCCGGCTTCCGCGGCGGGCTGTTCTTTGCCTCGCTGTTCGTCGGCAGCCTGATCGGAAAGTTCTTTTCCGCGGTGCTGCTCTTGATCAGCCCGAACTTCGTGATCGATCCGCTGGTCGCGATGCTGACGGGCATGGCGACGCTCGGCGTCGCCATCGTCGGCGGTCCCTTGACCATGTCGTTCCTCGTGCTCGAGATGACCCGCAACGTCGACGTTACCGCCGTGGTGCTCGCCGGCTGCATCGTCACCTCGATCTGCGTCCGCTTCATGTTCGGGCACTCCTTCTCGACTTGGCGCCTGCATCTGCGCGGCGAGACCATCCGCAGCGCCAACGACGTCGGCTGGCTGCGCAACCTCACCGTCGAGCGGCTGATGCGCTCCGATGTCGGCAAGGTGCCGTCGACCACGACGATCGCCGCGGTCCGCCGTGAATTCGCGCTGGGCTCGCGGCCCGGGATCGTCATCGTCAACAATGCGGACGAATATGTCGGCCTTGTCCTGCTGCCCGACCTGTTCTCGGGCGACCTCGACACCATCGCCGACGAGATCCAGGTGATCGAGCTCGCCCGCCTGACCGAGATCGTGCTGATCCCGGAAATGAACGTGAAGTCGGCGATGGCGGTGTTCGACGAGGCGGAGGCCGAGATGCTGGCGGTGGTCGATTCCACCGACAGCCGCAAGGTGGTCGGCTTCCTCACCGAGACCTTCGCCCGCCGCCGCTATGTCGAGGAGATCGACAAGGCGACGCGCGGCGTACTCGGCGCGCTGTCGTAAAGGTCGCGCGGAAGCGGGACAGCGTGCGTCATGCGCCGCCGTCCGCACCTGCTATCGGCCCGCTTGGGAGGGAGCCGCAACGACGCTCGCCACGATCCGGCGGACCAGCGGCAGCACCATCAGCAGCGTCGGAAACGCGACGATCCATGACAGCGCCCAGGCGCCCGGCCAGGTCGCGAGAAACGCCGGCGTTGCGCCGAGGCTTCGAAGCGTGGAAATGACCGACACCACGGGCCGTCATGAGGACGGACAGCACGAATGGCATCACGATCGGCGCATAGCGCGCCGGCAGTTTGCGAACCGCAATCATCTGATTTCTCTTTGGAATAGGACGCGTCAGTCACGGTGAACCCAAGAATGGCATCGATCCCGACGGCGTCGGTTGATGCGTTGGTTCACGTAAAACGCTTACGGCGACCGAAAAACGGTGCGCCCGTTCATTATCCGCTCATGTTGGATGGTTCAAGCTGGATCTGGTCGTTCGGCTTACAATCGTTCAAAGCGTGGCAGATTGCCGCGATCCCGAAACCATTTCAGTGGTTTGCGCATTAAGTCTTGTTTGATTGTGTCGCTTTGAGCGAGAACAGGGAAGGTCAAGATGAATAAGGGACCGATGATTTCTGCAGCCGGCCGTAACGTTGCGTTGGCAGCTTTCGCAAGTCTTGTTCTGATTGCGGCCTCTATCACGCCTTCGTCTGCCAACTCGCCCGCGCCCACCAAGGCCGCTGCCGCGAGCCCGGCCGCTCCGGCTGCCACCGATTTCAGCGCGGCTCGCCGCCATCGCTATTATCGTCGAGGCCCGAACGCTGCAGGCCTCGCCTTCATGGGCGTGGCGGCAGGTCTGATCGGCGGCGCGATCGCAGAGAGCAGGCGCCAGGAGTACTACGAGGACCGCTATAATTACGGCCCCGGTCCTTACTACGGCGGCCAGGGATATTACGGCGGCGGTCCCTACTATGGTCCGCGTGGCTATTATCAGCCGTATTAGGCGCCTGTCCTCGCCGCAGTCTCGTTTCGCGCCAAGATAGCGCCAAGGGGCGGTGTTTTGCACCGCCCCTTGTTGCGTCTGCGCGAGGTCTCATTGCCCGGCCTGTGTCGCGGGCGCGTCAATCCCCTCCGGGAAAAATATTCCACTTTACCGAAATTCGGAAACGGCGTATGTATCGGTCATCCCGGCTCATCCTTGAGGGGCGATCTTGTGGTCGTCACGTTCGCGAGCCGGGGCTTGCGGTGGACGCGGCAGCGTTCGGGTGCGAGAGGCCAAGGGCAGGGCGGATTGCTCTCCGTGAGCCCAAGGCTTCGTTCCGACGAGCGGCGCTGTCAGGCTTCGTCTCGTCTGTAAGTTTCCGGCTCCGTCGACAGGGCTGGAAAAACTGCGGCGAAATGGCGGGCCGTGCGTACGGCAAAACCGTGTGGTCCTGGCCGTCGTTGCTACGGTCAAGCCCCGGCGAATGCGGCATCTGCGTCAACCGGCGCGGTGTCGGTGAATTTCGTTGGGACGAGGGAGGCCAGCAGGAACTCGGCTCCCGGGAGAGCACGGCATAAGCCGTCCAACCATCGCGCAGGGAAGGCCGAGTGATTGGCATCACCTGTATGCTGCTGTGCGGTTTTCCTGCGTGTGCTTTTCGCGCAGCGGACCGCGGGTGCGAGGTCAGCACCCGGCCTTCCCTGCGCCCTCTTGGACAAGGGGGTGAAGCGACCAAGCAAAGCTCGGGCGAATGCGTCGCGAGAACGCGATGGCGTGTCTGCAAGTCGAAAATGAACGCGAAGAAGATCCGCTCTCGTGCCCCGGACGCAGCGCAGCGCCTCTTCAGCGGTGCACTGCAGAGCCGGGGCCCATCTCGCCGCATTGCGCCGTGTCGCCCCTGGGTCCCGGCTCTGCGCAGCAACGCTCACGCGTTGCAGCGCGTCCGGGACACGAGAGCGAATTGGGCTGGCTCGCGATGACGAGGTTCGAGTAACCGAACGCTATGCTTTCAATATCACCGTCCCGCTGGTGCAGACATCGCGCCGTTGGTATAGCGCGACCAGTCGGGCTCGGTCGGCTGCGACGGCCAGAGCGCGGCATTGGAGTCGCGCACCGACTGGGTGATGGGATGGGGTTGCGCCTTGCGGACATGACGGCGGTCGTTCGCCGCGGCAGTCTGGATGGTCGCGGCGGCAATCAGCGTCGCGCCCAGAATAATGAAAGTCTTTTGCATTGTTTGTTTCTCCCGTGACGACGCCCGGCTGTGAGGTGTCTGTTTTGTATGTCGCCGTCGCGGCTGACATGGCGATGCGTCCAGCAGATATCAGCGCTCGCGACATCACATTGGGGCGAGCCAATTTTCTAGCCTCGGCTAAATATTCGGCAATCGCGCTCGTGGCACCGGTGGACTTGCCTCCTCCAATCCGGTTCAATGGGCCAAATTCGGTTTTCAGGCGACAATGATGTCGAAATATCTGCTGGTCCTTCTGCTGATCGCCTCGCCGGCCGTGGCGCAGGTCAAGCTGACCCCAAAAACATCGGCGGCGCATCCGGACCCCTGCGCGCCGATCGGGCGGACCGCAGACGGCAAGCTGGTCTACTCCATGAAATGCGAGAATTTGCCGGTGCCGCCTCCGCCGCCGCAGGCGCAACTGAGGGAGGCGCCGCAGCCCGCCGCCGAGCCGGAGCCCGAGACGCGGCGGAGCGGCGTTTTCGGCTGGTCCTACGACCGCAGGTAACGGGCCGCGCCCCTTGCGCGAAGCCCGACGGAGTGCTCTTTGCCTGAAAATTCCCCGTGGGGCCACCGCCCCCGATCCAGAGAGATGAGATGACCAAACTCGTGATCCGCGCCGGCGACTTCACCTTCGATGCCCGTTTCGAGGAGCAAGCGGCGCCCAAGACTGTCGCCGCGTTCCGCAAGGCGCTGCCGTTCGAAAGCCACATCATCCACGTGCGCTGGAGCGGCGAGGGCGTGTGGATGCCACTCGGCGACCTCGATTTCGGTGTCGGCTACGAGAACCACACCAGCTATCCCGCGCCCGGCCAGATCATCCTCTATCCCGGCGGCATCAGCGAGACCGAGATCCTGATGGCCTATGGCGGCGTGCACTTCGCGAGCAAGATGGGCCAGCTCGCCGGCAACCATTTCATCACGCTGACCTCTGGTCTGGAGAATCTGGCGACGCTCGGCAAGAGCGTGCTGTGGAAGGGCGCGCTGCCGATCCGCTTCGAGGAAGTCTGAGTGACTGAGCCCCGCTACCCGCGCGATCTCCGCGGTTACGGCCGCAACCCGCCGCACCCGCAATGGCCCGGCAACGCGCGGGTCGCGGTGCAGTTCGTCGTAAATTTCGAGGAGGGCAGCGAAAACAACATCCTTCATGGCGATGCCGCCTCGGAAGCGTTTCTGTCCGACGTGCTCGGCGCGCAGCCTTGGCCTGGCCAGCGCCATGCCAATATCGAATCGATGTTCGAATATGGCTCGCGGGCCGGCTTTTGGCGGCTGTGGCGGATATTCAGCGAGCGGCAGTGGCCGACCACCGTGTTCGGTGTCGCCACAGCGCTGAAGCGCAATCCGGAAATCGTTGCCGCCATGAAGGAGGCGGGCTGGGACATCGCCAGCCACAGCCTGAAGTGGATCGAGCACAAGGACATGACCGAGGCGCAGGAGCGCGCGGAGATCGCGGAAGCGATCCGCGTCCACACCGCGGCGACCGGCTCGCGGCCGCTCGGCTGGTATACCGGACGCTCCTCGATCAACACCAACCGTCTGTTGATGGAGGAGGGCGGCTTCCTCTATCTCAGCGATTCCTATGCCGATGATCTGCCCTATTGGGTCAAGGGCGCGAGCGGCAAGCAGCTCGTCATTCCCTATACGCTCGACGCCAACGACATGCGCTTCATCAACCCGCAAGGCTTTGCCGAAGGCGAGCAGTTCTTCACCTATCTAAAGGATGCCTTCGACGTGCTCTATGCTGAAGGCGAGAGCGCGCCGAAGATGATGTCGGTCGGCCTGCACTGTCGTCTCGCCGGCCGCCCCGGCCGCGCGGCGGGGCTGATCCGCTTCCTCGACTACATCGGCAAGTACGAGCGCGTCTGGGTGCCGACGCGGTTGCAGATCGCACAGCATTGGCACGACAAGCATGCGGGCCTTGCGGACGATGCTTTGGAGATCGGATAGGGAAGCAATGTCGCAGATCGCCTTGTCTGATCTCAATGCTGCGAGCTTCGATGAATTCGTGGCCGTACTTGAAAACGTGGTCGAGTACTCGCCTTGGATTGCCCAAGAAGCCGCGGCGCGCCGTCCGTTTGCCGGGATCAATTCACTGCTCGACGCGATCAAGGCGGCGATCGCTAGCGCTGAGCCCGAGGTGCAGCTGGCGTTGATACGCGCGCATCCCGACCTCGCGAACAAGACCCAGCGCGCAGCGGGACTCACGCCTGACTCGACTGCCGAGCAGAGCAGCGCTGGTCTAGACCGTCTGTCGGACACCGAATATGCGGTCTTCGAGCGGGCGAACAATGCGTATCGCGAAAAATTTGGTATCCCCTATATCGTCTGCGCGCGCCGGCACACCAAGGATTCCATTCTGCGTGACTTCGAGTCGCG
Source organism: Bradyrhizobium sp. WSM4873 (assembly GCF_055811355.1). Taxonomy (NCBI): domain Bacteria; kingdom Pseudomonadati; phylum Pseudomonadota; class Alphaproteobacteria; order Hyphomicrobiales; family Nitrobacteraceae; genus Bradyrhizobium; species Bradyrhizobium sp. WSM4873. The sequence goes on along the minus strand of NZ_JBVVPS010000026.1, from coordinate 31,260 downwards.
ACTGCAGAACATTGCCAAGACCGAGACACGCCGTGCGCTCGAGGAAATCTCCCGCATCGCTGCGCTGCGGCTGGACCAGCTCGTCAGTGCTGACGACAAGCTGAAAGTGCACGGCCGGCTCTCGACCCATGTGCTGGACAACCACGCCGGCAAGCCTGCGCCAGGCATTGCGGTCGAGCTGGTCGAGCTCGCACACCTCGGCGAGAGCCGGGTGATTGCGCGCACCATCACCAATGCGGACGGCCGCACCGACCAGCCGCTGATCGGCGGCCGGCCGCTGCCGATCGGCCGCTATGAGCTCCGGTTTGGCGTCGCCAAATATTACGCCGAGCGCAACGTGCCGCTGTCAGACCCGCCGTTCCTCGACGAGATCCCGCTGCGCTTTGCGATCAGCGAGCCGGAAAGCCACTATCACGTGCCGCTGCTGGTCACGCCATGGAGCTATTCGACCTATCGCGGCAGTTAAACATGTTGCGCAGATGAGGCGACCGCTGCTGCATCCGTTTCCGCCGCTGCGCCGCCGCTCAACCCGTTGAAGAAGGCGTTGAGCAGCACCGAGACGATCGCACAGAGCAGAATGCCCGACTCCAGCAGCGGCTGCAGATCATGCGGCAAATTCCTGAAGAAGCCGGGTGCGGCCAGCGGGATCAGGCCGAAGCCGATCGAGATCGCGACGATGAAGAGATTGTAGCGATTGGTGCGGAAGTCGACCGAGGTGAGGATGCGTGCGCCGGTCGCGGCGACCATGCCGAACATCACGAGGCCGGCGCCGCCGAGCACGACCAGCGGCACGGCCTCGACCAGCGCGGCGAGCTTCGGCAACAGGCCGAGCACGAGCATGATGCAGCCGCCTGTGATCGTGACCCAGCGCGAGCGCACGCCTGTCACCGAGACCAGGCCGACATTCTGCGAGAACGACGTGTACGGGAAGGTGTTGAAGATGCCGCCGAGCAGCGTGCCGACGCCGTCGGCGCGCAGGCCTCGGCTCAGGGCTTCGCGGTCGACCATCTTGCCGGTGATGTCGCCGAGCGCGAGGAACATGCCCAGCGATTCGATCATCACGACGACCATGACGACGCACATGGTGATAACAGGCACCAGATGGAATTGCGGCATGCCGAAGCGGAACGGAATCACGACGGCGCCCCAGGACGCCGCAGCGACCTTGTCGAAATGCATAACGCCCAGGATGGTCGCGAGCACGGCACCGGCGATGATGCCAAGCAGCACCGAGACGTTGGCGAGGAAGCCGGTCGCCCATTTGATCAGGCCGAGAATGAACAGCAGGACGAACAGCGAGATGCCGAGTCCCTGTAGCTGTCCGTAGGCCGGATTGGGAAAGCTGCCGGCGACGCCGTCGACCACCTTGGTTAGCGTCGGCAGGCCGCCGCCCGCCCAGTTGATGCCGACCCGCATCAAGGAGATGCCAATGACGAGAATGATGCTGCCGGTGACGACGGGCGGGAACAGCGGCAGCAGCCGGCTGACGAACGGCGCCACGACAATGCCGAACAGGCCGGCCGCGATCACCGAACCGTAGATGCCGAGCAGGCCGATGTCGGGTGAAGCCGCCATCGACAGCATCGGACCGACGGATGCGAAGGTCACGCCCATCATCACCGGCAGTCGGATGCCGACGCCGGCAAAACCGAGGCATTGCACCAGCGTCGCAAGCCCGCAGGCGAACAGGTCGGCGCTGATCAGGAAAGCGACATCCTCCGGCGGCAGCTTCAGCGCGCGCCCGATGATCAGCGGCACCGCGACCGCGCCGGCATACATCACCAGCACATGCTGGAGACCGAGCGCCAGCAGGCGCGGGACCGGCAAGACCTCGTCGACGGGATGCACTTCGCTGGTCATGGATCAATCCCCCAAAATACGCCTATCCGAATTTATCGTGCAGCGCCGGAAACAGCCGGTCCGGCTTGAAGGGCGGCGCCGTGAAGCGGATGCCGGTGGCGTCCCCGATCGCGTTGCCGAGCGCGGCGGCGAGCGGATTGTACGGACTCTCGCTCATCGACTTCGCCCCCAGCGGGCCAATCGTGTCGGAGGTCTCGGCGAAGAAGACCTCGGTGCGGGGCACGTCGGCGAAGGAGGGCAGGTGGTAGTCGCGGAATTTCGGGTTGGTGACGCGGCCGTCCGCGTCTATCACCATCTCCTCGTAGAGCGCAGCACCGAGCGCTTGCGCGACACCGCCTTCGACCTGACCGCGGCACTGCATGGGATTGGCGACGACGCCGGCGTCCGCCGCATGCACGCTCCTGAGAATCCGGAGCTCGCCGGTGCCCTTGTTCACGGCGACGCGAAAGCCGTGCACGTTGAAGCCGACCGAACGCGGCGTGCCGCCGGAATTGCCGGCGCCTGCGAACGGCTGTCCGCGTTCGCGCGCGAGCTTTGCCAGTTCCGCAAAGGACATGCGCCGCACGCCACTGACGACGGCTTCGCTCTCGAGGGTGCAGCTCCCGACGTCGCAGAGCCATGCGCCGGCGGCGGCCGCCTTCAGCTCGGTCGCAAGCTGCATGGTCGCGGCATGCGTCGCTTTGCCGGCGACGAACATGCCGGCGCTGCCATAGGCGCCGGTGTCGTGGCCGCCATGGGCGGTGTCGGACTGGCGCAGGCGGATGCGGTCGACGGTGGTCGCAAGCGTGGTCGCCGCGATCTGCCGGTGCACGGTGCTGGTGCCGTTGCCGAATTCGGCGGTGCCGACGGTGAGATCGAAGCTGGCGTCGTCGTTGAGCGTGACCATCGCATCCGCGAGATGGCCCGCCGGGGGCACCGTGTCGATCATGGTCAGCGCGACGCCGTCGCCGATCAGCCACTCCGGCGACAGGTCCGGCTGTGGGCCATCAGCCTGCATCGCGCGCTCGACGAGGTCGAGGCACTGGTCGAGCCCGTAGGAGCCGTAGTGCACATCGTGAAATTCCGACGGCGGCGGCGACAGCATGGGGTCGCCGGGCTTGACGACGTTGCGCCGGCGCATCTCGTAAGGGCTGATGCCGAGCTGCTTGGCCAGTTCGTCGATCGCGGCCTCGACCGCGATCAGTGTTTGCGGCAAGCCATAACCGCGAAACGCGCCTGCCGGCACCGTATTGGTGTAGACCGCGTAGCCGTCGACCCGCTTGTTCGGGCAATTGTAGACGCTGATGGATTCGGCCAGCGAGTGGAACATCACGGGGCCGGCGTGATTGCCGTAGGCGCCGGTGTTGGAGAGCACGTCGAGCTGGAGCGCCGTGAGCTTGCCGTCCGCGTCTGCCCCGGCCTTGATGTGGACCCGCATCGGATGCCGCGTCGACGTTGCGACGAACTGCTCCTCGCGGGTGAGCTCCAGCTTCACCGGCCGTCCGGTCTTGAGCGCGGCGAGCGCCAGAATGTCCTCGACGAACATCTCCTGCTTGCCGCCGAAGCCCCCACCGACGCGCTCGCAGAACACGCGGACCTTGTCCATGGGAAGCTCGAAGATATCAGACAGTGCGCGCCGGGTCAGGAACGGCACTTGCGTCGAGGTGCGAACGTTGAGCACGCCGGAAGCATCGAGCCAGGCGAGGCCGCCATGGGTCTCCAGTGCGGCATGCTGCACACGGTGACTATGGAAGGTGCCCTCGAAGGTGGCGGCGGATGTCGCGAGCGCAGCCGCCACGTCGCCGAATTCGCCATGCGTCTCCGCGGCGAGGTTGCGCTGGGCGTTGGCAACACGATTTTCGGTGGTGCGGTCGGGATGAATGACGGGCGCGCCGGGCGCCATCGCCTGCTCCGGATCGACCAGCGCGGGCAATATCTCGTAACTGACCTTCAACCGGCGGCAAGCGTCCTCGGCGGCGGCTTCGCTGTCAGCGACGACGGCGGCGACCTTCTGGCCGATGAAGCGGACGATGTCGTCGAGAACACGGGTGTCCTCGGGATCCATCCAGTCCTTCTCATGCCGCGCGGTCGACATCAGAGTGGTTGGCGCATCCTCATGCGTCAGCACCGCGTGCACGCCGGGAACGCTCAGCGCTTCCGACTTGTCGATCGCGACGATCCTCGCGTGGGCATGCGGCGAACGGAGCAGCTTGATATGCAGCAAGCCGTCGATCTGCGTGTCGAACGTGTAGCGCGCCTTGCCGCGCACGACATCGGTCCCGGCCGGCGCCGGCAGGCTGCGGCCGAATGCGGCGCCGGCCTCGACGTTCTCCTCGATATTGGTCTTGCCGAGCAACGCATCCTCGATCGAACGATAGCCGGTGCAGCGGCAGATATTGCCCTTCAGCGCCACGCCGAGATCGGTGCGCTGCGCCTGGTTCAGCGAGGCGCAGGTCAGGATCATGCCGGCGGTGCAGAAGCCGCATTGAAAGCCCTGTGCATCGAGGAAAGCCTGCTGCATCGGATGCGCGCCGCCGTCTCCGCCGAAACCTTCGATTGTGGTCACGGCGCGCCCCTCGGCGCGAAACGCCGGGATCAGACAGCTATGCACCGGCTCGCCGTCCAGCAGCACGGTGCAGGCGCCGCAATCGCCGGCGTCGCAACCCTTCTTCACGCCGAAATGGCCGAGCTCGCGCAGGAACGTGCGCAGGCACTGGCCGGCGCGTGGCTCCTGCGAAAACGGCTTGCCGTTGACCTCGAAGCTCATGGCGACGGTGCTCCGAGGAGTTCGTCGCGAATCTCTTCGGCAAGCCGCAGTGTCATGTGCTTGCGCCAGAGCGGCTTGCCGTGGATGTCGGTGTGGTACAGATCATCCGTGATCTGTTGCGCGATAGCGTCGCGAAGCGCTGTCACGTCGGGGCCCTCGCGAAAGGACAACCGGATCGGCCGCACCGTCGACGCGGTGACCGATAGCGTCAGCGTGCCATCGGCATCCAGACTGCCGATCAGGAGCGCCGCCGAGCGGCCGACCGGCGCCAGCGAGATCTGGCGAAAGGCCGTACGACGCTTCAGCGCGGCGATCGGAATATCGATCTGCCGGAGCAGGTCGCCCGGCGCCAGAAGGTTACGCTGGTTGCCGGTGACGAAGTCGACGACGGGCATCATCTGTTCGCCGCCGCCGGCCTTCCAGATGGTGCAGATGCCCTCCAGCGCAGTGGTGAGCGAGATCATCGGTCCCGCCGGCAGCGACATGCAGAGATTGCCGCCGACGGTCGCCGTCTTCCATATCTTGAACGAAGCAAGGAAGGCGCGGCAGCACTGGTTGATCAGCGGCGCTGCAAACCAGTCGGGTGGGCAGGCGAATCCATCGAGCTGCGCGACGGTGCAGGTGGCCGCGATGCTGAAATGGCTCTCGGTGACCGTCAGCGCCGACCATTTGAGATCGGTGAGATCGATGAGCCTAGTCAAGTGAACCTGCGGCTCCGAGAACAGCCAGGTGCCGCCCGCGAGCCAAGCATCGCCTGGCGTCCAAACGGGCAGCTGCGCGCGCGTTTGCGGATGGGCGACCGCTGTGATGGTATTCAAGTCCATGGCGAGGCCAACGCTTCCAACGAGTGAATCGAGCCAGGAGAAAGTCTTGCAAGACGAGCGCCAAGTCGCAACAACAAGTCGCAGCAAAACGCGACCAGACCGGCCCCTGCCTTGCAGGCCTGTCGTCAGCGGATGTGAGGAGAGCAGTTTCATGAGCGACGCAAAGCCGATCTGGATCAGGGATCCCCTGGCTGTCCTCGCCGATGGCGCCGAGCGCGGGATCGTGGTGAAAGGCGGCCGGATCATCGAGCTGGTGCCGGCCGGCGCTGCGCCCGCAACCGCTGACGTCGCGGTGTTCGATGCCGGCGACCACGTCGTGCTGCCGGGCCTCATCAACACCCATCACCATTTCTACCAGACGCTGACGCGCGCGCTGCCGGCGGCGATGGACCGCGAGCTGTTTCCCTGGCTCCAGGCGCTCTATCCGGTGTGGGCGAAGCTGACGCCTGATGCGCTCGAACTCGCTGTCACGGTGGCGATGTCCGAGCTGCTGCTGTCGGGCTGCACCACCACGACGGATCATCACTACATCTTCCCCGCGGGCCTCGAGGAGTCCGTCGACATCGAGGTCGAAGTCGCAAAGCGGCTTGGTGTTCGCGTGCTGCTCACGCGCGGCTCGATGAACCTGTCGCAGCGCGACGGCGGTCTGCCGCCTGATAGCGTCGTGCAGGACGAGGACACCATCCTCGCCGACAGCGCGCGCGTGGTGGCGAAATATCACCAGCGCGGTCCGGATGCGATGGTACAGATTGCGCTTGCGCCTTGCTCGCCGTTCTCGGTAACGACGTCCCTGATGCGCGCCACCGCAGAGCTTGCCGGCAAGCTCGACGTGCGCCTGCACACCCATCTCGCCGAGACCGAGGACGAGAACAAATTCTGCCAGCAGATGTACGGCTGCCGCCCACTCGACTATCTCGAGCAATGCGGCTGGCTCAACGCGCGGACCTGGCTCGCCCACGGCATCTTTTTCAATGCCGACGAGATGAAGCGGCTCGGCAAGGCGAAGACGACGATCAGTCATTGCGCCTGCAGCAACCAGCTTCTGGCCTCCGGCTGCTGCCCCGTCTGCGAGATGGAGGAGGCCGGCGTCGGCATCGGCATCGGCGTCGATGGCTCGGCCTCGAACGACGGATCGAACCTGATGCAGGAGGTGCGGGCCGCGTTCCTGCTGCAGCGGGCGCGCTACGGGGTGACGAAGGTCAGTCACAAGGATGCGCTGCGCTGGGCCACCAAGGGCTCGGCAGCCTGCGTCGGCCGGCCGGAACTTGGCGAGATCGCCGTCGGCAAGGCGGCCGATCTCGCGCTGTTCAGGCTCGACGAGCTGCGCTTCTCCGGCCATGGCGATCCCCTGGCCGCGGTCGTCCTGTGCGGGGCGCATCGGGCCGATCGGGTCATGGTGGCGGGGAAATGGGCGGTGATCGACGGAGCGATCCCGGGCCTGGATGTCGCTGATCTGATCCGTCGCCACAGTTCCGCGGCGCGGGCGATGCAGGCGGGATAACCAGCCAAAATAGAAAGAGGGGGCAGCCACAAGTGCCGGGTGCTTCTGGCCACCCCCTCCGAACCTGTTCCGGGAGGAGCAGGTGTTTAAGTCATTGCAAGAAGCGTGCTACTTGCCCGGCAGCTTGTCGTCGATGCCCTTGACGTAGAAATTCATGCCGAGGATCTGGCCGTCGTCGAGATTGGCGCCGCTCTTGCACTCGACGGGCTTGCCGTCCTGCCCAAGGACCGGGCACTTGAACGGATGCAACTTGCCCGCGGTGATCGCGGCCTGGGCATCCTCGGCGATCTTCTTCACGTCGTCAGGCATGTTGGTGTAGGGCGCCATCGCGAACATGTGGCTGTCGAGGCCGCCCCAGCTGTCCTCGGATTTCCAGGTTCCGTCGAGCTCGGCCTTGACCCGGGCGATGTAGTAGGGGCCCCAAGTATCGAGAATCGAGGTCAGCTGGGTCTTCGGCCCGAACTTGATCATCTCCGAATCCTGGCCGAAGGCGAGCTTGCCGCGTTCGCTGGCGATCTGCATTGCCGCCGGCGAGTCCGTATGCTGCATGATCACATCCGCGCCCTGGTCGATCAGCGCCTTGGCGGCGTCGGCCTCCTTGCCCGGGTCGAACCAGGTATTGGCCCAGATGATCTTGACCTTGATGTTCGGGTTGATTGTCTGTGCGGCGAGGATCGTCGCGTTGATGCCGGAGACGACCTCGGGAATCGGGAACGAGCCGATATAGCCGAGCACGCCGGACTTCGACATCTTGGCCGCGATCAGGCCCTGGATGTAGCGGCCCTGGTACCATTTGGCCGAATAGGTCGACATGTTCGGATTGCGCTTGTATCCGGTCGCGTGCTCGAAATGCACGTTCGGATATTTCTTCGCGACCTTCAGCGTCGGATCCATGTAGCCGAACGAGGTGGTGAAGATCAGCTTGTTGCCGGCGCGGACGAGCTGCTCGATGGAGCGTTCGGCGTCGGGGCCTTCAGGCACGTTTTCGAGAAAGGTGGTCTCGATCTTGTCGCCGAGCTCCTTCACCAGCGCCTGGCGTGCCAGCTCATGCTGATAGGTCCAGCCGAGGTCACCGACCGGGCCGAGGTAGATAAATCCGACTTTCAGCTTGTCGGCGGCGGAGGCTGCACTGACGCTCCCGGCAAGCAAAAGCCCGGCAGTCAGCGCAAGAAGTGATTTCCTCATCATCAATCTCCAAACATCAGGGGAAAGCCACGATCCCCAACGTGCGCGCCCCATCGCGCACGCCGCGGAAATGAAACGTTAGCGGTCCGGCACGAACACGGTGCCGAGTGCAGCCGGCGCCGTCGATCCGCCCGTGCGCGCGCGGGAGAGCAGGACCAGGACGATGACAGTCGCAAGATACGGCAGCGCCGACATCAACTGCGAGGGAATGCCGACGCCCCAGCCCTGCGCGTGCAGCTGCAGGATCGTCACCGCGCCGAACAGATACGCGCCGACCACGAGGCGGCCGGGCCGCCAGGACGAGAACACCACCAGCGCCAGCGCGATCCAGCCGCGGCCCGCGGTCATGCCTGGAATGAAGAACGGCGTATAGGCGAGCGGCAGATAGGCGCCGGCAAGCCCGGCGCAGGCGCCTCCGAACATCACCGCGAAGGTGCGGATGCGCAGCACGGGATAACCGAGCGCATGCGCGGAGATATGATTGTCGCCGCAGGCGCGCAGGATCAATCCTGGCCGCGTGCGGTACAGGAACCACCACACGCCGATGACCAGCGCCAGCGAGAAATAGACAAAGGCGTCCTCGCCGAACAACACGCGGCCGACCAGCGGGATGTCGGTAAGGCCGGGAATGTTGAGATGCAGCGCCGGCGTGATGCGCTCGCCGACGAAACCGGCGCCGATCAGGCCGGAGAGTCCGACGCCCAGGATGGTCAGCGCCAGCCCTGTCGCAACCTGGTTGACCGCAAGCCCGAGCGCCATCAGTGCGAAGACCAGTGACATCAAGGTGCCAGCGACCATGCCGAACAGTGCGCCAATAAAGATCGAGCCGGTCAGCCACGCACCTGCAAAGCCACATGCGGCGCCGACGATCATCATGCCCTCGACGCCGAGATTGAGCACACCGGAGCGCTCGGTCACGAGCTCGCCGGTCGCAGCGATCAGGAGCGGCGTCGAGGCGGCGAGCACCGCGAGGATGATGGCTTCAATGAGTTCCACGAGCCACCTGTCGGTTCGGGAAGACCAGCTTGAACCGGTAGAGAATGAGGGAATCGCAGGCGAGCACGTAGAACAGCAGGATGCCCTGAAAAACCTTGGTGACGTCCAACGGGATCTTCATCGCGATCTGCGCCTGCTCGCCGCCGATAAAGGTCAACGCGAGAAAAAGGCCTGCAATTAATATTCCAAGGGGATTCAACCGGCCGAGAAAGGCAACGATGATCGCCGTAAAACCGTAACCCGGCGAGATGCCGGGCTGCAGATGCCCGACCGGACCCGCGACCTCGATGATGCCCGCGAGGCCTGCCAGGGCGCCCGAGACGGCGAAGGTCAGGATGATCAACTGGTTGGAATTGAAGCCGCCGAACCGCGCGGCGCGAGGCGCCGCACCGACCACGCGAATCTCGAATCCCTTGATGGTGCGTCCGAGCAGGATCGCCGCCGCCGCGACGACAAGGAGGGCGATGATGGAGCCGAGATGCAGCCGGCCGCCTTCGATCAGCAGCGGCACCGTTGCGACCGGATCGAACTCGGCTGTAGTCGGGAAGTTGAAACCGTGCGGATCGCGCCAGGGGCCGCGCACGAGATAGTCGAGGAAGAGATCGGCCACATACACCAGCATCAGGCTGGTCAGGATCTCGCTGGCGCCGAACTTCACCTTGCAGATTGCCGGGATCAACGCGTAGAGCGCGCCTGCGGCGGCAGCGAGCACTAGCATGACCGGCAGCACCCAGACGCCGGCGTCGGTGCCCTGCGTCTTCACCGCAATCCAGCTTCCGGCGACGGCGCCGATCAGGAACTGCCCTTCGGCGCCGATGTTCCAGGCATTGGCGAGATAGCAGAGCGATAGTCCGATCGCGATCATCACCAGCGGTGTCGCCTTCACCGCGATTTCCTGGAGCGAATAGCTGTCGGTCAAAGGCGCGATGAAATAGGCGTGCAGCGCGAGCAGCGGATTCTTGCCGAGGATCGCGAACAGGATGACCATGGTCACGATCGTGAGGCCGATCGCGATCAGCGGAGAGATCAGCGCGATCGTGTTGGAGCGCTCGGCGCGCTTCTCAAGCACCAACTGCATGCGCGGCCTCCTTCGGCTCCAGCATGCTGCCGCCCATCAACAGGCCGATTTTTTCGCGCGTCGCCTCGCTGGTGGCGAGCGGCGCAGACAGACGGCCATGGAACATCACGGCGATGCGGTCGGCGATTTCCGCGAGCTCGTCGAGGTCCTGGCTGGTCACGAGCACGGCGGCGCCTGCGGTTGCGAGATCAAGCAGCGCCTGCCGGATCACGGCGGCAGCACCGGCGTCGACGCCCCAGGTCGGCTGGCTTACCACCAGCACCGCGGGATTGCGCAGGATCTCGCGTCCCACGATGAATTTCTGCAAATTGCCGCCGGAGAGGGATGCTGCTTCCGGATCGCGCTTGGCTTTGCGGACGTCGAACGTCTCGGTTGCGCGGTCGACCGTCTTCAGAGTGGCCGCAGTATCGATAAAGCCGTGATGAACCATGCCGCTGGCGGCGTGGCCGGTGAGCAGCGCATTCTCCGAAAGCTTCATGCGCGGCGCGGTGCCATGGCCGAGCCGCTCCTCGGGAACGAAAGCCGCGCCGAGCTTGCGGCGCTGCGTGATCGAGAGATGGCCGGCAGCAAGGCCTTCGATCACAATCGTGCCGGGATCCTTCGACAGACGTTCGCCGGACAGCGCGGCGAACAGTTCGTCCTGGCCGTTGCCGGCGACCCCGGCGATGCCGAGGATCTCGCCGCCCTTCAGCTCGAACGAGATGTGCTCGAGCCGCACGCCGTGGGCCTCGCCAGGGGCGAGCGAGAGATCGTTGACGACGAGGCGCGGCACGGTGGTCTGCCGGCCGGCGGCGGCCTTCACCTCCTTGATCTCGCCGCCGACCATCATGCGCGCGAGCGACGCGGCGGTCTCAAGCCTGGGGTTGCAGGTCTGCACCTTCTTGCCGCCGCGCAGGATCGTTGCAGTGTCGCACAGGCGCTTCACCTCTTCGAGCTTGTGGCTGATATAGAGGATGGCGCGACCTTCGGCCTTGAGCCGCTCCAGCACGACGAAGAGCTGGTCGGCTTCCTGCGGCGTCAGCACCGCGGTGGGCTCGTCGAGGATCAGGAATTGCGGATCCTGCATCAGCGCGCGAACGATCTCGATGCGCTGGCGCTCGCCGACCGACAATTGCCAGACCTCGCGTTTGGGATCGAGCGGCAATCCATAAGTCTTCGACACCTGCTCAAGCCGCGCCGACATGTCCTTGAAGGATTCTTTCCCGTCGAGGCCGAGCGCGACGTTCTCGGCGACCGTGAGATTGTCAAACAACGAGAAATGCTGGAACACCATGCCGATGCCGCGGCTGCGCGCTTCCGAGGGACCGGACAGCACGATCGGCTGGCCCTGCCAGAAAATCTGGCCGGCGCTGGGCTGGATCAGCCCGTAGATCGCCTTGACCAGCGTCGACTTGCCGGCGCCGTTCTCGCCGAGCAGCGCATGGATTTCCGTTGGCCAGATATCGATGTCGATGGCGTCGTTGGCGAGGAAATCGCCATAGTGCTTGGTGAGCCCGACCGTCTTGAGGAGCGGGGACTCGCCGGAATGCAGGCTGTTAGCCGTGGGATCCAACATTCGCTGATGCGCTTGCATGGGGTGAAGTGCCTCAATACTGGGCTAGTTTGAACTGCTGCGTAAGGTGTGAAAAAGCGTCATCCCTTGCTCAACGCTTCGGCAGGCAGGTGGGTCGGCGAGTCGCGGCTCTCGCCGGCGGCGATCGTCCTCAGATACCTTCCGAGCAGCCTTTGCAGTCACGGCTTGCGTGTGACGCCTGTTGCAAATTTGTGACGGCTCAAGCCAAATCGGAACCCGCTATGCAGGCTTGGCGTGAAGTTGAGCAGAGACGCGCCATCGAGTGTATGCATTTGCGAACACCTCAACAGTGGCTCCCGCCCGTCTTGTCTGCATTGTCCGGTCGATATGAAAAGGCGAGCGAAATCAAATGGGGATATCCGGCAATGGCCACTCTCGCCCGACGGCGTGGCGGTGACGTTGGCCTTCCAAATTCGCCGGTGAAACGCAGCGCGCTGTGCAAACAAGCGGCATGCCTTGAAACAAGTTGAGGCTTCTCACTCCGGGAGATCGGCGCAAGTGTCGCACCCAAGGGACGTTCATTTTTACGTGTCCAAACTTGGGGGTATTCAGGATGTCGTTTCGTTTCAAGGCAATTGCAGCAGGCGCGCTGTCACTTGCTACGGTTGCTACCAGTGGCCTGGCTCAGGCGGCGGATCTGCCGGTCAAGGCTGCCAAGAAGGCGGCCGACCTTCCGTTCTTCCTGGTGATCGACGACCGCGTCACCTTCTCCTACATCTTCAACGCCTCGCAGCCCGGTGCGTTCACCAACACCAACGGCGTGATCAACGCCAAGACGACGAAGCAGGTCTACTCCTTCACCCACTTCGATGCCTGGACCTACGGCACCAACTTCTTCACCATCTCGATGTTCAAGTCGGACCACAACGATCCGGCAGGCCCGTGTACCGCCACAGGCGTGGTCGTTTCGCCGGCTGCGGGCTTCGCAGCGACGCCGACGAGCTGTGCCGGCGCGACAGAAATCTACGGCCTTTTCCGCTCGACCTTCGGCTGGAACGAGATCTTCAACACCAAGGCGTTCACGCAGGGCCCGCTGCATAACATCTCGTTCGAGGTTGGCATGGATGCCAATACGGAGAACCGGTATTTCGGCGCTGCCAAGCGCGACGTTGTCGCCGGTCTACAGTTCGCCTTCGATCTTCCCTATAAGGGCTACTTCAACGTCGCGCCGTTGGTGTATTGGGAGTTCGCCAACCACAACTCGTTCTCGCAGTGCGGCGCCGGTTGGTCCGCTCCGTGTATTGCGGACGGCAACACGTCGTTCAAGCCGACCTGGGCGATCGAAACCAACTACTATATGGACCTCGGCTTCCTGCCGCAGAACATGCAGTATTTCTCGATCAGCGGCCGCGCGGCGTGGTACGGCAAGAAGGGCACCGACACTGAGCCGCTTCCCGCCAGCGTCGCCAACGGCGTCTATCCCACCAAGGTCGAGTTCAACTCCGAGCCGATCCGCCTGACCCTCGATGCCTCGAAGGCGGTTTGGGGTGAGAAGTACTCGCACTTCGTGGACGTCTGGGTCGCCTACCGCTATTGGCAGAACAAGTTCGGCCTCGATCACAACAACGCCGTGGCCTGCACCACCCTGGTCGGCGGCGCGAGGGTGAGCACCGGATCCTGCACCGAGTCCTCGCTCTACTCCGGTGTCACTGTGAAGTTCTAACCAGCTGACACGCTTCAGATGACGCCGCGTAAACCTCCGCGGCGTCATCTTCGTTTGTGGATAGGCCGGTGCCATCAGGCGGCGAACGCTGGGCGAGGCCCCTCGGCGCCGCCTATTTCGTCCACACGCCGTCATGCAACGCTTCGGCCTCGTCTTCGAGCAGCGGCCCTGCAACCTCTGTCGGCCGCTGGCCGCTGGCAAAAACCTCGCGACACGGCAGGTCGAGGGTCGGGTTCTCCGGATGATCGCCGGTGATGCCGCGCAGGCGGTGCTCGCTGAGGCCATAGATGACACGGCCGATGCCGGCCCAGTAGATCGCGCCGGCGCACATCGCACAGGGCTCGGCGGAGGAATAGAGCGTGGTCCTCGCTAACACCTCGCGTCCGAGCGTGCGGCAGGCCTGCGTGGCGGCGAGGCGCTCGGCATGCGCGGTGCCGTCGTGATCCGGCATATAGCCGTTCTCTGCCTCGATCAGGACCTTGCCTTCGGCATCGACCACGATGCAGCCGAAGGGATGGTTGCCGTGGGTGAGGGAACGGCGGGCGACCGCAAAGGAAAGGCGGAGGAAGTGCTCGTCGCGCTCGGACCCGCCGCTCATCGCTCTTCCCTGGTCAATGCCCCGCCATATGCCGGCCGACCACGGTGAGATCGGCTTCGCTGGTCCGTGCTTCATACACGAATTCACCGTGGAACATCACCACCAGGCGATCGGAGAGCTCAAGCAGTTCGTCGAGATCCTCGCTGACCAGCAGCACCGCGGCGCCGCGGTTGCGTGCGGCCATGATCTCGGCATGGATTTGCGCCACCGCCGCGAAATCGAGCCCGAAGCAGGGATTGGCTGCGATCAGCACCTCGACGTCGCCGCCGAGCTCGCGCGCCAGCACGGCGCGCTGGACGTTGCCGCCCGAGAGCGCCGAGATCGGCGTGTCGGGCGTGCGGGTCTTGATCTTGTACTGTGCGATCTTCTTCCTGGCGTCGACGCGGAAGGCGCCGCGGTTGAGCCACCAGCCGAGGCTCGCGAAAGGCGCCCGGTCGAACTCGCGGAAGGCGATGTTGTCGGCGACGCTCATGCCGCCGACACAGGCGTTCTTCAGCGGCTCCTCCGGCAGGAGTGACATGTTGTGCCGCCGCATCTCCTCGCGGCTGGCGTGATAGGGATCGCCGGCGACGCGGATCTCGCCACTCTCAGCCTCGCGCTGCCCGGCCAGCACCTCGACGAGCTGGCGCTGGCCATTGCCGGAGACGCCGGCGATGCCGACGATCTCGCCGGCACGGACCGTGAGGGAGACGTCATGCACGGCGATGGCGCCGGCGTCGTCGAGCGCGCGGATCTTCGCCAGCTCCAGCCTCGCCTTGCCTGCCTCACCAGTGCGCGGCGGCTGTACCGTCAGCTCCTCGGCGCCGATCATGGTGCGCGCCATCGCGTCCGGCGTCAGTTCGGAAACCTTGCCGGCACCGGCGAGCTTGCCCCGGCGCAGGATCGTGACGTCGTCGGCGAACGCCATGACCTCGCGGAACTTGTGCGTGATCATCAGGATGGTCAGCTCGCCCTTGACGACCATGTCGCGGAGCATGCCGAGCACTTCGTCGGCTTCCGCCGGGGTCAGCACCGACGTCGGCTCGTCCAGGATCAGGAAGCGGCGCTTCAGGTAGAGCTGCTTGAGGATCTCGCATTTCTGCCGTTCGCCCGCGGAGATGCCGGAGACTTTTGAGCTGAGCGGCACCTTGAACGGCATGCGCGCGAGAAAGGCCTCGAGCTCCTTCATCTCTTTCGGCCAGTTCACGACAGCCGGCACGTCATCGCGGGCCAGCACCAGATTTTCGGCGACCGTCATCGCCGGCACCAGCGTGAAATGCTGGTAGACCATGCCGAGGCCGAGTGCGTGGGCGTCCTTCGGATTGCCGATCGCCTGCTCGCGCCCGCCGACCAGAATGTCGCCCTCGGTGGCGTGATAGTAACCCATGATGCATTTGACGAGGGTCGACTTGCCGGCGCCGTTCTCACCGAGCAACGCGTGGAACGAACCCGGTCGCACTTTCAGCGCGACATTGTCCAGCGCCAGGAAATCACCGAAGCGCATGGTCATGGCGATCGCATCGACGCCGAAGGCGCCCGATGGTGGCGGCGTTTCGCCGACGATCACGAAATCGCTCCGATGAAGGCGTCGGAGGTCGAGACCGCACCGAACACGCCACCCTGCATCTTGATCATCTTCAGCGCGTGCTCGTGATTGCTCTTGTCGGTCGCACCGCAGCAGTCATGTAACAGCACGCATTCGAAGCCGCGGTCGTTGGCCTCACGCATGGTGGTGTGAACGCAGACGTCGGTGGTGATCCCGGTGAGCACGATGTTCTCGATGCCGCGCACGCGCAGGATCAGCTCCAGATCGGTGGCGCAGAACGAGCCCTTGCCGGGCTTGTCGATGATCGGTTCGCCGGGCAGCGGCGCGAGCTCCGGGATGATGTCCCACCCGGGCTCGCCGCGCACCAGGATGCGGCCGCACGGGCCGGGATCGCCGATGCCGGCGCCGATCTGCCGGGACCGCCAGCGCTTGTTGGCGGGCAAATCCGAGAGATCGGGACGGTGGCCTTCGCGGGTATGGATGATGTGAAAGCCTTGGCTCCGCATTGCCGTGAGCAGTCTCTTGATCGGCTCGATGGGCGCCCGCGTCAGTGAGAGGTCATAGCCCATCTTGTCGACATAGCCGCCGACGCCGCAGAAATCGGTCTGCATGTCGATGATGATGAGCGCGGTATTCTTGGGACGGAGGTCGCCGTTATAGGGCCATGCATAGGGCTCGGACTTGATGGTGCGCTCGGGCATAATTTCGCTCTCTAGCGGGTGATCGACAATTCGGCCGGGGCTCCGGTCAGCGTGCGTTTCGGCGAGCAGGTGATGATCATGATCCCCAGCGTCAGGATGTAAGGGGCGGCGTTGAAGAGGTGGTAGCCGGAGGTGACGCCGACCGATTGCAGCGCCGGGCCCAGCGCCGCGGCGCCGCCGAAGGCGAGCGAGGCCCAGAGACAAAGCAGCGGGTCCCAGCGCGCGAAGATCACCAGCGCCACGGCCGTGATACCCTGGCCCGAGGACAGGCCCTCGTTCCAGCTCCCGGGATAAAACAGCGACAGGAACGAACCGCCGATGCCAGCGAGGAAGCCGCCGACCATGGTCGCGCGCAGGCGGATCAGCAGCACGGAGTGGCCCATCGCACGCGCTGCGTCCGAACTCTCGCCAGCGGTGCGGATCAGGAGGCCCCAGCGCGTAGTCCGGAAGGCCCAGTAAAGAATTGGCGCGAGCGCGACGCCGATCAGGAAGAGCACGTTGACCCGAAGGGCCGCGCGCACCTGAGGGATATCGCTCCACCAGCCGAAATCGATTGCGGGCAGTCGAGGTGCCGTCGGCTCGATCAACGGTTTGCCGAGGTAGAAAGCTAGGCCGGCGCCGAACAGCATCAGCGCGATGCCGACCGCGACGTCGTTGACGCGCGGCAGCGAGCAGATGCCGGCATGCAGCGCGCCCAGCAGCGCGCCGGTGATGCCAGCGGCGAGCACGCCCAGCCAGGGCGATCCCGTGAGGTAGGAAATGCCGTAGGCACTCATCGCGCCCATCACCAGCGTGCCTTCGAGCCCCAGATTGATGCGGCCTGAGCGCTCGGTGATGCATTCGCCCAGGCTCACGAAAAGGAACGGGGTCGAGACGCGAATTGCGCCGCCGAGCACGGCGAGCGGGACCGTCCAGAGTCCGATCGAGCCGTCTGCCATCTCAGGACTTTCCCTTCAGAAACCCGATACGGCCGTAGAGCGCATCGCTGGCCAGTACGAAGACGAAGATAATGCCTTGCAGCACCAGCACGGATGCATCCGGCAATCCAAGGCGGCGCTGCAACAGCCCCCCGCTGGCGCTGATACCACCGAGCAGGATCGCGACGGGGATAATGGCAAGCGGATTTTGCCGCGCCAGGAAGGCGACGAGAATCCCTGTGAAGCCGTAGCCTGCGGCGAGGTTGGCGTTGGTGCGCCCCTGCACGGCGGCGACCTCGACCATGCCGGCAAGGCCCGCGGCGCCGCCGGCGAGGAAGCAGACGGTGAGGATCAGCTTGCTGACATTGAGGCCGACGATCTTCGCAGCGCGGATGTTGCCGCCGGCAACGCGCGCAGCGAAGCCGAACACGGTGTGATAGATCAGGATATAGGCGGCAATCGCGGCGATCAGGCCGAACACGAGACCCCAATGCACGTCGGTGCCGGGGATCGATCCGATCATGTTGGCCGCACCGATCTCGCGGGTCGACGGCTTGTTGAGGCTGGCGGGGTCGCGCATCACGCCTTCGACGAGATGGTTGAGGACCGCGAGTGCGATGTAGACGAGCAGCAGGCTCGAGATCGTCTCGTTGACGCCGCGATATTGCCGCAGCGCGCCGGAAAGCATGACCCACAGGCCACCGCCGATCACGCCGGCGACCACCATGGCGATCTGCACGATGAGCGGCGGCATGCCCTGAAGCACCAGTGCCGCGCTGGTTGCCGACAGCGCGCCGATCAGGAGTGCGCCTTCGCCGCCGATGATGACCATGCCGAGCTGCGCGGGCAGCGCCGTGCAGAGTGCGGTAAGGATCAGCGGCGCCGCGCGCGTCAGCGTGTTCTGCCATGAGAACCAGGTGCCGAACGCGCCGTAGTACATGAAGAAATAGAGGTCGAGCGGGCTCTTGCCGGACATCGCGACGAAGATGCCGAAGACCCCGAGCGCGCCGGCCAGCGCCGCGCCCGGGATCAGGATATATTCGATCGCTCCGCCGTGGCGCTGGAGGAATCCCGGATCGGCGGCCGGGGCAACTGTCCCGACCGCTTCAACGGGATCCGCAGCTTCCGCCGTCACGAAGTCGCCCCGACCACGCCCTCCACGAGATAGTCCATCTTCTCGAGTTCGGGGTCCTTCTGGCCGCGATCGGTGCCGGCCGCGATCACCGTCTTGCCCTTGTTGTCGACCAGCCCTCCCTTGAAGATGGCATAGCCGTCACCGGACAAGAACTTGGCCTTGACGTCGTCGGCGTGCTTGCGCGCCTCGGCGGAGACCGCTTCGCCATACGGCGAGGTCTTGACGATCTCTTCCTTGAGGCCGCCGCGATAGAAGTTCGGGATGCTCTCGCCGGCGGCGATCATCTTGACGAACTTGGGGTACAGCGCTTCCCAGTTCCACTCGGCCCCCGTGAGATACGCTTTTGGCGCGAGCGGCGACTGGTTGACGTGATAGCCGCACACCATGGCGCCCCGACGCGCGGCGTTCTCGACCATGGTCTTCGGACCGTCGACATGGCAGGTCAGGACGTCGACGCCCTGGTCGATCAGGCTGTTGGTGGCCTCGGCTTCCTTGACCGGCATCGACCAGTCACCAGTGAAGATGACCTGTGTGGTGGCCTTGGGATTGGCAAGCCTCGCGCCGAGCGCGAATGCGTTGATGTTGCGCAGCACTTGCGGGATCGGTTTGGCGGCGACGAAGCCGAGCTTGCCGCTCTTCGAGCTGTAGCCGGCGACGATGCCCGAGATGTACTGGGCTTCATCGATATAGCCGAAATAGCTGCCGGCGTTCTTCGGGTCCTTGTCGCTCCACAGGCCGCCGCAGTGCTCGAAGTGCAGCTTCGGGAATTTGTTGGCCATCTTGACCATGTGCGGATTGTAGTAACCGAACGAGGTCGGGAAGAGCAGGGTGGCGCCGTCGAGATTGATCATGGACTCGATCGTCTTCTCGACTGCGTCGGTCTCCGGCACCTTCTCTTCTTCCACGACCTTGAGGCCGGGAATCTTCTTCAGCGCCGCCGCGCCCTGGGCATGCGCCTGGTTGTAGCCATAGTCGTCGCGCGAGCCGACGTAGATGAATCCGATGGTGGTCTCGGCCGCGAAAGCCGGACGAATGCCCGTCGCCGCACCGAGGGTGAGGGCCGCACCGCCCTGCAACAAATGACGTCGTGAGATCCTGCCAAATTCCATTGCTTGCTCCCCTTGGCGGATGCACCGCCTCATCTCGCGCTGCGCCGGTCTGGCGGAGCCCGGGATAGATTGTCGCAAGCTTCGTGCCAGAGGCTACCGAAAGAGAATTTCCAATTAAGTTATTGAAAGTTATTTGCTATTTTCTGTGATCCGAGCTTGATCAGGAAAGCAGCAGATGAAAATATAGGCAGTATTTTATGATTGTATGCAATGGAGTTAAGCAGTCTTAACCGGCTTGGACATGTGCATGACGAGGGCCGGGCGGTCTGCCGACGACCGCATTCATGCTAACCACGCGCTGATCGGAACGATGTCGGCAGCGTGATTTCGCTGGCACCGAACTTGAATCGATTGTCGCCAGGACCGCCGGCGCCGCGGTCCCAAGATGGAAAGCTCGCCGAGATGGCTGCTGGTAACGCCGTTCAGAATGGTTCGCTCGGCGAAGAGATCGTGCGAGGGATCAACGAGCTCGCGGCGATCTCAGAAGAAGGCGACAAGCTCACCCGCATCTATCTGACTGGCGAGCTGCGCAAGGCGGCGGACCTCATCCTGAGCTGGATGCGCGACGCCGGCATGAGTGCGCGTCTCGACGCGATCGGCAATGTCTGCGGGCGCTACGAAGGGGAGCGGCCGGGCGCGCCGTGCCTGATGCTCGGCTCGCACTACGACACCGTGCGCGATGCCGGCAAATGGGATGGGCCGTTGGGTGTGATCACGGCGATCGCCTGCGTCGCGGATCTCAACCGTCGCGGCAAGCGCCTGCCGTTCGCGATCGAAATCGTCGGTTTTGCGGATGAGGAAGGGGTACGTTTTGCCTCGACCCTGCTCGGCAGCCGCGCGGTGGCCGGCACGTTTGACGAAAGCGTCCTCAACACACGCGACAGCGATGGCGTCGCCATGCGCGATGCGCTGGTGCAGTTCGGGCTCGATCCTGATCATATCGGCGCGGCCGCTCGGGCGCGGCGCGAGCTGCTTGCCTATCTCGAGCTGCACATCGAGCAAGGGCCGGTGCTGGAAGCACAAAACCTGCCCGTCGGGGTGGTCACCGCGATCGCGGGCGCGACACGGCTTGCCGCGCGGCTGACCGGCATGGCGGGGCACGCGGGCACGGTGCCGATGGCGCTCCGGCGCGATGCGTTGGCGGGCGCGGCCGAATGCATCGGCGCGATCGAGCAGTTTTGTCGCACCGACGAAGGTGGGCTGGTCGGCACCGTCGGCTACATCCAGGCGAGGCCCGGCGCAACCAACGTCATTCCGGGCGAGGTGTCGTTCACCATCGATATGCGGGCGCCGACCGACATGCACCGCAAGCGCGCGGTCGCCGATGTCGTCAGGCAGATCGAAGCCATCGCAAAGCGTCGCCAATTGACACTTCAGCTCGGCGTCACCCACGAGAACCGCACCGCGCCCTGCGCGCCTTGGCTCAAGGAGCAGATCGCGCAGGCCATCCAAGCGGAAGGTTTTTCCGTGTTCGAGCTGCCGAGCGGAGCGGGGCATGACGGTATGGCCATGATCGACATTGCCGACGTCGGCATGATCTTCGTCCGCTGCCGCGGCGGCATCAGCCATCACCCGGACGAGCATGTCGAGCTCGCCGATGCCGACGCCGGCGCGCGGGTGTTGCTGTGCGTCATCGAGAACTTCCGGCCGCGGGAGGGCTAAACTGAACCCGCAAGTCACGGGATAGAGACACGAATCAGACAGGTCTAGAGCCGCGACGGCTTCCCGCCGAACCACGAGAGACCATTCGACGGCGCCTATGAACAGCTGCATCTCTTCTCCATACCATCGCGGAAACCGGTTTTACCAGGGCGTGATGGCGACCTTCGTTGCCAACGCGCTTCAGGCCGTGAACTTTCTCGGCGATCGATTCCTGAGGAAGTCGCATCATCCGTTCACGTCCATCGAGGACCTCTATCGGCATTCGATGGACAGCGCCTTTTCGTTGACCGAGTCCTTTCTCGTCACCGGCGCACCGCACGCTTCTGCGTACTATCCGCGCGACTTCGCCTGGTTCTATCCCGACGTCCTCGACCCCGACACCATCATGGATTCGCAGGATGCGGTGCGGCGGGCTCGTCTGCTCGAAGAGAGCGTCCGCCTGCTGCTGGAAGCGGTTCGCGCCAACGTCGTCACGACGACCATCGTTCCGGCCGGGCGCGCCCGGTATCTCGGCGTGAACTATTTCTCGTGCCCTTCGGATACGCTGCTCGGCATTCTGGCCGGCCTCCGGCAGATGATCTCTGCCGAGGAGAGAGCGTCATCCTATCTGGCGATGTCGCAATGCGCGCATGCCGGCCGCCTGCTCCTGGCCGAATATTGCGGTGATCTGAAGCGCGCGATCCTCCAGCTCGCAAGCGAGCTCGAGCCGTTCAACGATGATGGCTCCACGTATTTGCTGTGCGACGCTAGTGCTCCGCGCTCCGCGGCAACCGACACGCGCGCCGAGCGCAGGCGTTTCGTCACCAATGCCTGCGTCTACACGACATTCGTGTGGGGCGTGCGGCTCGGAATCGTCGACGAGAACGAGCTGAAGCGGCGGCTCGGACGCGACCTGGCGCAGTACAAGAGGGACCTGCTCCACCTGTTCGGCAAAGGCGGCTATATCAGGCATTCCCTGGATGGCCCCACGGAATCACCGGTGTTCTCAGTTGCGCTGGATTTCGTCAGCGTGCATCGCGGCTTCTGGGATATGAACAAGGAAAGCGAGCGCGCCCTGTTCGCGGCCACGGCGGATCTGATCGTCGCGGAGCCGCGCTTTCGCATCCCCGGCACATTCCACTTCCTGGTGTCCGCAGATAATCCGCGGAACAAGATGATCCACAAGATCGCGGCTCCCGCTTACCAGGGGCGTTCCTCCTGGCCGACGTTCAACGTCGAGTTCGCGGATCGCATGCTGGATTACGACGAATGCTCGGGGAGCGATACCTACCGATCCTGCGCCCAGGGAATTCTGAAGGACATTCGCACCGCGACCGAAGTCCACGGCGGCTATCAGGAACTGATCTCGGAACAGGGCCTGAAGTATCGCACCTGGGCCTACAAGGGCGCCGTGGCCCACTCCTGGTTTCCGCGTTTCCTCTCCGTCTGGAGGAGGGCGCATGGAACGCCGCTCCTCCAGTGGAATGACTGAACGGCGGTCGTTACCCCGCCGTCACGTCCACAAGCTCGCCACCGTCGAGGACCTTGGCCGCCTTGGCGCGGTCGAGATCGCCTTCCCAAGCGGCGACCACCACGGTCGCAACGCAATTGCCGGTGAGGTTGCCGACCGCGCGAGCCATGCCGATGAACCAGTCGACCGACAAAACCAGCACGAGACCGATCGCAGGGATGCTCGGCACGGCGTTCAGCGTCGCCGCCAGAATCACGATCGCAGAGCCCGGCACGCCATGCGCGCCCTTGGAGGTGATCAGGGAGACGCCGAGCACCAGCAGGAGGTCGCCGAACGACAACGGCGTGTTGGTCGCCTGCGCGATGAAGACGACCGCGAGCGTGAGATAGATCGAGAAGGCGTCGAGGTTGAAGGAATATCCGGTCGGGATCACCAGGCCGACCACGGAATCCTTTACGCCCATCCGCTCGAGCTTCTTCATGATCTGCGGCAGCACGGCGTCCGACGAGGCGGTCGCGAGCACGATGGTCAACTCCTCGCGCAGGTAGGCGAGGAATTTGAGGATGTTGATGCCGGCGAGCGCCATGACGCCGCCGAGCACGCCCAGCACGAAGATGCCGACCGAGACGTAGAACAGCGCCACCAGTGAGACGAGCTGTTTGAGCGAGCCGACGCCGTATTTGCCGACGGTGTAGGCGACTGCGCCGAGAACGCCAAGTGGAGCGACGCGGACGATAAGCCCCATGACGCGGAACAGCACGGTCGAGGCGGCATCGATCATCGACGTGACGAGCTTGCCTTTCTCGCCGCCGACCAGTGCGAGGCCTACGCCGAACAGCACGGCGAAAAACAGCACCTGGAGCACGTCGTTGCGCGACAAGGCGTCGAACGAGGTGCTCGGGATCACGTTGAGCAGGAAGGAGCCGATGCCGCCGCCCTGAAGCTTGTGGGCGTTGTCGGCATAGGTGTTGAGCGCCTTGGCATCCAGCGTCGAAGGGTCGATGTTCATGCCATGACCGGGGCCGAAAGTGTAGGCCAGGATAAGACCGACCACGAGCGCGACTGTGGTCATCACCTCGAAATAGACCAGCGCCTTGACGCCGACCCGTCCGACCTTCTTGAGGTCGCCCGCGCCGGCAATGCCATGCACGACGACGCAGAACACGATCGGCGCCACTATCATCGAAATTAGCTTCAGGAAGGCGTCGCTGAGAATCTTGAGGGAGATCGCAAAATCTGGCGCGGCCACCCCTAGAATGATGCCGAGGATCAGCGCGGCCAGGACCTGAACGAATAGCGATGTGTAGAGCGGCTTTGGCTCGGCGGCCGGGGCCGCGGCAATGGTCGACATGGTGACTCCCCCGTTTTTACGACGTCTCGATCGTCGAAAGGAGCAACTAGCGTGCCAGATTGTCGCGGTTTTCGCTGAGGAGGAGGTCTAATTGGTCGCTTTTTGCGGTGCGACTGGGCATGCGCATCGGCACCGGGAGACCGTTCGAGGTGTCATAGGTCACGTGGACAGGCGATTTTGCGGTCCTACGGTCACGTTCCGCACGCGGGTAGCCACGTCACGCCGCGAGATCCAGCAACCGACACGATCCACGTACCAGCACCTTGCGTCCATTCGGCGTCATGACCGGCACGCCGTCGCAGACGACGACAAGACCAAGCTTGACGAGGCTCTCGATGATATAGGCCTTGGAAAGACGACCGTTCGAAACCGGGTTGCGAAGCGCCTTCAGAACCTCCCATTGGTCCGGCGAAAGATCGAAGTCGATGTCGTTGCTCATGTTGCCTCAAGCCGCAGTGCCGTTCGTGCGCCTCTGTTAGAGGCGCTGCATGAACACCGTGCGACGACAATGAGTCGGGAATTCGGTGAGGCGTTTAGAACCTCTCTTCACAAATTGCTGCACGCCATTGCGCTACACGAGTTAAAGACCGCTCGATCACGAGGATCGTCCGGAGCCCGATCACATATTGATGATGTGGGCTTGATGTTGGTCCGCGAACCACCGCACTGCACGGGAAGCGCTGCTGTCCCATTCTGCGTCGCAATATGCACAGAAATCATGAGACGAAGGGTTCGGAATTCTGTTACGCTTGTTCGCGAGGAATGGCTTCACACGCCAGGAGTGGAGTGCATGAACAGACTGGTCGAAATTCGCAGTCAGGAATCTCTGTGCCGGGAGCGCGCCGCGCTTGATTTCCAGCGCCGGGTTTTCTGGCTTGCGCAAGCTCAAGAATGGGAGCAGCGCGCGCTTGACGAGATCGCCTATCATTTTCGGGAGTGCAATGTCGCTCAGACGGAGCTGGTGCGAAACTGACGCCGGCTGTGAGTAAGGCCTACTGATAAGTCGCCACAATATCGGACACCGCGCGCTCGAGCTGCTGCGCGGTGGCGCACTGGCGCACCACGCTGCAGAAGGTTGCATAGCGCGGCATCTCGGAATCGCCAAAGCCCCAGGCGAGACGTCCTTCGGGATTGAGCCACACCAGCCGTTTCGAGCGCTCCGAGATGCGGCGCAGGATGTCGGCGCGCGGATCGAGATTGTTGCTGCGGGCATCGCCCAGCACGATCACCGTTGTCTGCGGCGTCAGCGCGCTCATGAACTCCTTCTCGAAATCGGCCAGCGAAGAGCCGTAGTCGGAGGAGCCGAAGCCGACCTTGGACATGATCTCGGCCATCGCCTCTTCCGGCGGTTTCGATTCCAGGATGTCGCTGACTTCGATCAGATGCGAGGAGAAGGCGAAGGAATGGACGTCGTCGACGACCTCGTGCAGCGAGTGGATCAGGAGCAGGAAGAAATCCGAGACCTGCGCGACCGAGCCCGAGACATCGCAGAGCGCCACGATCTTCGGCCGGTCGCGATGCTTGCGCTTCCAGGCCGTGAGAAAGGGGATGCCGCCCCAGGCGGCGTTGCGGCGCAGCGTGCGGCGGACGTCGAGATGACCGCGCCGTTGGCGCTTGCGTGGTTTCGAATAGCGCTCGCGCAGGCGCCGCGCGATCTGGCGGATGAGAGCGCGCATCTCCGCGACATGGCGCCGCTCGATGCGGGCAAGCGGCGCGTTGCGCAGAATCTCGTTGCGGAGATTTTCAGCCTCCTCGCGGGCATAGAGCGCAAGCCCCTGCGCGACGGTGTCGCGAACGGCTTCGCGCAAGCCATCGAGCGCGGCGCGAAGCCGCTCGGCCAGTGCCGGATTGGTCGCGGTCAGCTCGTCGAGATCGTCGCGTAGCCGCTGGAGCCCCATGGCGTCGAGCATGCGGCTGGAGAAGATGCCGCGCTGAGTGGAGTAGCGGATGTCGGATAGGGAGGCCGCACCTGAGGCGCTGGCGATCGCGGCGGTGATCGCGTTGCGATCCTGCGACAGCAGCATCTGCGCCAGGGGGCCCAATTCCTCGGGGGGCGAACCGCCGCTCGCATCGCTGGCCTCGCCGGATGACGGAGATCGATCCGCGTCCTCCGAAACATCGTTGCTGTTGGCTTCAGATTGTTCCTGCCGCGGCTCCGGCTGGCTGAAGAACAGATCGAAACAGTCACCGAGCGCGAGCTTTTCGTCCTGCGACTTGGCGAGCGTCAGAAGGAGCGCATCGCGCAGGATGGTCCGGTCGGAAACGCCGACCTGCGCGACCGCGCGCATCGCATCGATGCTTTCGGCAGGCGAGACATGGACGCCGGCGCCCCGTGCGGCACGGAAGAAACGGTGGATATTCTCGCGCATCGGCGTCAACCGAAGACGTTGGATCGTGCTGCCTTGGCGATGAAGGTCGTAATCTGAGGCTGAGCCGCCTCGATGTCGGCCTCGTATTTCAGGAGCACGTTGAGCGTGTCCTTGACGATCTCGGTGTCGAGCTCCGAGGCCTGCAAGAGCACCAGCACGCGCGCCCAGTCGATGGTCTCGCTGACCGAAGGCAGCTTCTTCAGGTCGAGCGAGCGGATTTCGTGGATAAAGCCGACCATCTGCCGCCGCAGCGTCTCCGAAATGTTGGGGACGCGGCTCTCGACGATGCGCTCCTCGAGCCGTTGCTCGGGGAAGCCGATGTGCAGATGCAGGCAGCGCCGCTTCAAGGCATCGCCGAGATCGCGCTCGCTGTTGGAGGTGAGGATCACAGTTGGCGGCGTGATCGCGGAGACGGTGCCGAGCTCGGGAATCGTGACCTGGAAGTCGGAGAGAATTTCCAGCAGCAACGATTCGAACTCCGCATCCGACTTGTCGATCTCGTCGATCAGGAGCACGCAGCCGCCCGGCTGCTCCAGCGCTTGCAGCAGCGGCCGCGGCTCGACGAACTCCTTGGAGAAGAACACGTCACCGAAATCGTGAAGCTGATTAAGTGCGGCGTGCAAAGTCTGCGCGCCGCCCAGGACTTCCCCGAGCTTGTCCTTGAGGATCTGCGTGTAGAGAAGCTGCTTGGCGTATTTCCATTCATAGAGCGCCTTGGCCTCGTCGAGGCCTTCATAGCATTGCAGGCGGATCATCTTCAGGCCGCGCCAGGCCGCGATCGCCTTGGCAAGTTCGGTCTTGCCGACGCCCGCGGGTCCTTCGACCAGGATCGGCTTCTCGATCTGTTGCGACAAATAGACGGCGGTCGCGATCTGCCGGCTCGCGATGTAGCCTTGCGCGGCGAGGCCGCTCTCCACTGCCTCGATCGCTGTCGAGGGCTTCTGTTCAGCCACGAAAAGGCGCTCCCAAAGGTCTTGATTGAGGCTTGTTCTGCCTGCGTTCACGGCAAAGAACAAGCCTCGTTTGGGAGAGCCCAGACCCGCGCGAATGACGTTTTTCCGCTCAACGCAAATAGTCGGGCGGCTACCGGCCCCGGGATCAGTGCCGCAGCAACTCCGGCTTGCGGATCGTCTGTCTGACCTCGGCACCGCAATCGGCGCATTCATAGACGAAGTCGATCTTGGCAAGACTCCAATGCGGTTCGACCTCGCGCACATACATTGGAAGGAACCCCGTGCAAGCAGGGCAAATCACAGGCGCGATCTCGATATCCTGATGATGCTGTACATAAGCTGGCATCTCGGCTCTCCTTCGCAGACGACCTCCAAACCCACGCGAAGGCTACTGCCGGCCGGCGAAAGGCCGACATCAACTCTTTCGAACAGAGGCGGAACGGCGGAGGTTTGTCGTTCGCTGTGACATTCTTGTTACGTCTCTGTACTGTGACGAGCGGACCAAATACCTATTTCAAAAGCCCGATCCGGTGTTCAGACTTTGACCTCAACGATAAGGGAGCAACGCCCATGACGCATGCCATTCGCTTTCACAAGACTGGTGGTCCGGAAGTGCTGGTCTGGGAGGAGGTCAGTGTCGGCAAGCCCGGACCGGGCGAGGCGCGAATCCGCCATACCGCCGTCGGTCTCAACTTCGTCGACATCTACAACCGTTCCGGCGTTTACCCGGCTCAACTGCCGAGCGGGCTTGGTAGCGAGGCTGCCGGTGTCGTCGAGGAGGTCGGGGCCGGTGTCACCGATTTGAAGCCGGGCGATCGCGTCGCCTACGGCGCCTCGCCGCTCGGCGCCTATTCCGAAGCGCGGCTGATCCCGGCCGACCGACTGCTGAAGCTGCCGGACGGTGTCGACGACAAGACCGCGGCGGCGATGATGCTGAAGGGGCTCACCACGCAATATCTGATCCGGCAGACCTATCGCGTGAAGGCCGGGGACACCATCCTGCTCCATGCGGCCGCCGGTGGCGTCGGCCTGATTCTCTCCCAGTGGGCCAAGCATCTCGGCGCGACCGTGATCGGCACGGTCAGCAACGACGAGAAGGCCAAGCTCGCCAAAGCGCATGGCTGCGACCACGTCATCATCTATAGCCGCGAGGATTTCGTGAAGCGCGTGGACGAGATCACGGGCGGCAAGAAGGTGCCGGTGGTCTACGACTCCGTCGGCAAGGATACGTTCCTGAAGTCGCTCGACTGCCTCGCGCCGCTCGGCGTCGCAGCGCTGTTCGGTGCGTCCTCCGGCGCCGTCGAGCCGCTCAATCTCGGTTTGCTCGCGCAGAAGGGCTCGCTCTACGTCACCCGCCCGACGCTGTTCACCTACGCCGCCAAGCGTGAGAGCCTGGTCGCGATGGCAGGCGAGTTGTTCGAGGTCGTCAAGTCCGGCGCGGTCAAGATCGAGGTGCACCAGACCTATCCACTGAAGGACGCCGCCAAGGCCCATGCCGATCTCGCCGCGCGCAAGACCACGGGATCAACCGTTCTCACGGTGTGATCTCCGAACGGGGCGTGGTGCGCTGGCAGAGCGTTTTCGAGCGAAGTGGATTCCGGTTCGCGTCAAGAAAGCGTGTCAAAATAACAATCTAGGATCCGATCCGATTCGATCGGACCGGAAAAGGCCGACCCTGGGTCTACGTCACGTCCGCTCGTGCTTGCGCAGATCGCGGGCGTGATCGAGGCGGAGAGCCTGGAGGTCGACTTCTTCGGGCGGGATCCGGGGCAGGGCAGCCTCAGCGAGGATCGCCTCGGTCACGTCTTCGACCGAATTCTCCACGATTTCCTGGATGAACGAGATATTTCGATATTCACCTGAGGCGACGCGCGAAATGACCTCGCGCCTGGTGATTTCAGGGTCGACGACCGCCTCGCGGCCGCGGCGTCCATAGTCGATCATCACGACGAAATACTGCATGGAACGATCCTGCCGTGCCCCATGGCGGAGCACGGCAGAGTATTTCCGAAAAACGGAAGCAAGTCAAGCTTCATTTCGTAAAAACGGAATTTTGGCCTACTTGCTCCTCTTGCGAGGGCGAGCCGATTTGGCGCGCAGCCGCTCCAGCTGCCCCTTGGGCATGGACAGGCAGATCTCGCCGACCCACTCCAGTTTCACGCCGACGATCTGCTTGGCATTGAAGCTGGTGAGATTGACGACGGAGGGGGATTTGCCCCGCTCGATCGTCTTCAGATAGCGCTCACCGGTCTTGAGCCGGACCACAGCCTCCTCGCCGTAGAAGCTCGACAGGGGATGGCGCTGGTCCTTGTAGACCACGATGACGTCGCCGCTCTCGTATTTGGGCAGCATCGAATCGCCCACGATCTCGAATGCGATGGTCTCCTCCATGATCGGGAAGGGCAGCGCGATGTCGCCAAGGCCTTCGGGGGGAACCTGCTCATAATCCGGCTCGATCACGGCACCCGCCCCGACCCGGCCCATGATCGGCGCGAGATTGAGCTCGAGATATTCCATGATCGGTATGATTTCCGAAGCCTTCACTAGGCGTTCGCCGCCGAGGATCTCCGAGACAGCGCCGGGGCGTACGCCCATGGCAGCCGCCAGGCCGCCCTTGCTCTTGCCCGTCTTTTCCAGGCCCCGTTCGATCATTGCAGCGTCCAACATGGTGATTCCCTCGATTGTCTATCGTCCGTCTCTTGTAATCCGAAATTCGGAATTGATGCAATTATGAATATCAGAATTACCGCTTGACTTCGACTTCGGAATACCGGAATGTGGGCTCCGCCTCGCGATCGTGCGATCGGAGGAGGCGCATCACAGGACAGCAGCATGGAACCGGGCCATTGGTCGTCGGAGCACTCCGACGCGCTTCGCGACTATTTTCTCAAGGGAATGTCTTATGCTGAGATCGGAAGACGGATTAACGCAAGGTTTGGAACGGCTTACACGCGCAACGCGGTGGTCGGCCGCGCCAAGCGGCTCGGGCTGGTCGTGCAGATACGGACGACGGGCCCGTCGATCGTCCCGGCGCTGCCGTCTGGAGCCTGTCTTATCCTCCCGCACCGTCCCGCGTTACTGAACCTGCCGCCGAAATCTGCGATGAAGCCTGCCGCGCAGGTCAAATTGCGCTGCGTCGGCGTCCAGCCGCGCCTGGTCCCATTGTTCGAACTCGCGGGCGAGGACTGTCGCTATCCTTATGGCGGCGACAAGGACGGGGAGGAGATCACCTTCTGCGGCCATCCGCGTGAGCCGGGCTCGAGCTATTGCACGCCGCATGCGCGCCTAACGCGCCGCGCCGGAACTGGATCGGCCCGCGTCGCCGGCCCCGTCGTGCTGCGGTTGGTCTCTGCCGCCTGACGCACCGCCCGTTCAATCGTCAATTTCGCAAGGAGTATCCGAGTGGCACGTGTCCGACGCAACAGGTCCTACAAATTGGCGAATGTCTACGACCGACGCTCACGTGAGATACCGTTCAATGCGGAGGTGGCGGAAGTCGAGGTTGACAATCCGCTGGCGCTCGACCCCGGCGAGAAGATTGTGGCCGTGCGGTCGATCCGCAGCGATCCGCTCGGCCGGCTGCATGCGCACCATCAGATCGACGAGGCGCAGTATCGCGGCGGGCGCGCCTTCCAGAACGATTGGGAGAGGGCCGAACGAGGCCTTCAGGCAATGGACCCGACTCGCGAATATGTCGATGGGGCGCGCACGCGCGAGCCGGTCACCGAGAGCCAACGCGAGGCGGTGCTGCGGCTGAACCGGATCGAGCGCGAACTCGGCACAGACGGTGCCGCGCTAGTGCACGACGTGTTGGTGCTGGGCCTGACCATGGACGAGATCGGCCAACGTCGCGCCGTGCGCACGCAGCGCTGGATCGACTATTTTGCGCGGCGTTTTCGTGAATGCCTGGACCGGCTGGCGCTGATCTATGGCTTTGCCACGGAAACGGGGACACGGCGTTCAGGGCAACACGAATGACACCGGCGCGGGGGGGGGGCGCGGGGGGGGGGGGGGGGGGGGGGGGGGGGGGGGGGGGGGGGGGGGGGGGGGGGGGGGGGGGGGGG